>CAMDEA010000024.1 GCA_945893045.1 Planctomyces sp. SH-PL62
GCTTCGAGTTCACAGAGGGCTGGCAGACACGTTCCAAATCGGTCGCCACGACGAATCGCCTCGAAGAGCCGATCGCGCACCGGCGACACTCGTTGCAGAGCCGCACTGAGATGATTCGTGTCGAGAAAGTACAAGCTCACGGCAACGTCCCCATCCCGCGCCGAGCCAAATCGCGAGCCTGCCGACGAACCTCCGCGACCGCCGACTGCAATCGCGGACCATCCTCTTCGTCAACGTCTGCCGCCAGCGTCTCGACTTCGCGAATCCAATCGTCGATTTCCGTTGGCTGCGATGGTGAGACCGTTTCGCCCTCAACCTCAGGAGACGGCACGACCGTCACGAGCAACTGCGCATCGCGCGGCAACTCACAATGCTCGTCAAGCTGAATGGCATGGCCGTCAAAGTGTGCTTTCAACTGAATCGTCGGCATGGGGTTCGACCTCACTTGCTGTTTTTAGAGCGAAGTGCATTTCGCCACATTGGGAGGACTTCTTTCGGGATGGTTATGTCGCCGTCCCGTTCAAGGCCAGCGTCCCACAATAACCTTGTATTCCGCAGCCAGCCCCTCACTGAACTCAATTTATGCTCAACAAGACCTGCCTGACGATAGGCTTCTTCGGGGGTGATATCGTGGTTCGCCAAAAACGCTTTGATGACACGGCCCTTTGCAGTGAAGCCATCGTCGTCCTTTTCCCCACGATGGGATGTACTGGTGCGAGTCATTGCACTCTCCTTACTCACTCAAAACATTTGGTTGGAAAGGAATCTTCTCCGGCTTCAGCAACTCAAGCATTTTCTGTACAAAAAACTTGTGTCGGTGGACGATCGTCTCTGCTGCGTGAGAACCGGTCTGAGTCAACTGCCCATATTCGACCCAGTATTCGCCGCGCCGATTCTTCCTATCCGCTGTCACGCTGAGTCGGAACGAATCCAAGGCGTCTGGCAGGTTCGCTGCCCAATCTCGCGTGTAATCATCAAGCAACTCGTCAACCAACAGCATCAAGTGGATCGCTTCGTGTCCTGCCATCTTCTTCTGGCGACGACCTCCAAGACTTAGCGAGAGCCAGAGGAACTCAAGGATCTCTTTGAACCGTTGTGCCTCGGCGGATTGGGAATCGAATGTCAGATGCTTGTAGTAAAAGACGTCGATGCTCTCACGGTCGATGCCGCACAGCTTCTCGCCTCCCGATTCACGACGTGCCATAAATAGCATGAACATCTGAGCGGAAAGCTGCCGACAATCCCCGCGGTTCTTTTTGCTGGGCTTCACAACCGAATTAAAGAACTCGTGGCCGCGGTATCTCTCAATTTCCGGCTTGCCACCGATCTTGAGAATGAAGTCAGTGAAATCCCCAGGCCAAGCATCGCGTTTCTCCTGTGCGTTGAGAGGCATGCCGGCCTGCAAGCGGATGAATAGGTCACGAGCTTCGTTCTCCGAGTGAGTCTCTATGATCACCACCGGTAGCTTCGTATTTCTAAACCGTAGTTGCTCATCCTTCTCCAACTGGCCGAAAGACTTGCCCGCCCATCCGCAGGGCTGTTCCTTGATGAAACTGGGGAACTGGGCTTTTTTCTCATCCGCAACGGGGTCAAACAACTTAAGCCCGTCTTCGCTGAATCGATGAAGAGCCTCGATCCTCTGCTGCCCGTCGATCGTTTCGAACCTGTCATTATTGGCCCCGGCTACTTCTTCCTTCTTGTGGTGCAAGTAAAGCAGCGGGATCGGGTAGCCACGCATCACTGAGTCCACAAGCCGCTTTTGCTGCGATTCATCCCAAACTGTGCCCCGCTGGTATTCAGGGTTGGCGTAAAGCATCTTCCGCCGTTTCCACTGCAACAGGTCATCAATCGTTCGTTCGACAAGAGTCGTGTGCATTTTTATTTCCCAAAGTCGCTGGGGCATCGTGGCAATTCGACTCGGATGCCGTCGCCCTCATCGCTGCCACCAAGACGATTGCCAAAATAGACACGCGAAGTTGGCGTCACAAGTCATAGGCATCGACGCGTTTGGCGCAGGTCTCCCCGAAACAGGCAACGCATGATCGAAGCCGGACAACAGGACCATGAAGTCTGAACCCAACGGTGGAGACCTTCGGTCATCCCAGCGGCGGGGCCAGGAGACCCGCCTCGAGCGCGTGCCACCACAGACGGCCGAGGGCGGCCATCCCACGTTGCGAGCGGATCGTGAGGCGCTGAGTCTGCTTCACTTCCTGCGCGACCAGGGCCAAACCGCAGTCCGAATGGCTCAACGCCCTCTCCTCCGACCAAACCCTCAGCGAACCCGTCCGCCAACGCGCCCTGCAATTCGCCCGCGAATGGAAATAACGCCACCCCCCTCGCGGGGGTGGTTCCCGCGCTCTGAAGCTACGGGCCACGATCGCTCAACAATGCTTCGATCGTGGAGTCTTTCTGCCATTCCACACCATAGCTTCAGAGCGCGGGAACCACCGGGGCAAGCCCGGAGGCGTCCGTGCATTCTTCGCCTGCGTTGCGAGCGGAGCGTGCGGCGCTGAGTCTGCTTCACTTCCTGCGCGACCAGGGCCAACCGCAGTCCGAATGGCTCAACGCCCTCTCCTCCGACCAGACGATCAGCGAGGCGGTTCGGTAACGGGCGTTACAGTTTGCTCGCGAATAGAAGTAGCACGACGCGCAAGCGAGTGGTTGTCCGGGAAACCCATCGGGGGCTTGTCCTCGAACGACCACTCGCTTGCGCGTCGTGCTGAAAACACTTCCTGCGTGACCAGAGTCAACCTTGGGTTTACGGCTGATGTGGCGGGACTTCGTCGTTGCTCAGTGTGGCTCGTTGGTCCAGCAATTCGGTGGCGGCATGGTGGCGGGACTCGACGATGAACTGTGGAGACAAGCCGCCGAGCAGCAGCATGGCGACCAGCGTCAACATGGCGATGCGTTCGCGCGGGCCGATGCTCAAGTCCACCGTCGAGACGTGAATCTTGCCGGTGAAGAGTCGGAAGTAGGCTTGCACGACCGCGATGCCATTCAGCGCGGCGGCGATCACGACCGCGATGCCAAAGTGCGGATAGGTTTCGACGGCTCCGTCCACCAGCAGTTCGCCGCCGACGAATCCGGCTGTGCCGGGGAAACCGACGCTCGCGAGGCCGGTCAGTGCAAAGCAGACCGCCAGCGTCGGCGTGTGCGAGTACAAACCTTGAAAGTCGATCAAGCTCAGACGACCGCGCCGGGATTCCAACGCGCGCAGCGTCAGGCCGAAACCGCCCAGCGACAGAATCATCGACAGCCACACGCACAGCGCGCCGGTCAGACCGATCGACGTCACCATCTCCAAGCCGCTGAGCACCAACGCCGAGTGACTCAAGAAGAGATAACAGAAGAACCGCCGGCCTTCTTTCTGAACCAACGCCATCCCGGCCGCGTAGACCGCCGTCACCAGCGAGATGATCCCAATGCTCTGCAACACCCAGCCGGGAGCGATCGGCAGGACCAGGCGAATCGCGGCATAGGCTCCGGCGATCGGCACGGTCGTTAAGAGCGCGGTCCCGAACGTCGCCTTCTCGAACAGGTCGGTCATCCAGCAATGAAACGGGACCACTCCGCTCCGCACGCAAACGGCGGCCAACAGCGGCAGGATCGCCAGCAGCGAATGCACACGCTCACCTTCGATCGCGACGAATGCTCCGCCAACGACCAGCAGTCCCACGAACAGCCCCATGTGCAGCGAATACACGCGCGTGGATTGACCGCGAGTCCGCAATTCGACAAACGCCGGGACCGTTCCCGCCGCGAGCAACACGATGACCAGCCACGGCAGCTTGCAACTGAGCGTCGCCAGCGTGATGGCTTCCGAGACCAGCGTCCACGGAAACGAGAACCGTCGAATCTTCGTCCGCAGCGTCGTGAAGATCGTCAGCGTGTAGAGCAGAGCCGTCAGCGGCAACAGCGGAGCACTGAGTTGATCGATGACGAACAATTCGTGGCCGAACAACCGCGACAGCAGATGCCAGGCATCATCCGCCTCTTTCGCATTGAGCAATCCGAAATCTTCCCACGCCGCGAACGCACTCATCAGCGTCAGCCCGGACGCGACGACGCTCCAAGTCCGAGCCTGCACGGGGTCGCGCAAGCGCTGGACCAGGACCGCGCCGATCAGCGGGATCAAGATCGAAAGTTCGAGCCAAGGGAAATGCAGGTCGGTCATCAGCCACTTTTCAGATTTGAGATTTCAAATTTGTGAGCGGCACGGCGCTAGCCGCCGGTCGTGTGTGTTGACCGGCGGCTAGCGCCGTGCCGCTCACTCATGCCAGATCGTCCAACGAACTCGGTGATCGATCAGCCTTGTCGGAAGCCGGAGTTGGGTCGCCAGACAAAAAGTGGGTCCAGCGACGTTCGAGCGCGTCGCACCATTCAAAGGCGCGGACAAACGGTCGGACCAAGTAGTCGGTCAGGACCGCGTCGAAATAACCTCGCTCCAGCGCGAGTCGATAAAACCAGGCGGCGACGCGATCCGAAAGCCGTCGCGACATCGGCACGGCACCGGGAGACAGCCGATCTCCGATCGCGTTTTCGATCGCGTTGTAGTCGCGCAGCAGCGTCGGCGCTCGCACGAACTGCAACGTCCGCAAGCACGCATGGCCGATGATGTGAACCAGTGCGATGTACCGCAAACCGAAACCGATCTCGGCGACGATCAGCCCGACCTGCGTCAGTGACGCGAACGACAACGCCGATTTGATGTCCGTCTGCACGCGCCCCGCCAGCGACGCAAACAGCGCCGTCGCCAGTCCCAAGACGACGATCACCACGCACAGCGGCGGCGACACATCGAGGATCGGACTCGCACGCAGCAGCAAGAACGCACCGAGATGGACCGACAGCGCTCCGTAAAACACCGCGCTCGACGGAGTTGGTCCTTCCATCGCCCGCGGCAACCAACCGCAGAACGGAATCAGAGCCGACTTGCCAGCCGCCGCCAGCAACAGCAGCAAGCCGACCAGCAACGCCGAGGAACCCTCCAGCGAGCCATGTCCCTCTGGCCAAGCGGCACGCCCCAAGAAGTTGTCGAAGTCCCCGCTGCCGGTCAGGTGATGCACCACCACCGACGCCATCAACAGCGCCGCGTCCGAGACGCGATACACGATCCACACGCGCAAACCGTTTCGCACCGGAGCCGGCCGTTCCTGAAAGAACGCCACCAGCAACGCCGACGACAAGCCGACCATCTCCCAACCCGCGAAGAGCGTTTCGATCGTGCAGGCCAACGAGGTCACGATCATGCCCAACTGAAATAACGCGAACAGCACAAAGAACCGCACATAACCCGATTCGCGGTGCATGTACCGCGTCGAGAACGCGCTGATCGTGCCGCACAGAATGAATGTCAGCAGAACAAACGGCACGTTTAATCGGTCGAACTCGAACTTAATCCAGAAGTCGTAATTCGGGATCGAGACCCAATGTCCGAACCCAAACTCGATATGCCGCCGGCCGGTCACGAGCATCAATCCCAACAGCGCGAGCGACGCCATTAAACCGACGACCACGCCACACTGCACAATCCGGCTGATGGTTTGCTCCGACTTCAATCGGCCGAGCAACGACAACAGCCCCAACACCGCCAGCAACATCGCCGGTGCGGCGACCACCGTCACGCCCAATGACTGAATCCAATAATCGAGTTCCCACATGGTGTTGTTCTCGTACTCTTAGGCGAGCCGGTGGGCGTCAGCCCCCGGACGAATCTCACTTGTCACTCGTCCGGGGGCTGACGCCCACCGGCTCACCGAAAGCTGAATTCATGTCACTGCCGCCGGTTCGATCTCCGCAAATTCCAAATGATCGCGCCAGCCGCGATACCAATCGGTCGAGGTCTCGGCCTTCGGCAATTCCTTCGCTTCTGGCCGATACGGCTCGAAGTGGTCGCCGTGCAGAATTTGCATCTCCCCCGAGTCGGGATTCCACGTCACGACTTGAACCCAGCCATGACGACACGCTTTGCCGATGTCTTCGTAGCGGTCCATGATCGCGCTGAACTTTTCCGGCGTCGTTTCCAGCACGATCAGCAGCCGCACCGGTTCGTGAATCTCGACCATCTGCCACGGCAGGCCGGTGCGCAGGTCGCTGGCCGCGCCGTCCATCACGCCCAGCAGTGAGGTGATGTTGTGCGGCAGCTTCGTCCCGCAGCCCCAGCCGACCGAGTCGATGTACGAAAAATAGTATTCCAAGCTGATGCCGCCGCAGACCGGCACGACCGCGCTCATCAATCGCGTCAAGATCGTGCCGTCGTTGTCGTCTGCGTTCGGATCATACGAAACCAGAAACGCCCGCCGATCCAAGTACAACCCGCGAGTCCGCTCGCGGCGTCCCACGATGCAGATCGCGTTCGTCGCGTGTCCGCACTCCGGCCGAGCCTGCGCCAAGTCTTCCGCCCGCTCTTCCACATGCCGCCGCGCTGCCGGAAAAGTCATGTTCAACGGAGCCGACATGAACCGCCGGCAGCGTTCGTGAGCGTTCCGGTCACACGCCTCGTCGATGCTCCGTTGAAACTCGGAGAACTCCGCCTGATGCGAATTCGGCAGCCGATCGAGGTCCGAGAAGGTCAGGCGGTCGTTACAGGTGTTGTGATAAGCGCCGACAAACACCGTGTCGGGTGGAACGATCAAGCCTCGATTGAAGAGTTCATTGCGGACGCGCGGGTCATTCAAAATCTGCGCGGCCGCGCGCGCGTTCGGAGCTCCCGCGTTGCCGCCGCACGCGCCGCACTCGTAAGCCGACCGATGTGGATTGTTCAAACTGTTCGAGCCATGCCCGATGATCGCGACCAGTCGAGCAAACCCGGTGGTCAAGCCAATGTCGCGCAACAGCCGTTCCCCGTTGTTCGTCATTTCCTCCAGGCTCAGTCCAATGTGATCGTCGTCTGGTCCGGGATCGGGCGTTTTCCGTTCGAGCCGCAACTGCGTCGCTTCCGGCGGCTTCACAAGTCGGCTGGCTGTGCCGCGAATCAGCGACGTCAAACGCGGGAACAACACGCGGGCGACCAACGGGATCGACGCCAACACGCCCAAGCTCGCGGTCAGAACGGCCCCGCCCGCCGCGCTGCGGCTACCAACGTGCATCCGATGCGAAGCCGTTCCGATCGCCTTCCGAGTCTTCGCACGCCGCTGAGCAGCCACTTCATGCGTGATGGCGACATCTTCGACCAGCCAATGCTGCGGATGAATCACGATCGGACACAGCGGAACGAAATGCGCATCCCCGGCACCTCGATAGTAAATCGGGATGTTGAAGAAGCCCGCCGCGCCGAACGTCTCAGTCTGCGGAGCAATTTCTTCGAGATGCCGCCGCATCGACTCTTCACGTTCGTCGAGACAAAAGACCGCCTGAAACTTTGGCGAACGAACTCGCTCGGCCGGACCTTTCCCATGCAACGCCAGCGCATCGAGTGTCTGCTGACGAAACTTCCGCTCATACGCCTGATGAAATACGCGCCGCCGCTCCAATTCCGAAAACACTTCGACTTCGGCGACCAACAGAGACCAAACTTGTTTTGACATTCGCAACAGTGCCGAAGGACTCCAGCCCCGCACTTGCGCGAGCTGAAAAATCAGGAAGGCGCGCTGATCCGGATCGAGTGCGTCCCGTTCTTCCAGTCGCGACCGCAACGTGTCGCGCAGCCGATCGAGCGGCACCGCTTTGCCCAGCGTGCGTTCGGCGATCTCCGCCAGGACGAGCCGCTTCAGGATCAGGCGGACGGCCAGAAACTCGGTGACGCTGCCGGGCGGTGCCGGCACGCGCACGCGATCGGCTCGCAATTCCATTTGCCGAATCATTCCGGCCCAACCGCGCAGCGACAGCAATGTCGCTGAAATGAACTCTTCCCACTCTGCTTCCTCGACCCCCAGCATTTGCAACGATTCCGCAACCGACTCCAAGGGGCTGATGCCGTTGTCCTCAAGCCGCGAGAGTTCCGCCGCCAATCCCAGACGGCACCAATCGGGCGATTCGCCGGATGCTCGGTAGAGCGAACAGAAGGCTTTGAAGAATCCGGCTTCGCGATTCGGCAACGTCCACCGCGCCATGCCTTGATCGAGAAACGCTGCGCTGAACCGAATCAACAGGTCATTGACTTTTGAGTCGCTGTCTTCGCCCGTCACCTCAAACAGCAGATCGCGATGCCGCGTTCCCCTGGCGAGCGGGGCGGCGTCAGCCCTCCGGTGAGTTGTTTGTCGCGGGACCGGGGGGCTGACGCCGCCCCGCTCGCCAGTTTCATTCGCTGGCAGGTTGGAAACCTGCTCCACGCCAACGCGGCAGACATTCCACAAGGCTTGCAGTGTGAATGCCTCCCACGTCGCCTCGCCCCACTGTTCGATGGAAGACTCACCGAGTCGCTCCAGCAAATCGGCGACGACCGCTCGCTCGCGCAGAGCCGAAATGGCCCGACCAATACTCGACGGCGATTCGCCATGACTGCGCTGAGCATTCCGCAGATCGCGCATCACCCAATGCCGAGTCTCCTGCAGTAACCGTTCGCGCATTTCCGGCGGAGCATCTTTGCGGACGCGCGTCAGTGCATCCGTCTCGGCCACGAACCAGCGCAACTCTTCCGTCGGCCCCAGCCGCGACGGGTACTGCAACATCGTCAGTCGCAGGTGATAGCGGGTTCCCAACGGACCAATCAGCCCATCCGATTGGTCACCCAAGTCGTCGTGCAGCACCTCGGCCAGGTCGTCCACACGAATCCGCCCGCGAGCCAACTCCTGCCGATAACGATCCTCCGGCAGATACGGCAAACAGCCGAAGATCCGCGCACCGGCTTGGACCCCTTCATCGAACGACAAATCTTCAAACGCATGCAATGTGTTGTGATGGATGAAAACCGTGATCGGCCCCTGCGCCGGGAGTAGATGCCCCGCGTGCTCGATCGCCCGCTTCAGTCTCTCAAACGAATTCGATCCCTCGCCGCGCGGCGGGTGGTATGCGGTCATGGTGCTCTCGGACGTGACGGCCTTGATCCATCAATGTCGCGAGGTTCTACGGCCTGTTTGTCCGAATCACCAAGCCAGGCAGATTACGAGTCAGTCAGCTTTTCCCTGACACGACCCCGTCACTTCGCGGCAGGAGCACTCACGGTCAACCACAAATCTCCCGTCGTCGCGCCGAAGGATGTCAATGTCGTCAGCGCCGGCTTCTCGATCGGCGGCTCGGCTTTCACTCGGCCGCGAATACGGATCGGACCGGAATAGCTGACTCCCGCTTCCGCTTTGAGCACCAGCTTGACCGATTTTGATTTGTCGCCGGTCTTCTCGGAAACCACCGCCTCGGCCGTCACTTTCTCCGGCAACTCGATCGCGATGACTTCAATCTCTGGAGCAAACCCGCGCTGGCGATCCACCGTCACTGGAATTTCGAGTGGCTTGTCCGAACTCAACACGAACGAGTCCGCTGCGACACGCAACTCAAAATCCGGCCGAGAGGGCAGGGCGGTGATCCGATAAAAAAAACGCGGCCCACCCATGCCGAACCGATCCGTAATCGCGATGCGATATTCCCCTTCTGCCGGTGGCGTGAAGTTCGCATCGGGATCGAAGTCCCCCTTCGAGCCGTCATCGACTTCCTGCAACTGCGAACCGTCCGCTTTCAAAATCCTCAACACCGGATCGAGCGGAGACCCAGCCGAGCGCGCATCCGTCCGAATCACAATCGCCTGCTTCGCCGCCAGCTTGAGACGAAAGACATCGACTTCTCCCGGCTTACCGATCACACCGGTCATCGACGACGGCACGACAACTTCCTGAGGTTCTGGAGCCGGTTCTTTCAATTCGGTTTCGGACGGATGAGCCTCAACCGGCAACGTCAACGTGTTGCCAAGCAGCGCGTGACGCACCACAAACGAATCCACAACGGAGTCCGCCGGCAACTCAACCAGCTCCGGTGGCAAATTCCAGCCATGTAATCGCAACTTCCGTAGTGCAGGCGGCTCGTCTGCGACAGCCACTCGCTCGACCGACATCGGCTGCGCATGATCCACAAACGCCCCGGTCGTCAGCGTCAGCCGATAGATGAAGTTGGCGCCACCCGCGAATGCGATGCTCGAATTCGCCACATCCGAAAACGCGAACACGCGCACGCCGTACTCGCCATCCGCCGGAGCCGTGAACGCAATCTGCGGATCGAACCCATGATCGTCGTCATTGTGCTCCATCACGAACCCGCGCGGTCCGAGCACTTGCAGCACACCATCCATCGGCGACCCCAGCGTGCCCTTCGCCATCAGCGACGCGACCAGCGTCTGCCCCGCCTTCAATGAGACGGCGAACGTGTCCACATCGCCCCCCTTGTCCAACACGCCGTTGACGACAACCTGATTTGATTCGAGCTTCTGAGCCTCCTTCGCCGAGTTGTTCGGTTCCTTCTCGGCGACCTCCGCCAACGTGCCGATCACGAACGGACGAAGCGACGACGCGCCCTCAGCATTGAAGACTCGAATCCAACACAGTCCCGGCGCGGCATTCTCGGCAATGATGACTTTGAACTTGTTGCCGCTCTCGGCGAACTCCAGCTTCACGCCTTCGCGGCTGATCCACGCTTGCGGCTTGTCACCCAGCGCACCTTGCGCGGTGACTTCGACGGACTGCCCCACTTGGCAACCAGCCGGGAACAAAGCGGTGACGGTTGGCGGAGCAGCGACCAAAGTCGCCGCAAGCATGAGCAGCGCTGACGTCACGACATCAACTCCGCGATCGGAGCCGGATTGCTGACCAAGTGCGTCGGTCGGCCCTGTGCCGTGTACAGCATCTTGTCCGGGTTGATGCCGAGCTTCGTGTAAATCGTCGAGACATAATTCTCCGGCGAACAAACTCGTTCAACCGCCGAGTAGCCGTGCTTGTCGGTCGCACCGACGACAACGCCACCGGGCGTCCCACCGCCGGCCATCAGGACCGACATCGCGCTTGACCAGTGATCGCGGCCCGCCTTTTTCTGGCCGGTCAGCGTCGAGAGTTTTGGCGTGCGTCCGAACTCGCCCAGAGCCGTGACGATCGTCGTGTCCAACAATCCTCGCTCGCCGAGGTCTTCGATCAGCGTGGCGACGGAGTTGTCCCATTCCGGCAGACGCTTTGAGCAAGAAGTGAAGAGGTCCGCGTGATGATCCCAGCCGCCGTCATTCACGGTGACGAACGGCACGCCCGCTTCGATCAATCGTCGAGCCAACAGCAGTCGCTGGCCGAAGGAACTCCGGCCGTACCGTGCTCGGACGGCTTCCGGTTCCTTGTGGATGTCGAATGCGGCTTGAGCCAGCGGCGAAGTCACCAAATCGAATCCTTGTTTGTAGTAGTCGTCGAGCGCCAGCGCCGGATCGCCCGCCGCTTTCTCGTTCATGCGCGGCAGCGTATCGACCAACTTTCGCAAATCGCCGCGCCGATGAAATTTGTCTTCGGTCAGTCCCTTCGGCAACGCGACATCGCGAACTCGGAAGCCGGCTCCATTCGGGTCGTCACCGACGACAAACGGAGCGTGCTTGGCTCCCAGGAAATTCGGGCCACCGGAGCGGGTCATCGACGGAATCGAAAAGTACGCGGGTAGTCCGTTCGGCCGGCCCAGCTCATGCGAAGCGACCGCACCCATGCTTGGATGAAAACTGACGAACGCGCCGCAACCGACCGGGATGCGAGTCGGTGCTCCCGTCATCATGTAATGATTTCCGGCTCCGTGATTGTTCTGATCGTGTCGGATCGAACGAATCATCGTGAACTTGTCTAACATGCCAGCCAGCCGAGTCATGTGCTCCGAGAAATGGACGCCGGGCAGCTTCGTCGCGATCGCATCGAACTCACCACGGATCTCCGCCGGAGCCGCCGGTTTTGGATCAAACGTCTCAAAATGCGTAGGACCACCATCCATCCAAATCAGGATGCAGCCTTTGGCCTTCGGCGCGATCGGAGCCGAGTCATCCGCGGCTCGCGCGGCCAAGGCCGACACAAATCCGCTCCCCAGCCAACCACCAAGGCCGAGCTTCAAGCAATCACGTCGCGCGAACCCTTCGCAGTTCAATCGGCGAGCCATCGAATCTTCCTTTTTCAGGCGGGACGAAGTCAGGCAGGGGAGACAGAGTAACCGGGAAATCGGCGACGCAACAGGCAAACTTGATCGGTTTCCTGTGGCGCACGCGGCTCGCGTGCGACTCATTCCGGAACGCGACGGGTATAAACGTCAAACCCACCATCACGGTTCGAGACAAATCCAATCCGCCCATCCGGAGACCAAGCCGGGAAGTTGTCGATCGCCTCATTGCCAGTGACGTTGATCGCCGGACCATCCAGCGGCTGCATATAGATTTCCAAGTTGCCATCGCGATTCGATGTGAATGCGATCCGTCGGCCATCGGGTGACCAAGCGGGATAATCATCCAATCCTTTACTCTGAGTCAGCCGCCGCAGATTCGAGCCATCCGGATTGATGAGCGCAATTTCCAAATCACCCCAACGGCCCGTCGCGAAGGCGATCGTCTTGCCATCGGAAGACCAACTCGGATGCGCGTCAATCGCGGCGTCGGTCGTCAGTCGTTGCCAATCTCCGCCCATCAAATCAGCGACGTACAACTCTTGATTGCCATGCCGAGTCGATGTGAACGCGAACCGTTTTCCATCCGGCGACCAGCACGGCGACTCTTCATGCGACAGTGCTCCTTGAGTCGTCGCCAGCGGCGTCAACTTTCGATCTGCTAAGTTCATCCGATAGATCTCGATGTCCCCTTGCCCCGGAGTCGCCTTGTCGAACGACAGCAGCAAACTCATTCCGTCGGGCGAGAACACCGCGTCGAATTCCGCTGCGGTGTGAGACGTCAGCCGTTCTTCCTGTCCGGACTTCAAGTCCCGCAGAAACAGAAAGATCGTCGAACCCTGATGCCTCGCGAAGACAACCTGCTTCCCATCCGGAGACCAACACGGCCGTTGCTTGAGATGCCCGTCGCTCGTCAGCCGCACGACTTCGAGTTCAGTGAACGCGGACAGCAACGCGAATACAAGCAGCAGGCGAATCATCACCGAATTCCTGTCATTCTTGTCCGGCTGAAGGCTGTGGGCTGATGGCTGAAAGCTGTTATTTCAACCCCATCATTTTCGAGGACAGGATCACAGCTCTCAGCCAACAGCTTTCTGCCGGGCAGATCAGAGCAATTCTTCAATCAGATTTCCTTGAGGCAGCAGGCCGTTCGTTGTCAGCGTTGTGGTGTCGATCCCCATCTGACCGAACACCGTTGCGAACAAATCCGCCGACGTGACCGGTCGAGCTGCCGGATACTCGCCGAGCCGATCACTGGCTCCAATGACTTGACCGGATCGCAAGCCGCCACCGGCAACAAGGCCAGAGTAACAGTGTTCCCAGTGATCGCGACCGGCTCGGTTATTGATCTTCGGAGTGCGTCCGAATTCCCCCACAACGACGACAGCGGTTTCCGACAACAGGCCACGTTCATCGAGATCATCCAGCAGCGCGGACAACGCTTGGTCGAGCATCCAAGCGTGCCGATCTTGGTACTGCTGAAAGAAGCGATCGTGCATGTCCCAGCCGCCGTCGCCGAGATCCTCGACCGGTTCGACGTGCGAGCTCCAATTGACCTGCACGAACCGAGCGCCTGCTTCGACCAATCGCCGCGCCAACAAACAGCATTGACCGAATCGGAACCGTCCAAATCGCCGCCGAGCGGATTCCGGCTCGCGGTCCAAATCGAAGACTTCGCGCGAACCAGGCTTCGTCAGCAGCGAAATGGCTTGCTGATAAAACGCATCCAGCCGATTCATTCCCGCTGAGCGATCGACGCGTTGAGCCAGTTGATCAAACTCCGCCAGCAGCCGGTCGCGCGAGTCGATGCCGCTGGCCGTCAGGCCGTCCAATAACTTCAGATGCGGAATCTCGATGCCTCGATCTGGGTGATAATCCAATCGAAACGGATCGTGCATCGGGCCGAGCGCCGCGCCTCCTTCGCCGGTGATCGGTCGCTTGCCTTGATGCAGATGCCCGCCGACGGCCACGAACCGCGGCATCCCCGGCGAGAACCCCAACACCTTTGACACGATTGACCCGTGCGTCGGCTTGACCGATCCCGACAGCACTTGTCCGCTGAGGCTTGCCGCGCCAGTGTTGCTGCCGGTCAATCCGATCGTCCCCGCGATGCCATGATCGTTCGAGGTTCCGCGCAGCGACCGAATGACCGAATACTTCTGTGCTCGCCGAGCAATCTGCGGCAATAACTCGCAGACGTCGAAGCCCGGCACGCTGCTCGCGATGGGAGAGTACGGCCCGCGATATTCGACCGGTGCTTTCGGTTTTACATCCAGCGAATCGACATGACTCGGACCACCCCACAGCCAGAGCAGAATGGTGGACTTGGCCGGAGTCCTTTTGTCCGCCTCCGCCGTCGCATCGGACCGCAGCGCATCGGCCAGATTCACCCCGACTGCCGACAGCATCCCCGCGCGAAGCAACTCCCGCCGAGTCCACCCTCGGCATTCGCGAGTTCGCATTCGACCGATGCTGAGCATGAGTGCGTCCTCGTTTCGTAGCCCGGACGCCTACGTCCGGGCGATTGTTCGGACGTAGGCGTCCGAACTACTTCAATCCTTGAACACGAACTCCGGAGTATTCAGCAGCGCCCACATCAAGTCTTCAATGACTTGGCGGCGGACGGCTCCTTCTTGGTCGAAGAGGCCGACGGCGATTTTGGATTCCGCTGCGGTTGGGCGGCGCGAGTAGATCGACAGATACAGGCTCTCGACGACGGCCGCCGGCGCGAGTTCGGTCTTCGCCAATTGAGCGGCGACACCGTTGTCGGTGGTGACCTTCGAGTACAGATTCTCGGAGTTCATCAAGTGCAGGACTTGAACAACAGTCGGCTCGGAGGTCCGTTCGCAGGGCGGGTCTTGGTTCTCGTCAGGGCGGCCGAAGGCGTCGAGGAACAGCGACTCGATGCGCACCGTCCAGAGTTCTTTGGCTCGCGTGCCGGGAGCGGCGGCCGCAAACGTGTCGGTCGTGCCGGTGATCTGGCTGATCGAATCGAGCAGCACTTCGCCGCGCAGGCGCTGACGATAGTGGCGTGAATAGTTTCGCGTGTCCGAGGTGTTGCGGTCGTTCGGAACACTACTCAGTCCATAAACGTGCGACGTCGTGATGCGGCGGATCAGCTTCTTGAGGTCGTACCCGTTGTCGCGGAAGTCTGCGGCGAGGGCCTCCAGCAGCGGGCCGTTACTTGGCGGATTGGAAGATCGCAGGTCATCGACCGGCTCAACGAGCCCGCGTTCCATGAGGTCGGACCAAACCCGATTGACCATGACCTGCGCGAAGAACGGGTTGTCGCGCGACGTGATCCATGCCGCCAGCACATCGCGCGGATCGCTGTCCGGCGGCAGGGCAGGGGAGTTGCCGAACAGCGGTCGCGGCTCCATCGCCTTCTGCGTCTGCGGGTGCAGGACCGTTCGCTCTTTGCCGCCGGTGAAGATGAATTCTTCAGAACCACTGATCGGAGCCGAGATGCCGGTTCCTTTGCGGCCGATGCGGCCGAAGTACGCGGCGAACGAATAGAAATCATCCTGCGCCCATTTCTCGAACGGGTGATGATGGCACTTCGCGCACTCCAGCCGAATGCCGAGGAACAATTGGCTGACGATCGTGGTCAGCTCTTCCGGCTGCCGTTTATCGCGGAACATATTCGTGCTGCCGTTCCGCCAAGTCCCCCCCTTCGCCGAGATCAACTCGCGGACGAATTGGTCATAGGGTTTGTTCTTGCGGAAGGCGTCACGAATCCAAGCGTCGTAGTTCAGTACCGACTTGATGCCAACGTGGTAGGGATTTGGCCGCAAGAGATCGGCCCACTTGGTCGCCCAGTGCTCGGCGTAATCCGGTTGCGCCAACAAGTGATCGACGAGAGCCTCGCGTTTGTTCGGCGACGGATCATCCAGGAATTGCTTGGCTTCGTCGGCGGTCGGCCCACGTCCGATGATGTCGATGAAAACTCGCCGCAGATACGTGTGATCGGCCGCGGGTTCGGACGGAGTCAGCCGTAGCCGCGCGAGCTTCTGCCAGACCTGCTCGTCGATGAAGTTCTTGCGTGGCAGTTTTTCATAAATCTCTTTCGGCACTTCGTTCGGCAAGGGAATGGAGACGGTGCAGACGGCGATCAGGTTCATGTACCGAGCCATCACGGCCGACTCGCCGGTGATCGTGTTCGTCGAGATCACACCGCCGTCGTTGACCGCCGCGATCGCCGATTCGTTCGACTGGAATTGTGCGAGTCGAGTGACCTCTCGCGTCGTCCCGTTGGAATAGTGAGCGATCACCTTCAACGGCTTCTGGCTGTTCGCGCCGAGCATCGCATCGCTCGGCTCCACCCTGATCCGCTCCAGCTTCGGAGCGTTCGCAATCGCTCGCGGTGTTCCCGCGAGAACCCAACTCCGCAGCGTCGCGAAATCCACACCGTTCGGATCGAGACGCTTTCCTCCACCATGCGGAGCCAAGCCGGTCGGTTTCAGGAGCAACAAACTTTGCTCGGGCTGAGACGGCGAGAGCCGCCGTCCCCGCGACTCTTTGGATAAGGCATCGAAATCGAAATCGGGGTCGAAACCTAACAGCGACAACTGAAACCCGTTCTGCCCGCGCTGCTTGCCGTGACAGGCTCCGGCATTGCACCCGAACCTCGTGAAGATCGGCTGCACATCGATTTCAAAGTCGGGAGCCTCTTCCGCGCTGGCAGAAGCCCAAGCCGAAAGTGCGAGAGTCAAACAAACGGCAACACAGCGAAGAGACGGCATCAGTAATCCTCGATCAAAGTGTGAGCGTTCAAGATACCGATCGGCTGGCCTGATGAAAACACGTTAGACGGAGTTTCATGACCGTACCGCGACCATCACTCAACAGACCGACCACACACACCCGCATACAAAACGCGGTCACCGCGCGGCAGTTTGAGTTCCTGCGCAACTTCCCGTTCCAGACATCCGCCGAGTGGAACCGTACTCAGGCCGAGGCTCGTCGAGACCAGGCAGAGGTTCTGCATCAGGTGCCCGGCCTCCAGCAACAGGAATCGGTCGCCACGCTCGCCGTATTTGGTGGCGACGCGCGGTGTGTCGCCAATTAACAGCCAAAGCAATGCGCCCCCTTCGACTTGATGCAATGAAGGGACGAGTTCTCGCCAACGTTCGGCGTCGGCGACTGAAACGATCTGCGACAAGAGATGCCCGCAGCGGTCGTAGTGATAGACACCTTCTGGCAACCAGCCGCGCTGCCAATTCACGACAAACAATTCGAGCGCTTGCAAGCCGCCGGCCGATGGAGTTGGTCCACGAAAGAAGTCGCCAGTGATGCCGTGCGCGGTGTGCAACAGTTGGCCGAGTGTGCGGGCATCGGGCAGCTTCGTCTCGAGCGTTCGACCGCAGCGGCGTTTGGCGAGCGTCGCATCAAAGCTCGGCCACCAGCGTTGATGGCTGCGCGGCAGACGCCACGTTGGGTAACCCGGATAACTGCGCGGCTCGACGACACTCCCGTCCGCTTCCGCCTGAGCGATTCGCTCGGCCATGTCCGGCAGGTTGATGCGGTCAAGTTCCGTCAGTCGCAGCCACGAGACGAGTTGATTCATTGAAGTGTCCTTTCGCCCCACATCCGTACCGCGACCGTGAGGGAGCGGCCCTTCGCGGCAGGCCGCTCCCTCACGGTCGCGGTACGGATTATCTACTTCTATGCGAACGGGTGCGGCGATATGCCGGCCCACTCAGTGCAGTTCCGATCGTGCCACATCGGACCTCCGAGGAACGGCAAGCGATGATCGCCGTGCAACGGTTGCAGTCCGGGAATCACTACGCGCAGCACCAGCCAATCAAACGGAGGCGTCGCCAACGCCGGCGGCGTGAGGTTGCGAAACAAGATGGGGTGGTCGGCTCCGAGGTTCGCTTGTAAGTCGCGAAGACTCTCGACGGGTGTAGCAACAAATCTTGGCGAACAAACCGTACCGCGACCGTTAGGGAGTGGCCGATCCGTTTGATGATTGGGGCCGCTCCCTAACGGTCGCGGTACGGATCCTGTGCCAGGAATACTTGTCGCACTGCTCTCGACCGCATCGGCGCTGGAATCGGAGGTCGGATGCTGGCTCTGTTCCAATACAGTTTGCGACAGCCGTTCGGGATGGACCGCATAGAACAGCGCGTGCTCGAAGAACGTCGTGGGAGTGTTCAGTGCCGGCCGGCCCTCTTCCTGCCACTGAGCCAACAGGCGACGCACGCAGTGACGTCCTTGAACCGCTTCGAGTAACGACTTCATCCAACTTTCTCGACGAGTCTCGCGACACGCGGAACCAACGCTGAAGACCCAGCCTTCGCGATCATGACCGCTCACAGAAACCAACGTCACATGCGCGCTGAACGGCGAGCGGATGTGATAGAAGCGATAGCTCAGATTCGGACGATCGACTCGCCGCCAAACTTCGTCGCCGAGCAACTCGCGAACTGTCTCGGCCGCCCATTCTTCGACCGGATAGACGCCCCACCAGCCGCCGACGAGCGCATCGCGTTCGATGACTTCCTGCGCACCGCGCAACAAAACCGGATCGCCGATACGGCCAGAGGACAGGCCCGTCGAGAATCCCAAAACGTGTCGCTGGCATTCGCCCGGCCGAGGCACGAGGAACATCAACTCTTCCGGAACCCAGACCGGCTCGCCGTTAATCGCCTCGCGACAGCAGACCCAACGGCAAACAGTTTCCGGCGTAAGTGGCACGAACGGAAAATCGCGCGAGCTGTATTGATCGTGATGAAACAGAACCCAGCGACTTGGTTCGATAGCAGGTTCGTCCAACGGCCAAGAATGCCAGGCGGCTTCGATCGACGCATCGCGCGGGAGTGCGCGAGCCAGCATGCGTTCGATCCCTTCGCCGACACACGCTTGCTCGGAGGCTTCGGCGGTCCAGCCCGCGCCCGCACAGCCGATCTCCGGTTCGCCGGCATTCCAGGCGGGCATCTCGCCGGCCGTCATCGGCAGCGAGGGGTCGTGCGGCCTCGGCTCAACGCGCACGAAGAGCGTGAATAAGCCCGTGAAGCGGCTCTCATACCAAGCGGGCATCGGCGCACTCCGGGCAAGTGGGATCGAGGAACACTCGATGCGTGCTGACTTCCAGTGAGTCAAGTTCCAAGACATGCAGTTGAAAGACGGCTGGATGCGGCGTGCCGCTCAGTTGACCGAGCTTCCAGCGCACGATCTGTTCGAGAATCGTCAGGCCCTCGGCCGGAAATGGTACGGCGGCGAATGCGCCGTCTTGCTGACCATGCCGGGCGAGTGCTTCATAAAGCTGTGGCACCGGCGAGAGTCTTTGAAAGTGACGCACGAGACACTCTAAACACGGCCCCGTATTCGGCAGAAACACCGGACTGACAAAGCCACGACTCGCCGGCCCGGTCGTCACCCACATCCACGGTCCCGTCCCCGCTCGCAGACAGCGTCGGTTGAATTCCAAAACGGCGCGGGGATCGAGCGTGTCCTGACACAAGAGCGATAACACTGTCCCAGACTCAGGCGAACGGGGCGGCGTCAGCCCCCCGGTCAGGTGAGAGATGGAAATGTCTGCACCAACCGGGGGGCTGACGCCGCCCCGCTCGCCGAAATCACGCACCGTGTGCGACTCGCATTTCAATAAACGGTCGGACAACTCGCCACGGCCTTCGACGGCCAAACGATTTCGGTTCGCGACCGAAAGTTGTTCTACCGGACCGTCGATCAAGATGCGTTCGCCGTACAGCCGCTCAATCAACTGCCGCATGGCCGAGCGATCTGCTTCCGACAATTCGAGCAGCAACGTATCGAGCGATTCACGTCCATCGCAGCGTCGCAACACTGCGGCCAATCCGGACACATTCGATCCCGCGCGAATCGAGTACCGCACCTCTTCGCCCGCGATCAGGTGCAGCAATTCGCCGTCGGCGATGACGGTGAAGGGCAGGGCTAGCCGAGGGTGAGCAGGGCGAGCGGCACTCATTGTTCATTCGCCGCTTCAATCATGCGTTGCCGCAGCGTGCCGACGATGTCCGGCTGGTGCCTGAGCAGCATGTTGTTGACCAGGAACTCCGGATACTGCTGATACTTCTTGCGAACCGTGTAAACGAAAAGCGTTTGATTGGCTCCATTGGGCGTGATGCGGATTTCCCCCTTATTGATCGGCAGCTCGCGAGTCGGTGCGTCCCACCAGGCGAGATAACCGCCGCCGGGCAGCTCTTCGTGCGTGACGATGAAGTCGAGCGTGATCATGCCCATTGGCGTCATCACGTCCGAGACAACATGCCGGCGGTTCCCTTCGAGCGGTTCCGTGCGTTGCTTCTGGCGCACGGTCTTAAACATCTTCTCCCACTCGTCGTAGTCCGACAGGATCCGCCACGCCTGCTCGATAGAAACTGGAATGACAACCGCCGTGCGGATCTCGCGATGCCCGTCGTCCGAAAGCACGAGCTTTGCAATGACTCCCTGTTCGGGAGTCATCGGGTCATCCATCTTGCTGGCCGCCCATGTGCCACGCGCGAAATACCAGCCGAACAACAGACAGAAGCCGAGCAACACAAAACAGAGTATGCGTTTGACGGGCCGCTTCGTGGACGGCACCGTCGGCACGCTGCTGGCGGCGGGCGGCGTTACGGCCGGAGTGGAATTGGATTCCTTCATCAAGTTTCTCCCCGAATTGTCAGCCCGCGCCAGACGTCACGACATGCTGCTGATGACCAACATCACCAGAATGCCAATCACTGAGCCCACCAGAAATCCCAGCGTGATTTTTCCAAGGTGATGCCAGTAGCCCTTCTGCAACGCAGGACCAATACGAACCGCAATCTGGAACGCCGACAACACACTTGCTCCCAGAAACCACATCGGACCAAACATCCCCATGAAGACCACTGTCATCTCGATCGCCTCAGAGACGTTTCCAGCGTTGATGAAAACGGCTACGAAAAAGCTCGCAAGGCACGCCGCCAACAAACTGCTCCAGAACATCCCCTGGCTGCTGGGCAAGCGCTTTGGGCGAACTGTTGATGCCTCGGATTCGACCGCCTCTGCACGATAATTTCCGGCGACAGCGATCCCGATCATGCCTCCGAGGGTGTGCAAACAACAGCAGCAACAGCAGCCGCCGGAAACCAGGACAACGTGGTTCTTGTTCCGCTGCCCCCGTTCCGGTGGGTGCTGCTGAATCAAATCGCTGCCCGCGAGAGATGATTTGTTGTTGGATGACACGGAAAGCTTCCAAACATGCGACAAGACCAGCACGACGCGCAAGCGAGTGGTTCAGAACGCGGTCACTCGCTTGCGCGTCGTGCTAACTTTTAGTCAACGGTTGAACGACATCAGTGCCACGCCAATCAAGATCATCGCCAGGATGCCGATCACACTCCCGGCCAACATGCCGCCGGTGATCTTGCCGAGTTGTTTCCAGTAGCCCTTCTTCGACGGCAGATCCGTGCGAACCGCGATCTGCAACGCCGACAACCCGCTGGCTGCCAGCATCCACACCGGGCCGAGGATCACGATCGACAGTCCAATCACGATCAGCGATTCCGAAATCTGCGAGGGGTTCACCAATCCGGCGATCAATGTGCCGATGACACATGCCGCGAGAAAGCTGCTCCAGAACATCCACTGGCTGTTGGGTAGATGCGTCGGCCGATTCGGTGTCTCGTCCCATTCGTCGGGTTCCGGAGCATAGTTGCCCGCGACGACGGCTCCGATCGCGCCCCCCAACGTGTGCAGGCAGCAGCAGCAGCAACAACAGCACGAATAGAGGACAACGTACTTCTTCTTCCGCTCGCCCCGTTCGGGAGGGTGTTGTTGAATGAGATCGTCGCCACCGAGAATTGGTTCGTTGCTGGATGACACGTGGAGGCCCTCGAACGAGGATTCATGTCTGTCGAACTGACTCTGACCAACAGCGGCGGCTATCGTAGGTGCCGCGCGACAGGCTCACAATCATCGTAGCCCGGACGCCTACGTCCGGGGTGAGGTCCGTGCTTGGAGACGGCAATTGAATCACGTTTACCCGCCCGGCCCGCCGAATGACACGTTTGGGATGCGGCATCTCGCGGCCATGCGGGATGACCTGATGAGGTTTTGCTCGCGGCTTCAGCGGCGCTATGGCGACGTCGCCTGGTTTCGTCTCGGACCGCTCGACTGTTTCCATCTGACGCACCCCGATCATGTGCATGAGGTGCTGGTCGAAAAGTCGAAAAGCTTTCGCAAGCCGACGCGGCTCAAACAGGTCTTCGGCCGCTTTGAAGGGCAGGGGCTCGTGGTCAGCGACGGTGACCTGTGGCTGCGGCAGCGCCGGCTCGTGCAGCCCGCGTTTCAGCCAGCTCAGATGGCGGGTTTCGTGGAGCCGATCACGGAACTCACTCGCGAGATGCTTCGAGAATGGGGCGACACGGCCACCATCGACTTCGCCGCCGAGATGCGGCGACTCACGCTGCGAATCGTTGCACGAACGCTGTTCTCGACCAGCGTTGACGACGCGGTCGAGCCACTCGGCGAAGCGGTGGACGTGATCCAGCACTGGTCGATGCGCGAGATGAATCGCGTCATGCCGTGGCCGACATGGCTGCCGCTGTTCGGTCAACCGCGAGTCCGTGCGGCTCTCAAATTCGTGGATTCACTGGTGCGGCGAATCATCCGCGAGCGACGCGTCTCACTCACACGCGGGGCGGATTTACTGAGCCAGTTGCTCAACGCGGTCGATGCGGACGGCAACGGACGGGGCATGAGTGATCGACAACTCCGCGACGAAATGGTGACGCTGCTGCTCGCCGGCCACGAGACGAGTGCGGCTGCGCTCACCTGGTCCGGCTGGCTGCTGGCGACTCATGCTGACGACCAAGAACGAATCGCGAACGAGGTTCGCTCGGTTCTTGGAGCGCGAATTTCTGAGTTCGCTGATCTCCCGCGACTCGCGCCTGTCGAGCGAGCGTTCAAAGAGTCGCTGCGGCTTTATCCGCCCGTCTATTTTCTCTCACGCGAAGTGGCCGATTCGGTGCAGATCGCCGGCTTCCACCTGCGGCCGAAGAGCCAAGTCTTTCTGAACCCGTATCTGACTCAGCGCGACCCGCGCTGGTTTCCCGAACCGGAGCAGTTCGATCCGCAGCGATTCACTCCGGAGTGCGAGCATGATCGCCCGGCCTGTGCGTGGTTCCCGTTCGGTGCCGGCCCGCGAGCCTGCGTCGGCCGCAGCCTTGCCATGCTGGAGGGAACGCTGGTTCTCACGACCCTCTTGCAACAGTTTCGGCTGCAACCGGCAACAGGTCAGGGGGAGCCAACACCGGAATGGCAGTTATCATTACACCCCCAAGGAGGGCTGCGACTCAACGTGCAGCGCCGCTAGAATTCTTCGTAGCCGTCATCGCTCCACGTGACGAGCCGAATTTCCAAACGACGTCGATTGCCGTTTCGGCTCGTCACGCGGAGCGATGACGGCTACGTTGAGAACCGCGTACAACGGGCGACATCTGGAACGATGCCATGAGCCAACCTCAACTCCCGAACAATCCCATCGCCGATCCGGCCGCGAGCTTTGCGGCGCGGTTGCCTTCACAAGCGTGGGAGCCGTTGTTGTGGGCAGATGATCCGCAGCATCCGGCTTGGGTCTGGTTCAAGCCCCCCACGGTTCCGCAGGGGTTGGCTCTGGGGATTCCCGAAGAGACTTGGCGATCGTCGCCACATCTTCCACAACTCACGCTTCGCAGACTTTTGCAAACGGCCGGAGTCGATCCGAGTTGCGTCGCGATGTGGCATTTTGCCGGCATGGCTTATCCGGGGATGAACGGAACCAATCCGCTCTTCGATCAGCCCCTTCCCGCACCGGGGCCGGGACTGAACCCAGAGATCATCGTCATCATCAATGTGCCCGTGATGATGATGCCGCCAGTAAATTTCATGCCGCCAATGGCGGCCACTCCGATGAATGCCGCCGCGGCACCGCTCACGGGAAATCAGTCGGAGATCTTCGAACGTATCGACATCGAATGGACGGCGGTGATCGACCTCGAACGGGACTTGGATCGCTTGCGCAAGATGCTCGTCGATCTGTCGGCCCGCATGAAGGTTTTGAATCGTGACTTGAACCCCGACGAGCGACTGTATTCCAGCCGCGAGGACAAACAGGATTGGCAGGACGCCCGGCGCTTTCTGCGAGACGGCGAAAATCGGCTGCGGGCCTGCGTCAAAGAGTTCGACATCGGCGATCCCAGTTCTGCCGGCTATCGACGCGGTCTCGAACACACTTATCACTCATTCGTCGTGCCGCGCGTGCCGTTTAACGGAATGGAGTCTGCGGTCGGTCAGTTCGAGGCGCATCGCAAGATGGTCATGACTCTGCAAAGCAAGATGAACTCGACGTATCTCGGAGCGGTCTCCAACGGCGAACGGCGAGCTCAGCAGGTTTTGAATCGGATCGCCGGCAAAGTGCGTGAAGCCGGAAACAAGAAGACGGCGCTCGGCGTCGTGATGGATGGGTAACTCTAAAGGAACCACATGAAGATCAAAGAAATTGTCTGCCAAGTTCTGCGTTGTGAATCGGTCGTGGCGAAGACCGCCAGTTGCCAAGACGTCGTGCTCGTGCGGGTTCGCACCGATGATGGACTCGAAGGGATTGGCGAAGCCGATTCGTCGCCGGAGGTCGTAAAGGCGATCATCGACGCGCCGTTCAGCCACAACATCGCGTGCGGACTCCGCCACATCTTGATCGGCGAGAATCCGCTCGAAACCGAGCGGCTGTGGCAGAAGATGAACCGCAAGACGATGTATTTCGGCCGCACGAGCGTCACAGTCTCGGCGATGGCGGCCGTGGACATGGCACTCTGGGACTTGAAAGGCAAGGCGTTCGGCCAGCCGATCCATCGGTTACTCGGCGGAGCATTTCACAAAGAGATTCCGGCGTATGCTTCGATCCTGTTCGGCCGCGACGGCGAAGCCACCGCTGACATCGGCCGCCGCTGGATCGAAGCGGGCTACGGCGCGGTGAAATTCGGTTGGGAGCCGATGGGGACTTCTGAAGCGGTCGATATCGACCTCGTGCGCGGTGCTCGTAAAGGACTCGGCAACAGCGCGACGTTGCTGATCGACGCCGGTTGCGTGTGGGATGCTCGCACCGCATTGCGGCGTGCTCACAAGTTCGCCGACTACAACATCGAGTGGCTCGAAGAACCGCTGCGTCAGGCGGACGTCGAAGGCTACCGCTGGCTACGCGACCGCTCGCCAGTCCCGATCGCCGCCGGGGAAGGGGAGTGCGGCCGCGAATCGTTCCGCCCGCTCATCGACCAGCACGCGCTCGACGTGTATCAAGTCGATCTCTCACGCAACGGCTTCACCGACGCCAGCTACATACGCCAGCGCGTCGAAGAAATCGGAGCCCGTCTCTGCAATCACTGCTACACCAGCCCGCTGACCGTCGCCGCCAGCCTGCATTGGCTGAGCACCTGCCGCGACGCATTCATCTTTGAAGATTGTGTCGAAGACGTCCCGATGCGCAACGACCTGACGCTCGAACGAGTCCAAGCCGACAAAGACGGTTTCATTCGAGTCCCCGACCGCCCCGGTCTCGGCGTGACGCTGAACGAGGAGTTCGTGAAGCGGTATCTGATTTCGGAGTCGCGCTGAGTTGCGGGGCCAGCCTTCATGATTTTGTGACCCATGATTTTGCAGATCCCTTTTGGCAAAATCATGGGAAGCAGAATCATGAAGGCGAATCGGATCATTCTGAATTTGAAGGGATCACTCATGGCCAAGAAGAAGGCATCTGCCAAGAGAACGAAGTCAGCGATCGCCGCGAAGCCCGTCAAGAAGAAGAGCACGGGCAAAGCTGCTTCCAAGAAATCACCCACAACCAAGAAGCCGGTCGCACGCAAGGCGGTGAAGGAGCCGGAGGTGTCGCTCGGCCGGCCGCTGGTCACGCAAGAAGAAAAACTCTACATGCTCTTCAAGGACGACTATCACGCTCGGCAGATCTTTGAGTTCTTGCGAGTCAACACGCTCAAGGAGTTGGAAGAACTCAGCCCGCAGCAAATCGTCCGCCGAGTCTCGAAGCCGGTGTTCGACACGGTCGATCGCATTCGTGGCAAGCTGGCCGAAATGAAACGCTCGCTGCGCGACGACGAAGCGTATGCCAAGGAGTATCGGGACCACATGACGTAGGTCAGGCTTTCCAGCCTGACCAAAACGCTCAGCAAGTTCCCGAAGAGTGCCAATCAATCCACGACGAAAAACCTCGCAGGCGATTCAGTCAGCCTGGAAAGGCTGACCTACAGCTATGACTCGCATCGCCATCATCGGAGCCGGCCCGATTGGACTCGAAGCCGCGTTGCTTGCGAGGCAACTCGGCCATGACCTGCAAGTTTTCGAGAAAGGCCGCGTCGCCGAGAACATTCTCGATTGGGGCCACGTCCGGCTCTTCAGTCCGTTCGGCATGAACTCATCCGAGTGGGGCAGGGGGGCACTCACGAAGGCTCTCGGTGACGACGCGCTGCCGCGCGACGACGAACTGCTCACCGGCCGCGAGTTCGCGGAACGCTATCTGGTTCCACTCAGCCGCCTGCCGGAGCTGGCGGGGAGAATTCACGAGCAGACGCAGGTGCTGTCGATCAGCCGGCGTCACTTTTCCAAGACGGCGGGAGTTGGCTCATCCACTCGCGGCTTACAACCGTTTCAATTGTTGGTGGAGCACTCATCAACCACACACTCAGTCATCGACGACGCAATTGACGCAGACGAACTGCCAACATCGACAGACTCGGTTCGACAGGTCCGAGCGCGGCACGAAGTCGTGGAGGAGCGAGTCGATGAACGAGTGGAACTGGCCGATGTGGTGCTGGACTGTTCGGGAACGTACCCACATCACCAATGGATCGGCGACGGCGGAATGCCGTGCCTCGGCGAACGACACTGGCTGGCCGAGACGAACTACCGGTTGCCGGTGATTCGACGGGAGGAGTTTGGCAATCGCACGACATTGGTGATCGGATCGGGTTTTTCGGCCGTGACCTCGGTCGTGAAACTCGCGGAGTTGGCGAAGCTCGATCCGCGGACCAAAGTTCTCTGGTTCGCCAAATCGCAACCGTCTCCCCGCGAGTCCGATGGCCCACTGCCACGCATTCCGAATGACTCGCTCTCGGAACGAGATCGACTGGCCGCGAAGGCCAACGACTTGGCGAGTCGCGGCCAGGTCTCACGAGTAGCCTCGCCGGAGGCCCAGCATCATCCGGTCGTGTGGTTTGCCGACGTTGCGATCAAGAGTCTCTCCCCCATTCAGACCGGCCGCGACTTCAACGGCTTCGACGTCGAACTCGACTGGTCACGGTCCGTGAACCCGGGGAGCCACCGACCTTCACGACTGAGCGTCGATCGCATCATCGCCAACGTCGGCTATCGTCCCGATCGCTCGATTTACGAAGAGCTGCACGTCCACGAATGCTACGCGACTCAAGGCCCGATGAAATTGGCGGCGAAGTTGTTGGGGGAGACGTCGCCCGATTGCTTGGCTCAAGCCAGTCACGGAGCCGATGTGCTCAAGAACCCGGAGCCGAACTTTTTCATTCTGGGATCGAAGAGCTACGGCCGGAATTCCAACTTCCTGTTGCGCGTCGGTCATCAGCAGATTCGCGAAGTCTTTGAGATGCTGAAGGGCGGCCGATCATGAACGTGACGGAGCAACGGTTGCCGATCATCGAACTTGGTTCGCTGGACGAGTTGTGGTTTCAAGTCGCCGGCACGCGCTGCAATCTGACCTGCTCGCACTGCTTCATCTCATGCAGCCCGCACAACGACTCGTTTGGGTTCCTGTCGTTTGCAGAAGTCGAGCGGCGGTTGCTGGAAGCGGTCGAGTGGGGCGTCAAAGAGTTCTATTTCACCGGCGGCGAGCCGTTCCTGAATCCCGAATTGGTGGCGATCCTCGAACGCACGCTCGACTTCGGACCGGCTACGGTGCTCACGAACGGCACGGTGCTCAAACCGGAATGGTTGGATCGGCTGCGGGCGGCAGAGCAGGGGAGTCTCTATTCGTTGGAGTTCCGCGTCTCGATCGACGGCCCGACGCCGGAGTTGAACGATCCGATCCGCGGCCCACGCACGTTTGAGCGAGCGCTGCACGGTGTCGAACTGCTCGTGCAATTCGGGTTCCTGCCGATCATCACGATGGCTCGAGTATGGGACGAATCGCAGGACGCCGAAATCCTCGGTCGCTTTCGCGCGGTGCTGCATTTACACGGCTACGACCGGCCGCGTTTGAAAGTTCTTCCACGATTGCTGCTCGGAGCGGAAGCGAAGCGGACTTGCGGCTATTCGGCGTCGGATCGAGTGACGGCGGAAATGCTCGTCGGCTACGACACGACGCAACTCGTCTGCCAACACAGCCGCGTCATTACGGATCGAGGCATCGCCGTCTGTCCGATTTTGATCGACTCGCCGGACGCGATCTTGGGGCACACGCTTCACGATGCGACTCGCGGCTTCGCGGTGACTCACGGAGCGTGTGCGACGTGTTATCAATACGGAGCCATCTGCACGAATCCTTCTTCCCGTAGTCCGGACGCCCACGTCCGGACAATCGATCGGACGTAGGCGTCCGATCGACGATGACGAGCAATCACTCATGCGACTCGCATTCTTTGGAGGCATCTACAACAACCATCTCGCGTTGGCGACTGCGATCGCCGATGCGCGGAGCAGGGGCGTGGATGCGATGTGGTGTCTCGGCGATCTCGGCGCGTTCGGGCCGCATCCGGATCGAACATGCGAACTGATTCGCGAGAACAACATCTCGGTCGTGCAAGGCAACTACGACCACAGCATCGGCCACGGCTTGAACGACTGCCATTGCGGCTACACCGATCCGCGCGACAACCATTTCGCACAACTCAGCTACGACTACACGCTGGCTCACACCAGCGACGACCATCGTGCGTGGATGCGGTCGCTGCCGGCCCAGCAGCGACTGGAGATTAACGGCTTGCGATTGTTGCTCTGCCACGGCAGCCCGCGGCGCACGAACGAGTTCCTGTGGGAGTCGACAACGAACACGCAGTTCCTCGCGAGGCTGTGCGACGACTTCGAGTGTGATGTGATCTTGGGAACTCACACGGGGCTGCACTGGACGCGATCGAGCGATACGGGGTCGGGAGTCTTTTTCAGGCCGCCATCACCGATTCACCAAGTGAAGTTAAACGACGGCGGCCTGAAAAAGACTCCCGACCCCTTCGCGTTCATCAACGTCGGCGTGCTCGGCCGGCCGGAGAACGATGGCACGACGAACGTCTGGTACACATTGCTGCGAACTGGCAACGATGTGAGGGGAGGGCGGTCTCCCCTCCCCTGGGAAGTGGAGTTCGTGCCGCTGGCGTACGATCACGAACAACTCGCTCGTGAGATGCAGGACGAACGCTTGCCGGACGAGTTCATCGAGACGATCCTCACCGGCTGGTGGACGACTTGCCTGGAAGTCTTGCCGTCGAAAGAACGCACGCGAGGGCGGTGGTGACTTTGGAGTGCGTCGGCTTGAGCCGACACTTTTCAAACAGCATGGCGCTGCACCAGAACGATGGCGGATTCATCGATAGGCCGTTTTGAAAAGCGTTGGCTCAGGCCAACGCACTCCAAAGGATCACAAATGCGCGCAGTCGTGCAACGAGTCTCCCGTGCGTCGGCGACCGTGGCTGGTGAAGTCGTCGGCCAGATCGGTCGCGGCTTCTTGGTGTTGCTCGGAGTCGAAGATGGCGACGGCCAAGACGAGACTGTCTACATGGCTCAAAAGGTTGCCGGCCTGCGAGTCTTCGAGGATGCCGATGGCAAAATGAATCTGGGCTTAGCCGAGGTCGGCGGTGCGATGTTAGTCGTCAGCCAATTCACTCTGCTGGGCGACTGCCGCAAAGGTCGGCGGCCGAGTTTCATCCAGGCGGCTCGACCAGAGTTGGCCGACGAGTTGTACCGAGCTTTCTGCGCCGAAATTCGCGGCCAAGGGATCGAAGTTCAGACCGGCCGATTTCAAACTCACATGGATGTGGAGTTGGTCAACGACGGGCCGGTGACTTTGTTGATCGACAGCCACAAGCAGTTTTGAAAATGGTTTCGGGTGCGGGGCAGAGGGTGAGATAACGGCTATCGGCTCTCGGCAAACGGCTTTCGGCCGGGCAATGGAAACCCTCGATTTCCCGGCGTTTCTTGCAGTCGGATTTCAACATAACAGACATTATCGGACGTTGCGGCTACGGCGAGAATCGAAGCCACGTGAAGTTTGGACTTGGACTGAAGGCCGATGCGCGGCTACTTCGTCGCAGCACGCAATGCTTGATCGAGATCGTCAAAGAGATCGCCCGCGTCTTCGATCCCAACCGACAAGCGGAGCAAATCGGAGGGGCATGGCGAGCCGGGGCCTTCGATGCTGGCTCGATGTTCGAGCAGGCTTTCAACGCCGCCCAGCGACGTGGCACGCTTCCAAAGTTGAATCTTGGCGGCGGTGGCGATGGCGGCGAGTTCTCCGCCTTTGACGCGGATCGAAAGCATCGCTCCGAAGCCGCCAATCATTTGACGTCGAGCGACTGCGTGGCCGGCGAAACTTGGCAGGCCGGGATAAAGGACTTCGGCGATGGCGGGATGCTCGGCAAGCCGCTCGGCCAAACGTTGAGCGGACGCGGCGGCCCAGCGAACTCGCGGGTACAGAGTTCGCAGACCGCGCATCAACAGCCAGGCTTCGAACGAACCCAGCACTCCGCCCAACTGAGAACGGATCGTGCGGATGCGTTTCCAGTAGCTGTCGGGTTCGGCGGCGAGGCGGGCGAACAAGTCCGTAGGCCGGACGCCTACGTCCGGACAAGCGGCGGGCTGACCGGACGTAGGCGTCCGGTCTACGGACAACAGGTGTCCTGCCGCGCAGAGCGTCGGGCCGGCGATGAGTGCACCGGCGACGAGGTCCGAATGGCCGTTGAGATATTTCGTCGCCGCGTGCATGACGAGGTCGGCTCCCAGCGTTAGTGGCTGAGTGAAGATCGTCGCGGCCACGGTCGAATCGACGGCCAACTTGGCTCCGGCTTGATGTGCGATCTCGGCGGCGGCGGCGATGTCGGTCACATGCCAGAGCGGGTTCGAGGGGGTCTCCAACCAAACCAGTTTCGTCTTCCCCGGCTGGATCGCGGCGTGAAGCTCGTCGAGCTTGGTCGTATCGACTAACGACACCTCCAGTCCCCAACGCCGCGCGAATGTGGTCAGCCAGTTGCGGAGCGCCCAGTACATAACCGTCGGAGCAATGACATGATCGCCGGGATCGAGGGCCAGGAAGCAGGCGGTCGCGGCGGCCATGCCGGACGAGAAAACCAGAGCGTCAGTCCCCTGCTCTAACGCGGCGAGCGTGGCCTCGACTTGATCGAACGTCGGATTGTCCGCTCGCGAGTAACACCGGCCGGCGCTGTACTGGTTGTCGGCATCACGCTCGAACGTCGTCGAGACATGAATCGGCTGCACGACGGCTTTCGTGACCGGCTCAATGAAGCCGAGTCCTTGAGCAGCGAGGGTCGCGGGCGCGAGCGGCTTGTCGGACATGTGAGAACTCGGAGGCGACGGGGTCGGGAGTCTTTTTCCTGCCGCAGTCGAAAGTGTTCCGGTTGTTTGAAAAGTATTGTGCGGCAGGAAAAAGACTCCCGACCCCTTTCCGGACGATCGCTCACACGGCCGATTCTTCGAATTGGCCCATGCGGCGGAATTTTTCGTAGCGGCGTTGGACGAGTTGGCCGCGCGGAACCATTTCGAGCTTTCGCAGCGCGGCGGTCAGCGACATCTTCAGCGTCGTGGCCATGCGGCGGTGATCGCGGTGTGCTCCGCCGAGCGGTTCGGGAACGATCTCGTCGATCACGCCGAGGCCCAGCAGATCCTTGGACGTGAACTTCAAGGCGCGGGCGGCTTGATCGGCGTGCTTGGCATGTTTCCAGAGGATGCCGGCGCAACCTTCGGGACTGATGACTGAGTAATACGCGAACTGCAACACCGAGATGTGGTCGCCAATGGCGATGCCGAGCGCTCCGCCGGACCCCCCCTCCCCGATCACCGTGCAGACAATTGGGGTGTTGATGCGCGACATCTCACGGAGGTTGTAGGCGATGGCGTAGGACTGGCCACGCTCTTCGGCTCCGACGCCGGGGTAGGCTCCGCCGGTGTCGATGAAGCAGACGACCGGCAGCTTGTACTTGGCGGCGAGCTGCATCTTTTGGAGCGCCTTGCGATAGCCCTCTGGGTGCGCCATGCCGTAATTGTGTTCGGTCCGTTCCTTGAGGTTCCGACCTTTCTGCTGGCCGATGAACATGACCTTCTGATCGTCGAGTTTCGCGAAGCCGGTGAGGATGGCTCGGTCGTCGCGGTAGGCGTGGTCGCCGTGGAGTTCGATGAACTCGTCGAAGACCAATTCCAGGTAGTCGAGCGTCTGCGGCCGGCCAGAGTCGCGGGCAACCTTCACGATTTGATCCGGAGTCAAATGGTCAAAGGTGTCGCGCGTCAGCCGGGCGATTTCGAGCCGCAGATTGCGAACCGTCTCTTTGATATTTGGCGACGGGTTCGGCTGAGCTTCGAGCTTCGCGAGTTGCTGCTCCAATTCGATGATCGGCTTCTCGAACGGCAACGGAATGCGATTGGGGTTCGCGGGGCGGTAAGCCTCCATCGGGAGGAGGTCATCGCCTTCCGGTATTTGATCGTCGTCGCCAGAGTTGGTCGCGATAGCCGCAGACATGATGTGCCTCAGAGATGATGGTCGCGAAAGGTGGCGGGACGGTCGCAAAGTCAGATCGGTTTTGCAAGACGACTCACATCACGTCCGGGAGCTCATCCATCGTGGGCAAGTCATCGACGTCTTTGGCCGTGGGTGGCGGCGCGGGTCTTTGGCCTGGTCTCACGACTGATCCGGCCGAAGGGCGTGCCGCAACTGGTGCCGCTGGTGGAGCAGGCACAGGAACAGGCTGAGGCTGGGTCGGTTGATTCATGGTTGCCGGCATCTGCGGTGGGGTTCCAGGCATGGCCGGCATTGGCATTCCTGGTTGCGGCATCATGGCGGCGGGCTGCATTGGCATTTGCATGGGAGACATTCCGGGCATTGGCCCCCCTGCCCCATAGCCTGGCATTTGCTGAGGCATTCCGGGATAGCCCGGCATCGGCGCGTATTGACCCGGCATCATGGGCATCTGACCGAAGGGCATCTGGGGCGCGAAGCCGGGCATCATCTGCGGCATCATTTGTGGCATGGGCATGGGCATGGGCATCGGCGGTTGAGCCGGTCGCGGGGCCGCGACGGGTTGCGGCTTCGCCGCGGCAGGTTTCGGCGGCTCTGGTGTGGCGGCCTTCGGTTGTGGCGGCGCGTTGGCGGCCGGGAGTGTCTTGGCAAATTCCGGATCGACCTTGGCTTTCTCGGATCGTGTGTGATCGGTGCGGCTATCGAGACGTTTGCCGAGGGTCTGTACGCCTTCGTTGGCTTTGGCTTCGGCAAGTTTCAGGTCGCGGAGCTTTTCGGGGTCTTCTTTGAAGGGCTGCACGTTGCGGAACTCGGACATGACCTCCTGCATGTTCTTCTGCCGGTTGCCGGGCTTCTTCGCGATCATCCGCAGCACCATGCGATCCATTTCGGGCGTGACGTTTTTGTTGAAATCCGAAGGCGGTGGCGGTGCTTCGGTGAGGTGCTTCATCAGCAGGTTTCTGGGAGTGCTCCCCTTAAACGGAAACGTGCCAGTGAGGCATTCGTAAATCGTGATCCCAAAGCTGTAGATGTCAGTCTGTGGCGACGACGCCTCTTTCTTGATGGTTTCCGGGGCGATGTAGCTCAGCGTGCCGCCGATTTCCTTCTTGCCTCCGAACATCTTTCCCAACGCGCCTTTGATTCTTTCGGACAGCGAGAAGTCGATGAGTCGTACCTCGGACGAACGGTTCATCAAGATGTTGTCTGGCTTGACGTCGAGATGCACCCAACCCTTCTCGTGCATGTGGAGCAGCGCTTGGCTGGTGCAGTCGATCATCTTCCGCATCCGTGATTGCAGGCCAACCATGTCGTTCAACAGATAGGATTTGATGTTGAGCGCTTTGAAGAGTTCCAGGATCAGATAGACGTTGGTCTTGCGATGCACCGTCGCGACCCACTTGATGATGTTTGGGTGGTCCAACGATTGAGCAACTTTGCCTTCATATTTCAAAATCTGGACCTGTTCGGGGTCCAGCATCGCTTCGGGCAGCAGCAGTTTCATGGCGAAGCGGTTGGTGGTGTTCTCTTCCTGGACCTCTAAGACCATCGCGTGCTTGCCCATCGCGATCGTCCCCATTTTGACATAGTGGTCGATCTTGTTGTCTTCGGCGGCGGGTGTTTTTTCTTTGTCGGCCACGATGAGCATCTCCAGTCTGGTCAGCACGGGTCGGGTGATCGGCGACGGCCCTCAGCCCAGTGGTGGACAAGGTATGGTTGCCCCTTCCATAGCCGCAAGCTGGCAGCTTGTGGCTCGTGTGGTCAACCGCAACAATCCGCCCCCAAATAAATCGGGCAGGCCGTTCGCCTGCTGGGCCTTCTCGACATCACAGGCGAGCCGCCTGTGCTACGAACTCAGGAGTTCGCTGTGCTTGCCATCAGCCAAGTCTTGCTCGTCACCGCGTTGTTGTCTTCGGGAGCCGATCCGCTCGGCAATGCACCAGGTTTGGAACTGCGATACAGCGGAACGCTGTCGCGAGTCACTCGCGGTTCGGTCGAGCAACCGCTGAAGAAATTCACGGTCTTGGCGGTCGCCTCACGACAGGCGGAGGGGACGAAGCTGACGTATCTCACCGACGAGCGCGGCGGCGGAACTTGGGCGTGGCCGGAACGGTTTGGAACCGTTGAACTCAACGACAAGTTGAAGGCGGCGCAAGACGCGGCGATCCGACTGCTCGCCGAGCACGAAGGGCATCTCTATCCGATCCCGCTGCGGCAGCCGTTCTTCGAGTATGCCGACAAGCTCAAGGTGCTCGACACGGATGATGGCGAAGACACTTGGGAAGCAGGTTCGTTCTCGTACGAGGTGGCCGAAGGCGCTAAGAAGATCAAGGATCGCGATTGTCACCTGATTCGCGTCTCGACCAACAACGGACGCAAGCAAAAACTGTGGGTTTCCAAGCAGGACCACCTGCTGCTGGTTGCGGCCGAGCAACAAGTCTTCATGGGCCGCGGCGACGAATTCCAATTGAAGTTTGAGTTGGAATCGGCCAAGTCGCTCGACGCCCCTGCCCTGGCCAAGCTGCAAAAGCCCTTTCAAATTCTGGGCGACCTTAAGACGCAGATGAATCGTCCCGATGGCGAAACGAAACCCGAACTCAGCGAAGCTCAAACCGCCGCCGCCAAGAAGGTCATCGACCAATTGCAAACCGCTGCCGAGGACACGCCGCTGTCCCCGCTGGCCGCCGTCATCAGCCGCGACGTGAAGTCGCAAACTCAGCGCGCGGACGACGTCGCCAGCGTCTCGAAAAAGTTTGTCGGCCAGCCGGCTCCGGCCTTCGAGTTGACGACGATTGAAAAGAAAACGATCAACTCGAAAGACCTCGCCGGCAAGATCGTCGTGCTGCACTTCTGGGACTACGACAGCGACCCGCTCGTCGAGCCTTATGGCCAAGTCGGCTATCTCGACTTCTTGTCAAACAAGCGCAAGCGATATGGCGTCGAAGTCGTCGGCGTCGCCGTCAACGAATCGTTCGCCGATCCCGCGAAGACGACCGGCGCATTGCGCTCAGTCCGTAAGCTGCGCGAGTTCATGAATCTCGGCTACCCGATCGCGACCGACGACGGCACGCTCGTCGCCAAGTTCGGTGACCCGCGCAAGCTCGGCGCAAAACTCCCGCTGTGGGTCGTCATCGACTCGGATGGCAAGATCGCTCACTACAACGTCGGCTTCTACGCCATCAAACCAGACGAGGGACTGCGTCCGCTCGACGAAGCCGTGATGAAGCAGATCAAGACCAAGTAGCCTGCGAACCGCTCTCCCTGCCCTTCACCGATCGCCGTCGAGCCAGCTACTCGCTAATACTGTTGAGATGAAACTTGGTGCTGTGTCCTGACTCGATCATCTCTTGCCGTACGAGTCGATCCTGGGCGTCGTACCACAGGTCGCCCGCGACACCGCCAGTGATCTGATAGCGAGTGCATTTTTCTTCGCGTTCCGCGATCGTGATTGTTTCGTCGCCCACGAGGTGCAATTTGGCCTTGAGGTCTTGGCCTTTATCGCATTCGAGCAACCCCAGCGGTTGTAAGCGGCGTTGCGGTTCCGGCAGCTTCCAGTACGAGGTCGTCCAGACGTCTGGGTTCGCCTTTTGTTCTCGGCCGTTGACACGTACGCGAAGCTGTCCGCTTTCGGTTTCTGCGCTGACCGTGAATCGTTCGCCGTTGTAGTCGGCGGTGTTCTCCAGCGAATGCAAGCGGCCGCGCTTCCATGTTTCTGAATTGCGAGACGAGTACCGATAGACCGTCAGTCCCAAAATCCTGACCCGCAAGTCTGCTTCGCGGCGGATCACTTCCGATTCGTCCGCCTCGCGACGAATGGTCAGCGCATATCGACCGCAGGATTTGTCGTCCACAAGGATGGTGAATTCGCGTTTTTGTTCGCTCGGCTCGTCACCGCGAGATTCGCTGGACAATGTGCTCTGCAAAAAAAAGGCGAGCAGCAACTGTCCTAAAGTAATTTGACCAGAGAGCAGAATCCGTCGCCGGCGATTTGGGAGCATCCTTGCAACCCTTTGCAGCATTGAGAGCACACGTCATGCACGCGAGGAATGTACTTCAACTTCTCCGGTCGAACCAAGCGGAGTTTTCGGACCAGCGAGGATCGGTTGAAGGGAATGCGGTCTTGTGTCGAACCAGCTCCTGGCGATCAATCAATTCTGTATCGTGACATGAGCACGATCCGCGGCGATTTGTCAGTCGCTTGCGGAGGCTGGCGTGAGTCTGTTTCATGGCACTCGTAGGAGAATCGGCGTCGCCTCAATGGACGCTCCCTGAAACCTAACTTGATGACCGTCGCTCGCAATGGCTACTTCAGACACGCTTGCTCAACTCAAGTCGCGCATCCTGTCGCACTTCTCGATGATGTTTCTCTCGACGTGGGAGGAAGAACGTTGGGAGGCGGAGCTGGCAGCGCTGGCGACCGAAATGAACCGCGGGTTGGTGACCTGGACGGTGACTCGCGGGGCCGAAGGGGTCGGGAGTCTGTTTCAGGCCGCGACACTCGAAGCTTCGAGCGCTTCCAACGATGACGGCGGCCTGAAACAGACTCCCGACCCCTTAGCGATTGCGGCGAAGTTCTTGGCGCAAGTGCCTGACTTCCCGAACGGGCAGCTCTTCTTGGTCAAAGATTTTCGGCCGTACTTGTCCGATCCGCAGATCGTCCGGCAACTGCGTGATCTCGCGCCGGTGTTGATCGAGCAAAGCAAGACGTTGCTCTTCATGGGACCGGATACCGACATCCCCATCGAACTGCTCCGGGATGCGTTGAAGTTTGACTTGCCGCTGCCGGGTCTCGACGAATTGCACACCGAGTTGAAATTGGTGCTGGCGTCGGAGAGCGCGAACCGCCCTGCCCCGCTGACGGTCACGACGGAACAGGAAGAGCGGCTCGTCCGCACGATGCTGGGACTGACGTCGGCTCAGGCGCGGAAGTCGTTCCAGCGCGCGTTCCTCGGCCGCTGTGAGATCGACGAAGAGGTTTACGCGCAGCTCATCGGTGAGAAGAAAGTGATGATCCAAGGCTCGGAGATGCTCGAATTCCAAGAGCTGACCGAGGGGGTCAAAGACATCGGCGGACTCGACGCCTTGAAGGATTGGGTCTCGAAGCGCTCGTTGGCGTTCAGCGAGACCGCTCGGAAGCAAGGCATCCCGGCACCGAAGGGCGTGTTGCTGTTGGGCGTGCAAGGTTGCGGCAAGAGCCTCACGGCGCGAGCGATCGCGCGACTGCTGGCGTTTCCGCTCGTGCGATTGGATGTCGCGACGTTGCTCAGCGGAGACAAAGGGCAGTCCGAGAAAAACATGCGCGACGTGCTGGCCTTGATGGAGATGATTGCTCCCGCCGTGTTGTGGCTGGACGAAATCGAAAAAGGTTTCGCCGGTGCGAACGGCGAGGCGGGGTCGGACTCAACGATGGTCCGCATCATGGGCCGCTTCCTGACCTGGATGCAGGAGAACCCGGCCCCCGTGTTCGTCGTCGCGACGGCCAACAGCGTCACCGGTCTGCCGCCTGAAATGCTGCGACGCGGACGCTTCGACGAACTCTTCTTCGTCGATCTGCCGAACTATCACGAACGCAAACAGATTTTGGAGATCCATCTCCGCAAGCGTCGCTTCACGCCGGAAACGTTCGACATCGCGAAGCTCGCCGAACGGAGCGAAGGCTACAGCGGTGCCGAGTTGGAGCAGGTCGTGCTGGCCGCGATGGTGGAAACTTACGGCAGCACCGACGGCATCACGCAAGCCTCGATGGAGAAGGCTCGCGAGGAAACGGTACCGCTGTCGGTCACGATGGAAGAAAAGATCTTCCAGCTTCGCGAATGGGCGAAGGGCCGCTGCCGCCCGGCGACACCCGATAGCCGCGTGCTGCAAATGCTCGAAGCCGAGCAACGCCAGAAGGCCGCCGACGCCGCCAATGACGAACAAGCTTTCGAGGACAAACCATTCTCATTCGATCCGACCGATCTCGAAGAGGAAGACGTGGTCGAGCAATGGAAGACGCTCGCGCAGAGCGGCGACCTTCCTCAAGCCTTGCTGGAATACGTCCGCGCGCACGACGGCACGACGATCCCACAACTTCAATCCGCCTTCGCGGAATTCACGTCGACGAACGGCGAACAAGGTCTCGCGCTGCGAGCCGATCCGAATCTCATTTTGTGGCTCGGTCTCAGCGCCGAATTCGCCGGCGAGATTTCCAAACTCATCACCAACAAGCGTCTTTATCTTCGCCTCGCCGAGGCCGACGCATTCGGTGATACAGCCTCGGAGATCAAACTTCCGAAGCTCACTTCACTGCCCGACAACAAAGTCTCGAAGCCCACTTGGTTGCCAACCTGCCTGACCGATCTCGCTCCCGACGAACCGGATTCTCGCTTGGAGCGAGTTGCACGCATGATGCTCGCCAAATGAATTGTCCGATTGTTGCTCGATTGAACCAGCCATAGACTTCTTTGATAGTGAAAGTCGTTGTTGTTGAGTCAAGTTTTCGCGAGCGAGGGGTCGGGTGTTCGGTTTTTCGAAATTGGCGGGAACGATGCGTGATTCGCTCACCACGTTTGATGCCCGCCAATTTCGAAAAACCGAACACCCGACCCCGGTTTAATGGGATGAGCTGTGTCGAACTGGCTGCCGCTCCCCTGCCCTGTTCGTTGGTGTGCGCTGTCGGCCGCGGTGTGGCTGCTGTGCGTTTCTCAATTGCCCGCACAGACAAAGCCGACAACAACAAACGCTCTTTCCAAATCGGAGACTCACCAGCCGATCCCGCGTGACGGAATAACTCCAGAGTTACTGCGGCTGATTGACCGCGGCAAGGTCGAGGTCGTTTACGACTCCGATCCGGAGTTCGTTCGAGCATCGCGCGGTTGGGCGGACTTCCACGTTCAGATTCGGTCTTCGTTCAAGTACGACCTGAAGAAGACACGCCAGAACGGACGTTGGAACGTGACGCTCGACATCACCAAGCTGGAGCCGAAGATTGAGTTGACGCATCTCATTCGTCTGCCGAGCACGTTCAAGTCGCCCGATGTCTGGAGTAGTCGAGTCCTGCGGCACGAGTTTGACCACATCGCCGTCAGCCTCGACCCGCGCGCAATGCTTTTGCTCAGACACTTGCTCGTTCATTTGCCGGAGATCGAGCGGACGTTGGAACCCAAAGAGACGCCGACGAACGACGTGCTCAACAAGCTGGTGGATGAGGAAGTTGTCAAACGCCGCCAAGCGGTTGTGGAGTTGATGAAGCAGAACAATCAGCAGCTCGACAAGCTCGGCGCTCACGGAGCCGAGTTGGTGCCCAACCGCGCGACCTTCTTCACGCAGCTCTACACGAAAGAAAATCTCGCCGAGATGAAGTTCCCCTTCATCGAACAGGTGCTCGATCTGCTGGAGACGGCGGAGTACCGACAGGCCGAGTCACCGTTTCTGGCTCGCGATCCCGCCGCCGACTGAGCCTCCCAAGCAGCCAGGCGAGCGGGGCGGCGTCAGCCCCCCGGTCCTGCGGTGAATGCACCGGGGGCTGCCCCAGATTATTCATGGCCGCGATGTAGCCCGAAGCGTCAGCGAGGGAGTCAGCACACACTCCCTCGCTGACGCTTCGGGTTACATCGCAGCACGCTGCTCCCCCCAATGAGTAGGCCATGAATACTCTCGGCTGACGCCGCCCCGCTCGCCAGTATGACTGACGAATGGCCGCATGACGTCGAACTCCGAGGACACCGGGAATTCCGTTTGACTGCTCGGATTCGCGAACTAAGGTTGCGGAGCTATCTCTGGACTCCCTCGTTCTGGCTGCCTTGGAAGACGGTGATCATGGTCGGTTTAGCGTTCGTCATTGCTGCGTTGAGTGCCGCGATCGGCTACATGGCCGCGGTGGTGTTCAATCACCGGCAAATGTCCGCCGAACGCGAGGACCACAAGCTCAGCCAGGAACTGGATCGCAAAGAACTGACCGAGTTCATGCTCAACGTCCAAGGCATCGCCTCCAATGTCGATGAAAAGGTCGATCAGCACTCGCTGAGTTTGACGGCCATCAATATCAATATGGCTGAGACTCTGCCGACCGATCCCAAAGCGGTGTTGCAAGCGGTCAAGCAGCTCGTGGAAGCCAACGCGCAGTTGCATGGCGAACTGACCGACGCGCAGGTCCGGATGGACGTCAAGCAACATCAGCTTGAGTCGTACATGGCGGAGGCTCGGACGGACACGCTGACCGGTGTCTCGAATCGCCGCGCGTTTGACGAGCAGATCCACCGTCTGTTCGCGATCCACGAGCGGCGGCCCACCGATCTCTGCCTGCTGATGGCGGATATCGATCACTTCAAGCTCTTCAACGATTACCACGGTCATCAAGTCGGCGACATCATGCTGCAGCGCGTCGCGGAGGCGTTCGAGCTGGCCACGCGCTCGACCGACATCGTCTGCCGATACGGCGGCGAAGAGTTCTCGATTCTACTGCCGCGCACCAAGCTGGCGGATGCGCTCCGCGTCGCCGAACGTGCTCGCGCGGCGATTGAAGTTCTAAGCTGCGACATCGGCGATATCGAACTGCATGTGACCACCAGTTTGGGTGCCGTCGAGTTGCGGCCGGGAGAAGGCATCGCCGATTTCGTCAAACGTGGCGATCAAGCTCTGTACGCAGCCAAGCAGGCCGGCCGCAACTGCGTGTGGCACGAACCAAGCCGAGCGGGCCAGAAACTCGATCAGGTCATGTCCGCCGTGGCCGACGTTGCCAGCGTCGGTTCGGACGCTGGCAGCATCCGCCACGAATGCGCTTGAGGTCTGGCCCTCACGGCGGCAACATGCTGCGGTTGATCGAGCACGATCCCGCCGCCCCTTCCCGCCGAGATTCGTTCATGCGCCAAAGCCTCTGCCTCTCAGCGACGCGCCCACTCACACGAACCCGACGCGCAAGCGAGGAACCAATTGCTGGCCTTGCTCGCTGGCGCGTCGGGTTCGTGTGTGGCATTCTGCTGGCTGCCGCGTTTCACGTTGACGCCGCCGAACCGGCGAATGCGCCGGTGGATTATCTCAAAGACGTGAAGCCGTTGCTCACCGCCAAGTGCGTCGCGTGTCACGGCGGCTTGCGTCAGAAGGGCAACTTCCGGCTCGACACCGCGAAGCTGGCGATGAAAGGGGGCGACAGCGGCCCAGCCATCATCGTCGGTGACAGCACGAAGAGCGTGTTGATCGAAGCGATCCTCGGTGCGAATGGTCGCACGAAGATGCCTATCGAAGGCGAACCGCTGAAGCCGGAGCAAATCGAACTGCTCCGCCGCTGGATCGACGCCGGTGCGAAGGCTCCCGCTGACGAACCGGTCGCCGACCCACGCGACCACTGGGCGTTTCAAAAGCCGAAACCAGTTCCGCCACCGCGAACCCCCTCTGAGATTTCAAATCTCAAATCTCAAATCTCAAATCCGATCGACGCCTACATCGGCGCCGAACAAGTTTCACGCGGCCTCATTCCCCTGCCCGAAGCCGACAAAGCGACCTTACTGCGTCGAGTCTTCATCGACCTCATCGGCCTGCCGCCGACATCTGATGAATTGCACGATTTCCTGAATGACAAAGAACCCGACGCCTACGAACGTGTCGTCGATCGCTTGCTCGAATCGCCGGAGCACGCGCGGCGCTGGGCGCGGCATTGGATGGACATCTGGCGGTACAGCGATTGGTATGGCAGCCGCGGCGGCAACGAACTCCGCAACTCGCGCCGGCACATCTGGCGCTGGCGAGACTGGATCATCGAATCGCTCGCGGCCGACAAAGGCTACGACCGCTTGATTGTCGAGATGCTCGCCGCTGATGAGATTGCTCCGGGCGATCGCGACATCGGCCGAGCCACTGGCTTCCTCGGCCGCAACTATTACGTCTTCAATCGCAACGTCTGGCTGCACGACACCGTCGAGTTCACTTCTGCCGCGTTCCTCGGCCTGACATTCAAGTGCTGTCGCTGCCACGACCACAAGTATGACCCGCTGGCTCAAGAAGAGTATTTTCGTCTGCGAGCGTTCTTTGAACCGCTCAACGTTCGCACCGATCAGCTCGTCGGCAAGCGCGACTTCATCACCGGTCAGTGGCCGGCGGGAGCGCCTCCCGGTAACAAACTGAAAGACGGCGACGATTTTGTTTTCGATGCCGACCTCGCCGTGCCGACGTATCTCTTGGATCGCGGCAATGAAAAGAATCCCGTGACCGACAAGCCGCTCGCGCCCGGCGTGCCGAGCGTCTTGAATCTGCCGTTGCCACCCATCGAGCCGATCAAGTTGCCTCTCGAAGCGTTCTACCCCGATCTTCGTGCCGACCGCCGACAAGAGTTGATCGACAATGCGAAGGCTGCGATCACGCAAGCGGAAGCGGATGTGGTCAAGAAGCAAGCATCCGTCGAAAAGGCGAAACAGCAATTGACCAACAGGCGAGCGGGGGGCGTCAGCCCCCCGGTTGTTCCGAAGCCCAGCAGTCCCTCACCCACCGGGGGGCTGACGCCCCCCGCTCGCCAAGAGTCGATGGCGTTCCTCGACGAGAACTTCGCGACGCACAACAAAGACGTCTGGAAAATCCTCAGCGGCGATTGGGTCTTCGAGGACCAGAAGCTCAAGCTGAAAACGCCCGGCCATTTCGTCACGATCACGACACAGACGAATCATCCACAGGACTTCAAAGCCACGTTGAAGTATCGCACGCTCGCGGGAGGCTCGATCGGTTCGGTCGGTCTGTTCTTCGACATGGTCGACCTCAAAGACGCGCAAGCCGTCTACACGGCGCTGGGCACCGGTAACTCGACCGTGCAAGCCTTCCATCGCCGCAACGGAGCCGAAGTTTATCCGGGGGCCGGCATCGTTCCGGCGATCGTGAAGGTCAACGAGGACACCACGCTGGAAATCACCGCGCGGGGCCAAGAGCTGAAGATCTGGCTCAACGGTGAGCTGAAGCTGACCTACGCGATGCCCGTCCCGCGACACCCCGGCCGCTTCGCGCTGTGGTGTCATGCCGGAGTCGCCGAGTTTCATTCCTTGAAGATCGAGCCGTTTGAACCCAGTATCGAAGAGTTGCAACTCGCCTTGCGAACGGCCGAATCCGAAGCCGCACTCGCGGTGAAGTCCATCGAGGTTGCTCGTGCGGAGGCCGTGGCAATCGAAACACGAGTCGCCGCTGAAGTCGAGAAGCATGTCGCACGGACGCCTATGTCCGAGAGACCGGACGTAGGCGTCCGGTCTACAGCGGCTAGCCGCGCCGAACGACTCGCCGCGCTCGCGAAAGCGGAACTCGAAGCACTGCGTGCCGAGCAACAACTCGGCAACATTCCATTTGAAATCTCAAATTTGAAATCTCAAATCTCAGATCCCAAAAAAGAAGAAGCCCGGAAAGCCGCTGAGGCCAAACTCACCACCGCTCGTGCCGCCGTCGAAACCGCGAAAACGAACGCTGCGAAAGAAGACGCGAACTACACGCCGCTCGGCCCAACGTATCTGGCAACCAGCAGCGGCCGTCGGCTCGCGCTGGCGAAGTGGCTAACCGACAAAGACAACCCACTGACCGCTCGTGTCGCTGTGAATCACATTTGGAAACGCCACTTCGGAGCCGCGCTCGTGCCGAGCGTCGCGAACTTCGGACTCAACGGAAAACCGCCGAGCCACCCTGCCCTGCTCGACTGGCTGGCCGTCGAATTCATGGACAGTGGTTGGAGCCTGAAGCACTTGCATCGGTTGATCGTCACCAGCGCGGCGTATCGCCGCGCGTCGGCCGACACTAACCCGACGCGCGAGCGAGGGACGGAAGAGCAAGCTGTCACCGATCCCTCGCTTGCGCGTCGGGCTAGTTTGCAGAACGCGAAACTCGATTCCGACAATCGCTACTACTGGCGAGCCAACGTCCGTCGCATGGAAGCGGAAGTCGTGCGCGATACGTTGTGGTCCATGACCGACGGACTTGACCGATCGTTCGGTGGGGCGGAACTCGAACCGTCGGTGGCTGACACGACTCCGCGCCGCAGTCTCTACTTTCGGCACACGCCCGACGATCAGGCGATGATGCTGGAACTCTTCGACGGTCCCTCGGCCGCCGAATGTTTCGAGCGAACCGAGAGCATCATGCCGCAGCAAGCTCTGGCGTTGGCGAACAGTTCGCTCGCGCTGATGCAGTCACGCAAGTTGGCTCGATCGCTGTCGGAGGCCCCGGCCGGAGCGGCTCTCACCAGCGATGCCGATTTCTTGCGAGCCGCGTTTGAGCGAGTGCTGAGCCGAACTCCCAACGCGGACGAACTCGCAAAGACCGAAGCCTTCTTGCAACGACAGGCCGCCGCATTGGCCGATCCGTCCAAACTGACGCGGACGACAACCGGCCTGAACAGCTCGCTGGCCCCGTCAACCGATCCGCGATTGCGAGCGAGAGAAAACCTCGTCCATGTCCTGCTGAACTATCACGAGTTCGTGACGGTACGCTGACCGACTGCTACTACCACAAATCTCTCGGAGTGTTCTTGCCACTGTTTTCGCGATCGCGCAGGAGTTTGTCATGAGTTTGTGTTCGTGGGTTAAAGCGTCGTGCTTGAGCTTGCTGGCGTTCGTCGGTTGTGCGGATAAGCCGCCCGTTGTGGCGGTTGTGCCCGTTGACAAGCTGGCGTTTCCCGTGGTGTTGATCTACCGAGATCAAAAGACAGGCGACTGTTCGGCTGCCGAATTCCTTTCGAAAGCGGAAGACCTCGGCTTTATGGGAGTCCAACGCTATTTGTTCTTGCCTGAGTCGGAACCGCTGTTTGTGATAGATTCCAGCGGTCGGGTTTGCGAGATGCGAGATATCCAAGGTCAACGTGGCGGCCTGTGGCTGATGGCGAATCCGAACGGACAGATGCCGATCAAATTCACCTTAGTGGAACGCAAGGAAACCGGGAACAAGGCCGCGCGGACATTGCTGCTGAGTTGCAAATACCTCGCGCACGTTTCGATGGGGCACGGCGCGGATGATCGAGTCCGAGAAGCCATTGAAAAGGCAGCCACCGTTGGCGACATGATCAACTTGATTCGTGATGGCGTTCCAGCGACCGAGGACTCAGTAACTGAGCCGAAGTCAGACGAAGAGTGAGCGGCAAGCAAGCGATTCACGACTGCGACCACGAGACCTTGAGGTCGCCGGCCAACTGTTCGGTGACATTGGCCAGCTTGCTTTGCGTGCGGCCGTGGTCGTCCTGATCGAATTGGGTTTCGAGCAGGATGTAGCGCTTGCGGCCGACGTTTAGAAAGATGCGAGCGGTTGACTTCGTGACGGCCGCTCCGGAGTTTGGCGTTCTTTTGATCGGCTTCGGGACTCGCAGCGCCAGTTCGTGAACTTCGTCCAGCGGATACTCGCGAGCCGACCAGCCAACTTGGACTCGGACCGTGCCTCGGTTCCAGTCGATCAACGTGTCGCGGCGACGGCTGTCGAGTCCCAGCCAGATGCCTCCGACGATTGCCAGCAGCAGCGAGACGCCCGCATAGATTTGAGCGATGAAGAACGGACCTCGGTCGGAGAAGAGCCACAGTGCGGGAACCAGTCCGAACAACAGGCCCGCGATCAGCCCCGCGATCAACGCACCACCGATCACGGTGACTGGTCCCAGATGATCGCGGTGCAAGTGGATCAGGTTGCCGGGTTCCCATTCAAGGAACCGCTCGCGGAATTCGAGTCCGAAGCGCAGCCGTTGCTCTTTGGTCCCGTAGTGCGGATCGGCTCGCTCGACGGCGTTCGGCTGCCAGATCAATCGCAAGAAGCCCAGCGGCAAGAGAATGAAACCTCCGGCGAAGACGAACAGTAGCCCGCTGCCGGACCAGCGGCCTGGTTCGAGCAGGCTCTCGTTGGGATCGGCCGGGTTGTACGACACCGCCACCTTCGCTCCGAGCGGGTACTTCTCGCTGATCGCTCGTGCGTGGGCCTCGTCGCCAAACTGCTCGCTGACGGCGGTGACTCGCGAACCGCGCAGCGTCTTGCCTTCGACTTGGAATTCGTACTCGATCTCTGCCGAGTACGAATGCGAAATCCGCTCGCGACTGTTGCTCTTGCTGTCGCGCGTCCGGGTCGTGGACTGCGAAACGTGGGAATGCATGATCGAGCCTTCGACCTTCGGCCAGGCCAACGCGGCTCGTGCTTCACGAACTCCTTGAATGCCCAGCCACAACGGCACGCAGCCAATGCCGATGAAGACCAGCAACAAGGCGGTCGCTCCGAATTTGAGTTTGCTCGCGGAGGGCATCGCGCTCGTGCTGCTCGCTGTCGAACGGGGCTTCCAGAGAACGATCAGCAGGCCCATAGGGAGCAGCGTGAAGACCGCTCCCAAACCGAAGAAGATTCCGACACCACCCCAACTTCCCGGCTCGAGCACACACACGCTGGGGGCATCGGGCTTGTACGACACCGTCACTGCCGCATCGACCGAGTATTTGTTGAGCAGCTTCTGAGCGTGCGACTGGTTGCCGATCATCTCCTGAAACGCGGCGATGCGCGACCCGCGGTGAGTCGTGCCGTTGACGGCGAACTCGTACTCGATCTTGGCAGAGTAAGTCTTCGAGTCGCTCGATCTCTCGCGATTCCCGGTGCGACTCGTATCGACCTCCATCTCCGACCGAACGACCTTCCCCGCGACGGTCGGCCACGAGCCAGATTCCCGCGCCTCGCCGATGCCTCGAATGGCCTTGGTCACCATCAAGCCGCCGCACGCGCCCATGAACAGCAGCACGACGGTCATCCCGAATCTGACGAGAGGCGGCAGTGGTTTCGTTGGATTCATGGTGATGTGGCTTCTCATTTCGAGCGAACAAAGCTGACGACGGCGAACAGCAACGCGGTGAGTGGGCCGACGACGAACGCTCCGGTCATCGCGGCTTCCATCGAGCGGTCATGCTGGTTGCTCGATAGCAGTAAGACGAGGCCGAGGCCACCGAACAGGCCGACGGCGTAGCCCACCGCTCCCAGGCCCAGCGACAAGGCGGCACGTTTGAAGAAGGTCATGGCTCGATCCATTTTCAAATTCGGACTGGTGAGCGGCACGGCGCTAGCCCAATGGCACTCACTTGGTCGGCAAAGTAGCAGGCACATTCCATGTGCCGTCCGCAATTCTCAGGCTGACGGCACATGGAATGTGCCTACTACTTTCTAAAGTGAGTGCCATTGAGCGCTAGCCGCCGGTCAATTCGTGTCGCCGGTTGATCCGCGCCACCGGTGGCTAGCGCCATTCCGCTCAGTTCTGAAATCAATAAAGAACGCGGACGGAACTCACGTCGAATTCCGTCCGCGTCGATGGGCCGCACCCGACAATCATTCTTTGGCCGTTGCTGGCAGCTTCAGGACTTCGACGTCGAAGGTCAGGTCGAACGAGAAGGTCTTGCCGAAGAACTCCGATGGCTTGCCGAGTTTCGCGGTGCCGCGTGCTCGGCCGTCTTCGACGACGACGTCGCCGATCAAATTGGCGTTGCTATTCAGCGAGGCGTTGTCATGCCAGATGTGCATCATCGAGAGCTTGTCGTCCTTGTCGATCAAGACTTTCACCTGAGATTGAACCTCGAAGACCGAATCGTCGGTGCCATCTTTGGCCAGCGATGCCTTCAGCTTGGCCATGTTGATCGGCTTCTCGGTAAAGAAGATCGCCGTGCGAATCTCGTCGAAGATTTTCACTTCGTAGGCCACGACGCTGCCGAGTTTGATCGGCTTGTCGTTGACCAGCAGCTTGCCGGCGGTGTCCAGTTTGGCCGCGTTAGCGAGCCGCTTGGCCGGTTCGCTTTCGCGAGTGAGCACCGGCACGTCGAAGGTGATCTCGCCGATGATCTTTTTGCCAAAGAACTCGGATTCCTTTTTCGCCTTAAAGGTGCCGCGTGCTCGGCCCTCTTCGACGATCGCTTCGCCCGTGATGTCGCGGCCACTGCCGAGGGAGCCGTTGCCGGCGTAGCTCATGTTGTTCAGTTTGTCTTGATCGTCGAGTTCGACAAGCACTCGCGGCGACATCGATCGCAGCTCGTCGTCCGCTCCATTCTTCCGCAAGAGGTCGATCAATGACGACTGCTTGATAGGTGCCTCTGTCGCGAGAATCCGCGTCACCCAGCGGTCATTGTCAACGATTTCGTACGCGATGACGTGCGGCAGCGCCACCGTTTTGCCATCGGCAACGAGCTTCACTTCGTTCGACAGCTTGTCGAGCTTCGCGATGCCTCGAATTGGCTTCTCGGCTCGCGGCGGCAGGTTGACGGCGGGCTTGTCGTCGTTATCGGACTTCGATGGTTTGCTTCCAAGTTTTTTCTTGAGCGCCTTGAGCGGATCGTCGTCGGACGGTTCGGTCGCTGGCTTCGACTTCGGTTTTGTCGAAGCGGTCGGAGCCTTCGCGTCGGGATCGGCCTTTCCTTCGGTGAGCTTCACGCCGATGCCGATCAGCATCATGTTCACGTCGGTGAAGCCGGTGTCCACGAAGCTCAGCGTGAGCGTCTTGCCGTCTTTGGTGAACGTGACGTTGCCGGAGTTCTTCTCGATCTTGTCGCCGTCCTCCGCTTCCCAACCGGCCGCGAGCAGTTGATCACGCAACGCCTCGGCCGAAGCCTTCCCTTTGTTGGCGGGCCACTTGATTTGCAACACGTTGCCGCTGGTTTGAGTGACCTTCTTGGCTCCTTCGGGAATCGGCACGCTGACGGCGTCTTTGTCGGCGGTGTTTCCTTTGGCCGCACCCTTTGCCGGTTTCTTGCCATCCAGGCCGGCTTCTTTCAGAGCGTCTCCGACCGCGTCCTTGATCAGCGCATCGACATCAGGAAATCCGTCGTCCGACTTTGCCGCCGTTTTCTTCGAGGTCGGCTTCTTGGACGCCACCTTGGCTTCGGCCTCCGCCGCTTCTTTGCGAGCCTTGTCCTCAGCGGCGAACTTTTCCTCTGCGGCTTTCAGTTCCTTTTGGAGGGCGGCGATGTCCGCCGCCGTGCGTAGAGTCAACCTGACTCGCGTCGTTCCGTCTTCATCAGTCAGGCGGAGCAATAGGGAATCCTTCGCCCCGTTCTGGAATGCAAGCTCACCCAGCGGACGGTCGTCGCCGTACTTCGACTTGAGGAGTTCATTCGTCTTCGGTGTCCAGCCCATCTTCGCGAGCCGCTGCTGATAGAACTTCGCGACGCCGTCGAACGTGTCGGGCGATTGGAACTGGAGCACTTTCTGAGCGTCATCAAATCCAACTTCTTTGGCAGTCGTGGGTGCGGGGATGTCGGCCGCCATTAGCGTTGAGGTGTAGCTGATCATCACCTGCCCCTTCTGGACCGGCGAGACGCCGACAAACACGGTCAACCGAACGGCGTTTCGCTTGAAGGTCATCACTTCCGAGTCCGGCGGATTGCTGTTCGTTCCATACGGCTCCCAACCGGCGTCGGTCAGCAGCTTGCGAGTGGCTTCAGCCACCTCGGCAGGCTTGAGCGTCGAGGAGTAAGTGGCGGTCACGTCGTTCGCAAAGACCGTCTTGGCCCCCTTCACGGCGGGGAGCTTACTCAGCCGCACGTTGCCCAGATTGCTGAGCGAAACCGTTGCCGACTTGCCGGGATCGCTGCCAGCGTAGCTCGTGACCGAGACGACGAAGCCGTTCTTCTGGAAGCTGGCCGAAATGTATTCCGCTCGATTCGTGGCTCCCGGCAGTTCCTTCCAGCCGAGCTTCACGAACTGCTTCTGATGAAACTGAAACACCGCCTTCGAGTCGCCGTCCACTTGATAGGTGACGGTTCCCAAATGCCGTCCAAACGGAACCTTGGCTCCCTCGGCGAGAGGCAACGTGCTCAGGTCGAGCACCTTTGCAGCCTCCTCGACGGTGGCCGCCACGCCAGCTTCCTCAGCAGCAATCACCGTCGATCGCAGCAGCGGCTGCCCGACGAGCCCTCCCAAGCCCAGCGAAACTCCCGTCGCCAGCAACGCGGATCGCAGCAGAATTCGCCAAGTCAACTTTCGCATGATGTTCCCTTTCGAGTGAAGTGTTTTGTGCTTCGACTGAGCATTCACTTGGTCAAACGCAACCTGCCAGCGGATCGCACACAAAATCGAAAGATTTGCAAAATCCCGTGTTTTCGGCCGGTCACTGCAATTTCGTGCGGGGCACGGTCGGCTGATGAATTCTCTCGAATCGCCGCTAGACTCCGTCGTGCTCAGTGGACACGCACAAAACAGGCGAGTGGGGCGGCAAAGCCGTGAAGCGGTCAGGACGATCAGGCGGCACGAGGAGCGCGTGAATGAGTGCGACATCGGTGGGAGAGCTGCTGGGCAAAGTTCGCGGAGGGGACGCGGCAGCGGCAGAGGAACTGGTCCGAACTTATGAGCCGGAGCTGCGTCGCGCGATCCGCGTGCGATTGACGGATGCTCGGCTGCGGCGGCTGGTCGATTCGATCGACATCTGCCAATCGGTGCTGGCCGGCTTCTTCGTGCGGACGGCGGCCGGACAGTACGACATTCAAACTCCCGAAGAATTGCTCAAGCTGCTCGTCACGATGGCTCGCAACCGAGTGATCGACTGGGCGAGGCGGTCGCAGGCGGATCGACGTGACGGCCGCCGCGACGTGTCGATCGAAGGCGAAGATGGACAGCAGATGCAGTTCGCTTCGAATCAACCGGGACCAGCCTCCGTCTTGATCAGTCGCGAGTTGCTCGATCAAGTCCGCAGCCGGCTCGCACCCGAGGAACTGAAATTGATGGAACAACGAGCCGAAGGACTGGACTGGAATCAGATCGCGGAGCAAACCGGCGACCAGGCCAACGCCGTCCGCATGAGACTCACGCGAGCCCTTGACCGAGTTGCCGAAGAACTCGGACTGGAGCAGTCGCATGTCTGACAAGCACTCTGCGGAACCGTCAACGTCCGAACCGGTCGTCATTCGCGAAAACATCGAGAGCCTTTCGGCTTCGCTCAGCGATCAAGTCGAGACGCTGGCGGGCGAATTGCGAAGTCGCTGGAAGAGCGGCAAGCGTGTCGGTGTCGAACAGCTCGGCAGCGCGTTTGAAATCGTCGCGAAGAACGAAGAGCAACTCCTCGACCTGATTTACCACGAGGTGCTGCTCCGCGAAGAGTTCGGCGAGAAGCCCAAGTTGGAAGACTTTGCCACGCGGTTTCCGCAACATGTCGAGCGATTGCAGAGGCTCTTCGCGGTTCACGGAGCGATCGAAGAGGACGGCTGGGACGACGAGCTCGACTCCGCGTTCGCCGACAACTCGGCGATGGTGATGCCCAACGGTGCTGGTCACGGCGACGCGCCTTCATCGACGGAGCTGGGAGACAGCGCTTCGCGCCGAAAAGCGCAATGGCCTCGCAAGTCACGCGATGTGCGACCGGTCGAGCCACCGCCGGGCTACGAGTTGCTCGAAGAGATCGGCCGCGGCGGCATGGCGGTCGTTTTCCGAGCGAAGCAACAAATCCTGAATCGGATAGTCGCCCTGAAGATGCTGTTGGCTGGCGGTGTTGCGAATCCAGAGGTGCTCGCACGCATTCAGCAAGAAGCTCAGGCGGTCGCTCAGCTTCAGCACCCAGGCATCGTGCAGATTCACGAAGTGGGTGAGCATCGCGGCCTGCCGTTCCTGTCGCTGGAGTACGTCCCCGGCGGCACGCTCCATGAATGGCTCAGTGGCCGCCCGCTACCGCCACTCGAAGCCGCGCGAATCATCGAGCAACTCGCTCGGACGACGCAGTACGCGCATGAACGCGGTGTCGTGCATCGTGATCTCAAACCCGCCAACGTGTTGTTGACGGAGCGACCACCCAGCCTGCAATCGAGCGCGACGATCCCGATGGGACAGGTTACGCCGCATGACGTAGCCACGCTCGCCAGAGCGTGGGATAGCGACGATTCAAACCCACGCTCTGGCGAGCGTGGCTACGAATTGCAAACCAAAATCAGCGACTTTGGACTGGCCCGTGTACTCGGCAGCCGTAGCGATCTGACCGCGAAAGGACAGGTCATCGGGACGCCGAGTTACATGGCCCCCGAACAAGCGGCCGGAACTGTCGATGATGTCAGCCCGGCTCAGGATATCTATTCGCTGGGTGCGATTCTGTACGAGCTGTTGACCGGTCGGCCCCCCTTCCGAGGCTCATCGCTGTTCGACACGCTCGAACAAGTCCGCACGACCGAAGCCGTTCCGCCGCGACAATTGCAACCACGAGTCCCGCGCGACCTCGAAACGATCTGCCTGAAGTGCTTGGAGAAATTGCCCGAACGCCGCTATTCCACCGCCGCCGCCCTGGCGGACGATCTGCGACGGGTGCAAACAGGGGACACGATCTCCGCGCGTCCGGCCGGTTCGATCGAGCGGACTTGGAAGTGGGTCCATCGTTACCCCGCGATTTCGTCACTGGCCCTGTTGACTGTCATGCTGACGATTCTCGGAGCCGCCGGCATCATGCGCGAAGCTCAGCGAGCGACACTCAGTGAGCAGCAAGCCAAGCATGACAAACAGCGTGCGGACATCCTGCGCATCGACGCCGATCGGCAGCGTGATGAGGCTCGCGATCAACGCCGCCTCGCGGAGGTCTCCCAGAAGAACGCCGAACAGCAACGAGTCATCGCCGAAGACGCCCTCAAGCAAGCGGAACGACAACGATTGTTGGCTGAGGCCGAACGACTGAAGGCTCAGCAAGCTCAGAATCAAGCCGAAGCCAGCCTGGACGAGACGATGAAGGCAATCAACGCGCTGGCTGTACTGGGTGGGTCGCTCCGCTACCAGCCCGGTCAACAGGCTCTCAGCAAGCGCTTGTACGACGACACGCTGCAGCTCTACGAAAACCTGGCCAAGCGGCAGGGAGACAACCCCGTCGTGCGTCGGCAGCGAATCAAGGCATTGATCAACTCCGGCGAGATTCTCCGCAACCTGCGAGACAGCGAGAAAGCGGAGAAGCTGCTCCTCCAGGCCGCGGCACTCATCGAAGCGGATTTGGAGTCCAGCCCCGACGACCCGTCCTTGAACGAACTGGCAACCGGCCCGTACTGGCAGTTGGGTGTGCTCTACAAAGACATTAGCCGGCCTCAGGAATCGTTGGAGTACTTCCACAAAGACCTCACCGCAATTGACACGGTTTTGAGACAGCAACCGAACAACCTCGAATTCCTGGCCAAGAAAGCGAACGCGATCACCAACGAGTGCGTGGTCCTCAGATTTCTCGGAAAGGGAGTGGAGGCCATCGGTCGCTACGAAGAAGCGATCGCGACGCTCCGTGATATCCGACTGAAGTCTTCCAACCCCGCGGTGGTGGATGAATTGGCAATGGCTCTGCACGACTACTCGTCACAACTTCGATCGCTCGGCCGACACGAGGATTTCCAGAAGGCGTTTCAGGAATCCTTCGACATACGTCTGAAGTCCTATCAGCGATCCCCAAAAGCCGCCCACACGCGCATGTTTCTCTCTCGCATGTACGTCAGCCAGGGCTACTACGATCGTGCCGAAAAGAAATACGAATCGAGCTTCGAGCAGTTCGGAAAAGCGGTCGACCTGTTGCAGCCGAACGTGGATGAGTATCCCGATCTTTACGAGCATCATCGAGATTTGCTCACGGCGATGATCGAGCAGTTGACCGGCTGCTTGCAGGCTCGAAATGCCGAACTCGGTTCTCCACTCTGGCAGAAAGTCTCTGAGCGACTGCTGGTCGCGCGGCAGAAGTTTCCCAAAGACAATTGGATCGCCGGGCACGCGGCCAACTGGATGTATGCCTGGGCCGACTCGCTGTGGGAGAACAATCAAAAAGACCAGGCGACTCCGTTCTTGAAGTCGGCCATTCAGGCGTCGATCGAACTTCCGTCATTGGCGACCGCTCCACTGACTCCGCAGCAGGAAGCGAACTACGCCAACTCCTCAGCCTGGGTGCTCGCCATTGCTCCCGACCCGTCCGTGCGGTCGATTCCCAAATCGGTCGAGCTGGCACGCCGTGCGGTCGAGCTGGTTCCGAACAGCTCATTCAACGTCCACACCTTGGGGACCGCGTTGTACTACGCCGGAGACTATCCAGCCGCTCGCGAACAACTGCTGAAATCCATCCAGCTCGAACAAGCCGCCGACAAACGCGGCACGCTGGAACAGCTATTCGACGCACTCAAAGCACTGCCCAAAGATGCGGCCGCCGCTCAAAAGGAACTGGATGAATCGCTCGGCCTGAAAAAGTCATCTCCCGATACGTTGGCACCGCACTACTCGATGCTCGCTATGACGCTCTGGAAACTCGGCGAACAAGAGACCGCTCGTGATATGCTTCGCTTGGTTGTTGATCCCCCAGCAGGGTTCTCTAAGGACGGCCCCGAAACGCGTCGCCTGATCGGCGAAGCACGAACGCTGATTCAGCCGGAGTAGGACAATCACATCGAGTCTTCTGCCAGCAGTTGCTAACTTGATAACCCTGCCCCGCGACATCAGTCCTTTCAACAGGAGCCTGACTGTGCCCTCGAAATGCCTTCCCTTCCCCTGCGGCCGAACTCGCCGCAGTGTTCTGGCCGATTGCGGCCTCGGCTTCACCGGCCTCGCACTGGGAGCCATGCTGCATCGCGACGGCATCATTCGTGCGAATGATGCACTGACGAAAGAGGTGATCGACGGACGACCTCAGCGACAGCCGAAAGCCAAGAGCGTCATTTGGCTCTTTATGGGCGGAGGAGTTAGTCACGTCGAGTCGTTCGACCCAAAACCGGCGCTCAACAAATACGCCGGGATGACCATCGAAGAGTCACCGGCCGCCGATGCGGTGCTCAAGTCGCCGTTCTATCGGAAGAACGTCCGCGACTTCGCGGGCGGGCCACGCAAGTTGATGGCCAAGATCTATCCCATGCAGATTGGCTATCGGCCGCACGGTGAAAGCGGCGTCGAGGTCAGCGACTGGTGGCCGTACGTTGGCTCGATGATCGACGACATCGCCGTCGTCCGCTCGTGCTGGTGTACCGACAACGATCACGCCGCGCAATATGAGATGCACACCGGGCATCACATCTTCGACGGCTATCATCCGAGCGTCGGCTCATGGGCGCATTACGGCTTAGGTTCGCTCAACGACGACCTGCCCAGCTTCGTCGCGATCGGCGATCCTCCCGGAGTTTGCTGCGGCGGCAAGGGGGCTCAGAACGGGGCATATCTCGGCCCGGAGCACAACGCGGTGCATCTGAAGTTCGATGCGAACCTCCCCCTGTCCTACGCCTCACCCGGCCCGGAAGTCTTTCAAGAAGAGCAAGCCGCCGAGTTCGAGTTGCTCCGCGAACTCAACGGCTTGTCGGCCGCGAAGCATCCCGAAGACACAGCCGTGCGAGCGCGGATGAAATCCTATGAACTCGCCTTCCGCATGCAGACGTCGATCCCCGAAGTCTTCAAGATCAGCAACGAGACCGCTGCCACCGCCGACCTCTACGGCTTGAACAACCCGGTCTCAAAACCGTTCGGCGAAACCTGTCTGCTCGCGCGGCGGCTGGTCGAGCGAGGCGTCCGCTTCGTGCAGCTTTATCATGGCGGCGGAGGTGGCGGCTCGTGGGACGCGCACGCCAACTTGAAGGACAACCACGGCAAGCTCAGCCCGATGGTCGATCAACCGATCGGCGGCCTGCTGCGCGACCTCAAACAGCGCGGCCTGCTCGACGAAACCATCGTCGTCTGGGCCACCGAATTCGGCCGCACTCCCGGCGAAGAAGGCTCGAAAGGCCGCGACCATCACCCCTACGGCTTTTCCTGCTGGCTCGCCGGCGGCGGCCTGAAAGGTGGCCTCGCTCACGGAGCGACCGACGAAATCGGCTTCCACGCTGCCGAACACCGCCACTACGTCACCGACATCCACGCCACCGTGCTGACCCAACTCGGCCTCAACCCGCGCTCGCTCGAAGTCCCCGGCCACAAGCGACTGGAGATCGAGTTCGGGAAGCCGATTCGGGAGATCATGGCGTGAAGGATGTTGGAACCATGCCGAAACGGTCTCGCGCGCTGACTGCACTGATTTGATCTGAGGAACTTGGATGCCGAGCCTCTTGCCGAAAGGCGTTGTTGTGGCGGCCTCAAGACAAACCGGAGCGTTCGTTGTGCTTTTGGGCAGCGGCGTCATGTTGACGGGACTGATTTCGGCTCCGTTGTTCGTACAGCATTTTAGACAATGGCAAGCTCAATCTTTTGAGCAGACCCCCGGCCGTGTGGTCAAGACCACCAAGCTTCAAGATGCTCGCGGAATTGTCGTTGACCGGTTGGACTTACGCTACGAGTACTTCGTCGGCGGTCAGCGATACGAGAATACGACGTTTCGCTTCGACCCGTTTCCAGAGACGCCAGAATGGGAACGTTCCGTTGCGAAGCGTTATCCAGTCGGCAGCGAGGTGACCGTTTTTTATCGTCCTGGCGTCCCATCTGTTGCCCTGCTTGAGCCGGGAGTCGATTGGGGAAAGCTCAACGCGGAACTTCTGCTTTGGCTCTGTTTGCCGGGATTCGCGATCTGCCTGGTAGCAATCATCCTGGACGAAGTAATTTATCCGCCGGTCTATCTGCAACCTATCACCGTTGACGGAACTGTGTCAGTGCATGCCCAATCGAAGTGGATCGCTCTGGCAATGTCTGGAATCGGACTTTCCGTGATCGCAGTTGGAGGCGGCATCATGGTTTGGTTCACCTGGGCCTCAGCATCCTGGCTCGCGATCCCTATCTGGCTCGCGGTCTTTGTCCTTCCCGTTCATTTTCATCGCGCCTTTCGGGAAAGCTGGGAACAAGGCACTTATGACCTGACCATCGACTTCGAGAAAGGAACCCTCACATTGCCCGGAGCAATGCTAACTCCACGGACCACTTTGAAACTCGCTGATCTCAAACAGATCATTGTGCGACCTGCGAACCTACGCGCGGGTCGGAAATGCACTCAGTGCGTCGTTGTCGCGCGATTCGAGTACCTGCTTCTCTGGATCGGAGGTCATGGAGACGAAAACGCTTTTTGTAAGTGGTTGGCAGGCCAATTGGCGATTCCTGTTACCGTTGATGATCCGAACCGCCAACAAGCCGAGTAGGGTCGGTTCCTGCTGATGTTCGATTGGCATCGCATTGACGTCGCCGATCCTACGCGAAGAGTTCGGCAACTCGGCATTCAAATCCCGGCAGGACATCCTCGCCGGAGAGTCGCACGTCTTCGCAGAGCAGTCGGCCCTCGGTGGGTTCGCGGAAGACGGTCAGCTTGTCGATGAACTCGTCGATCGTGTCCTGTGGAATTCTTCAAAATAATTGGCTCGGACGCGAATTCGCTGACTATCATCGTGACGAATTCAGGCAATGTTCCGAGATTCCTCGAACAAGGATCGATCCATGACCTCGTCAACAACAGCCAGTGAATGGACGAGTGCGGATTCGGCTCGCGCTCAACAGATTTGGGACGAGTATCTCCGTTCGCATGATGTTTCTCAGCGGCAAGGCCAAGCGGTCGGAATTGATCCCGCGACCGGACATGTCTGGTTTGGCCCAACAGCCTTGGATATCCGGAAACAAATGCAAGCCGCTGGCGAAGCCGTGCCGCTGTTTTTTCTGCGAGTGGGACAAGACCACTATCTGCGGAAAGGGGGCCGTCGATGATCACGGGCATCGTGACGGAAGACGGCGTTCCTTTGATTCACGTTTCTTTCTCAGGAGCAATACATGAATCTCCAACTTTCCGACAATGAAATCGAACAACAAGCCACGGACTTCTATGAGCAAGAGTTGCGGGCATCATTAGAAGTCGCACATCCAAACGCCTTTGTCGCCATCGAGCCTGTTTCTCGGACGTTCTACTTGGGCACAACGCTCAGCGAAGCCGGACGAAAAGCTCGGAAAGCCTTTCCCGACCGAATGTCATTTGCCGTGCGCGTGGGACATGCCGCCGCCATTCACATCGGAGGTTTTGGCAAATGAATGGTCAGGTCGATTTGCAAGGGCGTGCATTGCTCACGGTTCCGATTCGCACCGCGCCGGGTGCCACAACATCACCGCTCGAAGTTTGGATTGATACCGGATTCACCGGCGAACTTGTGGTCCCTCGTTCGCAGATCGACCGCATGGGCCTCAAGCCTGGGTTGATGGTCAGAGCCGTTCTTGCCGATGGTCGAAATTCACGGCTGAAATCCTTCGTGGCGTGGATTGACTGGTTCGGCGAAACGCTCGAAGTCGAGGTCGTTGCCGGCGAGGGCCAAGCGACTCTGCTGGGTGTTGGCCTGATGTTGGGACGGCGATTGATGGTGGATTATGGCTCGCTCAATCTGACGTTGGAATGATTTCCACGCCGCCAAGCACCATTGTGCGATTACCCCATTCTCCTCCAAGTTTGGGGAGGCTCCAGCTTTGGGGAGACGCCGATATACTCCGTCGCCGGAGTTGAGCATGTCGTCGATCGTGAAACAGCCGCAGACGGATCAGGTGCCGAGATTGTTCTCGATTGGGCATTCCAATCATGAGGCTCTGCGGTTCTGCGAGTTGCTGCGCGAGCACGGGATTGATGTGTTGGTCGATGTGCGGTCGCAGCCGTATTCGCAGTACAGCCCGCATTTCAATCGCGATACGCTCAAGCAAATCGTCGTGCCGCGAGGTTTTCAGTATTTGTTTCTCGGCGAGGAACTAGGTGGTCGGCCGGTCGAGGACGATTGCTACGACGAAGCGGGGCATGTGCTGTACTCGAAGCTGTCGCAGGTGCCACGGTTCTTGCAGGGGATTGACCGGCTCGAAAAGGGGATTCAGAAATACCGGGTCGCGATGATGTGCAGCGAGGAAGACCCGACGGTGTGTCATCGGTTTCTTTTGATCGGCAAAGTGTTGGCGGATCGAGGAGTGCCGCTGTGGCACATTCGAGGTGATGGGCGGCTGGAAGATCATCTGGCTCTGGCCACCTCGGGCGAAGACAAACAAATGCTGCTGTTTCCCGAAGCAAAGGAGGAGACGCCGTGGAGGTCTTTACGATCGGTTTTACCCAAACCACCGCCGCTGAATTCTTCGGAAAGCTGAAGAAGTACGGCATCCGCAGGCTCGTGGACGTGCGATTGAACAACGTGTCGCAACTGGCGGGCTTCGCCAAGCGGGATGACTTGGCGTTCTTCGTCAACGAGATCTGCGGAGCGGAATATCTGCACGAGACGCTGTTGGCTCCGACTCAAGAAATGCTCGACGCGTATAAGAAATTGAAGGGAAGCTGGGAGAACTACGAGCGGCTGTTTCTCGAACTGATGGCCGAGCGGCGTATCGAAGAGCGGCTCAACCCGGACCTGTTCTCCGTGCCGACCGCGTTGCTGTGCAGCGAGCCGACCGCGAAGCATTGCCATCGTCGCGTCGTGGTCGAGTACCTCGACGAAAAATGGCACGGCGTGAAGGCCGTGCATCTCTAAATTTGGAGTGCGGCGATTGATCGCCGCTTTGGATGTCTTTGATTTTGCTTCACGACTGAAGACCAGGAAAGCGGCGATCAATCGCCGCACTCCAAAGTATGCGAGTCGTCATCAACCACCTCACCCGGATGCGGCGCGGTTACATCTGCGTGGCGGGAATCAATCTGGCGAACGGCGAGCATGTGCGGCCGATTCCTCGCAGCGGCGACCTGCGATACCGCGACCTCGCCTCGCATGGCGGTCTCTTTGAAATCGGAGCGGTGATTGACCTCGGCACGGCAAAGCCGATCGGCAAGCCGCCGGAGATAGAGGACACCGAATACTTCAAACGCTCGGCACGAGTTTGTTCCGATGTCGATGCGACGGTGTTCTGGACTCGAATGAAGAGCACCGCGAAGACGTCGCTCATCGAACTCTTCGGCCGTGATTTGCACGAGGTCGGACACGCTCACGCCGCCATTGATGTCGGTCACGGCGAGCGTTCGTTGGGGATGCTGCTCATCACGAAATCGCGACCGGAACTCATCATTGAACCGCGTCAGCCTCGGCCACGCCTGCGGATGAATTTGCAGACCGGCCGCATTCCGCTGTCGGTCGCCGTGACGGACATTCGGTTGTACGGCCCCGATCATGTGACTCCCGACCCGGCCGCGGTCGCCGACGCGAACGAACGACTGACATCGTCCGCCGAAGTTCTGCTGAGCGTCGGCTTATCGCGAGCATACTCCGACTGGCTCTCGCATGAACCGGAGCGGCACTGGTTGCAAATCAACAACCTGCACTTCGTCGAATCGCCGTACTGGCGACTGCCGCCGGGGCCAGAACCGGCGTGACAAGTGGTGGCCAGTCTCGGCACGGCTACCAAAGACCGTTCAACGGGCCGTTGAGGGCGAACAGCGCATCGACTCGGCGAGTGACTTCCGGGTCTTCGATCAGCGGCGGGGCGTGATGCGGTTTGATTCGCGCGTCGATGATGAGCGAGCCTCGGCAGCCCCAATGCTTTTGATGGACGAACGCGCCGAGACCGGTGATGTCAGCGGCCGGGTTTGAGCGGGTGAATGTCGTCCACAGCCAGTTGTTGATCGTCCGCGCGGCGAACTCGCTGTCATCGACCAGCGTGATGAGCGGAAAAGCGTTGATCGGCGAGTTCGCGTCGAAGTGCCGCAGGAACTGGCCGACGGAACGCTCTTGCTCGCCATCACTGGCACCGAATCGCGTGTCGAACGGCGGAGAGGTGATCACGAGCACGCCAGGCATCGCGACTCGCGGATCACAGAAGCCGTTCGGCAATGACACGTCGGACGGAATGGCATTCGGTAGCTCACGTCGCGACGGACCAGCCACCGCGATCACAAGTTTTGAGCCAGCGTTGAAGCCGTGTCCTGAATAGTCGAGCGTGTCGATCGTCGTCTGCGTTTGGAAATGCAGGTCGGTGCGCCAATCGACTCGCTGCAACAGGTGGCGAAGGAATTGCGGGATGTCGTGGATGTCGAGTTGCGGATCGTCCTCGCCCGCCACGATGCAGAGGTACTTTGCCAGCGACAACTGCCCTTGGCCGAGGATTGCGTTGGCACACGTCAGCAACTCTTGCGGCTTGCGAGTCTCGGCATACGGAACGTATCGCTCGCTGCCAATCGCGAGCAGCAGCGGATGAACTCCGGCAGCATCGACGGCATGGACGGCTTTCACTCCGGCGATGACTGTGGGAATGATCGGGCCAGTGACCTCGTGGATGATGGCACCGAAGCTCGTGTCTTCTTGAGGCGGCCGACCGACGACTGTGAAGGGCCAGATCGCGCCGTCGCGATGGAAAACCCTTTCGACTCGCAGCACCGGGAAGTCGTGAGCCAAGCTGTAGTAGCCGAGGTGGTCGCCGAACGGGCCTTCCAGTTTCAGGCCGTTCGGATCGACGGTGCCGACGATGCAGAAGTCAGCTTCGGCGGAGATCGGGAGCGATTCGTAGACCGGACGCCTACGTCCGGTCGGTTCGATTGCTCGGACGTAGGCGTCCGAGCTACGGGGACGGACCATCCTTACTCTTCGACCGCCGAGAGCACCGGCGAACGTGAGTTCGCTCATGCCTTCCGGTAGCGGCATGACAGCGGCCAGTGTCATCGCGGGCGGGCCCCCGACGAAGATGTTGACTCGGAACGGATCGCCTCGGCGGATCGCGGCGGCGTGATGCACGCCGATGCTGCGATGAATCTGATAGTGCAGGCCGATCTCTTGATTCGGCAAGTACCGGCCGCCGGAAAGCTGCACGCGGTACATGCCCAAATTGGAGTGTTGCCAGCCGAGTCGATCGGCGTCTTCGGTGTAGACCTGTGGCAGCGTGATGAAGGCTCCAGCGTCGTTCGGCCAGTTGACGATCTGGGGCAGTTGGTCAATCGTCGTCTCGTTCGCGAGCACCGGGCCGCGCGAGACGAATTTCGGCAGCGTGTGCAGCGCGGTGAATGGCGCTCCGCGATAGCGCCACGGATGCTTGGCAAACGCTATCGGGTCGATTTTTAGCTCGACCAATCGCCGCACGGCATCGAGCGCGTCTCGAAACAGAAACCGAGTGCGGTCCATCGTTCCGAACAGATTCGCGAGCAGCGGGAAGCGAGTCCCTTTCGCACGAGTGAAGAGGAGCGCTGGGCCGCCGGCTTGATAAACGCGGCGTTGAATCTCGGCGGCTTCCAAACGCGGATCGACTTCCGCGTCGATGCGAATGAGTTGTTTCGTTCGCTCCAGGTCGGCGACACATGCTTGCAGATTGCGATAGCCCATGCGGGTGGTTGTCTTCGGTCAGCACCTGTTTGCCAAGGATGCGATTCCGTACCGCGACCGTCAGGGAGTGTTCCGCATCACCGATGCGGGCCGCTCCCTGACAGTCGCGGTACGGTTGGCCGAGTAGGAAATCTCCGCCGCCTCAAAACAAAAAGACCCCCGGATTTCTCCGGGGGTCAAGTACACCGAGTTGTCAGGTGAGCCTGCCTTGAAGCCGGCTCGTCAAATTACATACGCAGTCCGAACAGGTTGCCGAGCTTGCTGGTCTTCTTCGTCGTCGGGTTGTTCAAACGGGACGGGAAGTAGGCTTTGGGTTCGGTCGGAGGAGCCGGGGCCGGAGCCGGGGCCGCCTCAGGGGCTGGGGCTGGGTGAGCCATCGGGGCTGCACCGCAAGCGCCACAGGCGTTCGCACCGCAACCGGTCTTGCAGCAACCCTTGTCACAGCAGCCATCGACCACTTCGTAGCCACAAGCACGCAGACCCTCTTCCGCTTGACGACGAACACCCTTGTCACAGTCACCCAGGGCAGCCGTCAACGCGGTCACGATTTCGCACGAGCAGCAGCAAGGATTCTTGCGGAGCTGGTCGCCAAGTTCGTCGGCCGCTTCTTTGCGAACGTCTTCATCGCAGTCATTCAGACCGTAGATGAACGCGGTCATGATCTCTGGATTGCAGACGCAGTTGAACTTGTCGCCCAACTTGTCGAGAGCTTTCCGGCGATCTTTCGCATAGCAAGCGGTTTGAGACTTGTAGATCAACTGCGCGATCTCACAGGAGTGATCCTCGCAGCATTTCGTGCCGCAGCAGCTATTGGCATTTTTGCCACAGCAGGCGTTGGCATTGTTGCAGCAAGCATTCGCAGCCGGAGCCGCACAGCTAGGACCACACGCAGCGGGAGCACAGCAGGCTTTCGGGCCACAAGGAGCGGCGCAGTTCGGAGCGCAGCCGTTGTTGCCACAGCCTTTGCCGCAAGGAGCGGCACAGCTCGGAGCACAGTTGTTCGCACAGGCCGCGGCCGGAGCCGCACAAGCCGGAGCGCACGCGGCGGGTGCCGCACAGGCCGGAGCACAAGCCGCAGGAGCGGCACACGCTGGGGCGCAAGCCGCGGGAGCGGCGCACGCCGGAGCGCACTTGTTACCACAAGCATTCGGGGCGGCGCAGCTCGGATCGCAGCCCTTCTTGCAGCAGCCGGAAGCATCCCAGCCACAGCAGTTCGGTTTGCAGCATGGAGGTGTCAACGTCGAGCAAGCACGTTGATACGTGTGGACCGTCGGGCAACATGGCCGAGCGATCGTTGGTTTGCAGCACGCGGGCTGGCAGGTCGATGTGCAGCAGCTTGATTTCGCTGTTCCACAGCAAGAGTCGAACAGCCCGGCGTTTGCCACGCTGCCCAACCCCAGAGTTGCGACCACGGCGGTCAAAGACTTGATCCAGTACATAACGCAGCGTCTCCTTCCCTTGGGACTAATGTCAGACACGGACCGCCGATGGTGCCAGGGGGGCGAACAGGCGGTTTTTCGGACACCGAAGAGAAGTAGAAACCGCCCGCGACGCGCGTCGCGATCTTCCTAGCGGATCCGTGTTCCCACCGGCCGGGCCGTGGTGACAAAGTTCAAAACGCAC
>CAMDEA010000025.1 GCA_945893045.1 Planctomyces sp. SH-PL62
TACATCTTCCAATTCAGCGACGGCGACAACTGGGGCGAGGACAACGTCAGTTGCCTGCAAATGCTGATGACCGACCTGCTGCCGGTCTGCAACCTGTACTGCTACGGCCAAGTGAAAAGCCCGTACGGCAGCGGCGACTACATCCGCGAGCTGAAGCGAATCAACGGCAAGCACGAAAACCTCGTGCTCTCCGAGATCCCGAACCGCGACGCGATCTACGACTCGATCAAGCTATTCTTGGGCAAAGGAAAGTAGCCGTAGCCTGACTCTCCGAGTCGGGTTCATTTCATTCTGGCGGCGTCCCGACTCGGAGAGTCAGGCTACAGCTCACAGCAACTCGGCGATGGGTTGTCCCGTTGTAAGAATCGGAATCGGGCGGCCGGCGTTGGTGAGGTACGACGTTGCCGTGTCGATGCCGAAGCGATCATAGATCGTGGCGAGCAGGCAGTTGCTGTCCATGATGCGTTCGATCGGCTCTTCGCCGCGACGGTTGGTCGCTCCGATGACTTGGCCCATCTTGAGACCACCGCCCGAAAAAAAAACGCTCATGGCTCGCGGCCAGTGATCGCGGCCCGGTCGGCCGGTTGGGTCTTGGTTCGCGATCTTGGGAGTGCGGCCGAACTCGCCGCAGAACAGGAACAGCACGCGGTCGCTCAGTCCGCGAGCAAATAAATCTTCGATCAACGCCGAGACCGATTGATCGAACGACGGCAGCTTTTCGCGGTAGGCGTTGAAGATGTGCGAGTTGACCGAATGGTCATCGAAATTGCTGGTCCGTCCGGTTTCGGGTTTCAGCCGATACTCCGCCTGGCACTGCACGAAGCGGACGCCTGATTCGACGAGCCGGCGGCAGGTCAGCAGGCTCTTGCCGAAGTGCGTGTGCCCGTATCGCTGCCGAGTCCGTTCGTCTTCGAGCGACAGATCAAATGCCTCGCGAGTCCGACTGCTGGAAAGCATCTCGATCGCACGACGCTGCAAGCCGTCGATCATCGGCAGCGCTCCGTGCTGGTCGAGGATGCGCGGCAGCGAGTCCAGTGACTTCAACAAGCCGCGTCGACGGCTGAGTGCCAGCACACCCTCAGACGAAATCGAGAGGCTGTCGGCCAAGTCGCTCGAACGATAGATCGGAATTGGGTCGTACTGGTTGTCGCCGGTGGATGATCGCGGATTCGGGCTGGGCATGTAGGGGGCATACGCTGGTCCCAGATACGCCGGCCCGCCGCCGTAGAATTTCGTGTTGGCGATGAACAGCGGAATGTCGCGAGCCTGCGTCTCCAATTGCTTCGCGACGATTGAGCCGACTTCCGGGAACTCCGAGTCTTGCAGGTTCGCGGCTTTGGACGGATATCCGGTGAGGAACCGATTGGTTCCGCCGGAGTGCTCGGCCCGTTCGTGATGCAGGCTGCGGACGATCGCGAACTTGTCCGCCATAGTCGCCAGTGTGGGCAACAGCTCGGTGATCTCGACGCCCGGTACATTGGTCCGAATCGGCAAGAACTCGCCGCGATACTCGGCCGGGGCTTGCGGCTTCAAATCGAATAGGTCCAAATGACTAGGACCACCATTCGCCCAGAACAGGATGACCGAAAAATCCTTGGAGACCGTTCGCTGGCCGCCGTCGTGTTCCGCCGCTGCCAGCAACCGCGCGAAGTTCGGATTCAACCCCGTCGCTAAAGCACCGAGGCTCAAGCCGCCCACCTTGAGCCATGTCCGCCGGTCACTCGGACCAGGACAGCGATGGTCCGCATGTTGAGGCATTATTCACCCTCACTTTGGGATAGGAATTTCGCACGGGCACATGATTCTAATTCGAACTTAGGCCGTATCTACCGTCCACATCAGCCGGCGTAGGTGTATGTCGCCTGCAAGCCCAACGGGATGCCCAACGCCCAATACATCATCAGCAATGCGCTCCAAGTTGCCAGGAACGACAGCGAGTACGGCAGCATCAACGACGTCAGGGTTCCAATGCCCGTGTTCTTCACATAGCGCTGCGAGTACACAACCACCAGCGGAAAGTAGGGCATCAGGGGAGTGATGATGTTCGACGTGGAGTCGCCGATGCGATACGCCGCCTGGGTCAGTTCCGCGGAGATTCCCAACGACATCAGCATGGGGACGAAGATCGGGCTAAGCAGTGCCCACTTCGCGGACGCCGAGCCGATCAACAGGTCGGCCGCCGCAGTCAGCAGAATGACCCCCAGGATCGTCACCTGTGGTGGCAGATTCATGGCCGCGAGCGTGTTCGCCCCTTTGACGGCCAGCAGCACTCCCACATTGGATTGTGTGAACGCCGCCGTGAACTGCGCGGCGAAGAACGCCATCACCAGGTAGTAACTGATCGTGGTCATGGACTTGGTCATCCCTTGCACGATGTCACGATGGCTCTTGACCGTCCCCGCGACATAGCCATGCACGACACCCGGAACGAGGAACAGCAAAAAGATGAGCGGCACGATGGCCTTCATCAACGGAGCATCGCGCCCCACGAGGCTTCCGCCCTCCACACGCCAGGCGGAATTCGACGGCCAGACCGACCAGGCCAGACCGATCAGCAGAGCCATCAGCACAGCCAGTCCCGCCCAGAGTCCGCGCAGCTCGCGCGGTTCGAGACGATTGATCCCGGTGGCCACGACGGGCTCGCCGTCCACGGGCAGACGTTGCAGACGGGGTTCGATGATGCAGTCGCTCACGAACCAACCGACGCCGACGATCACGAGACACGACGCGCTCATGAACCCCCAATTGCACAACGGATTGACGGTGATGGCGGGATCAATGATCTGCGCCGCCTTCTGCGTGAAACCCTGCAACAGCGGATCGAGACCGGACGGGACGAAGTTCGCGCTGAAGCCGCCGCCGACTCCGGCAAACGCCGTGGTGATTCCCAAGAGCGGATGCCGCCCGGCTGCGGCAAAGATCACGGCACCCAACGGAATCACCAGCACGAATCCAGGATCGCCAATCGAATGACTCAGAATCCCCACGACCAACAGCATCGGCGTCAGGAACCGTTGGGGAGTCAGTCGCAGCAGGCTCTTCAGCATCGCCGGAATGAAGCCGGTGTGTTCGGCCACGCCCACTCCCAACATGGAGACCAACACCAGTCCGAGCGGCGGGAATTCGATGAAGGTCTTGACCATGTTCGCCAGGAAGCTGATCTGCGACGCGGCACTGAGTTGATTGACGATCCGCACCGGCTCCTGCGTTCGCGGATCAAGTTCGGCGAACTCCACCGGCGCGAGACATGCCGAGAGGCCCCAAGTGATGAACAGCGCGAACAAAAATAAAAACGCCGGATCGGGGAGCTTGTTGCCCACACCCTCGACGACGTCCAAGAAACGCTGGGTCATCCGTGACTCGGATGCGACTGACGACGGGGGTGGTCTCATGCGGTGGACTCCAATCATCAGGCGATCCATGTCCGAAACGCATCATCATCGACGTTGCGGCCACTGATCACGACCACGAGATCGCCGTCCCCGGTGAGATCCACCCGTCGGTTGAGCAAGGCGGCGACGTTGATCGCGCCGGAAGGCTCGGTTCGCAAGCCGTGCCGGTCCCACAGCCACCGCATCGCCGCTTGTGTTTGCGTGTCCGACGACACGACCGACTGCTGGACGAGCTTCCGCAAGATCGGCCAGTTGTGTTCTCCGACATCGTATGACAAGAGTCCGTCGCAAATGCTGGTGGGCCGTTCGATGCGGACTCGCGAACCGGCCGCGAGCGATTGACGGAAATCATCCGCTCCCGCCGGTTCGACACCAATGATTTGTGCGTTTGGAAATCCGTCCGCGATCGCGAGCGCGTGGCCGGCCATCAAGCCTCCGCCGCTGACCTGGCAAAAGAACTGCGAGACTGTGCGGCTTTGACGTTGCAGCTCCGCCACGATTTCCAAACCACCCACGCCGTTGCCGGCGATGACATGCGGGTCGTCATAGGGAGACGCTTGAATGGCTCCTTCGACTTCGGCGATCTCGCGGGTCAGCCGATCTCGCTCGCCAGTCTCGTGGTCGCGGGTGATGTCATACGTGCGGATCTCCGCGCCGAACGACCGAGTCAGTTCGAACTTCACACGCGGGGCGCTCTGGGGCATCACGATGATGACTCGCTTGCCGTACCGCATTCCGGCGAACGCGATCCCCGACGCGAAGTTGCCGGATGAATGCGCGGCAACCGGGTGCGATCCGATGCGTTCCAGGTTGTTCGCCATCCAGTTCAAAGCGCCCAGCAGCTTGAATGATCCCGACGGAGTCCAACCGTAGTCCTTCAGCCAGACTCGGCGACTGGGGGAAAAGCCGAGTTCTTTCTCCAGCGCGTACGACCGGATCAACGGTGCGGGAGAAACATGCTCGCGGATGACGGCTTCGGCTTCGCGGACATCACGAATGGTGGCGATGGAAATCGACATCGGCGGCGTGCCCTTTCAAGTGTGTCTGGTTCTGAGGCGGCGCAAGTTCTGGATGACTCGTACATCAATGGGGGCACTACGAGCAACAGTCCGCAGTCGGTTTAAGAGGCTATCCGAAAAGCCCGTAGCCCGACCCCTTGCGGGTCGGAGGATTTTGAATGAGCGACAATTCCGCAGGAAAATCGAATCCTCCGACCCACAAGGGGTCGGGCTACGAAAGAAAGAACTACTTTTCGGATAGCCTCGAACACCCACCACGTCACGGGATCGTCGATTGGTTCGAGTGATTGATCCAGACTTCGGTGGGTTGACTGAGATTGCCGAAGACAACGTCGGCATCCCCGTCGCCGTCGAGATCGCCGCTGGTCAGCGACTGTGTGTTGCCGGCCGCGAGTGCCGGGCCTTTTTGGAAGCGGCCTTGGCCATCGTTCAGCCATACGAATCGTGTTTGCGAGCCGCTCCAACCACCGCCGATGGTCACGGCATCGAGGTCGTGATCGGCGTCGAGGTCCACCAGTTCGACCGCTTCGCACTTGCCGCTGCCGAGCGGTTGCTCACTGGCTTGGAAATGGCCGTGACCGTCGTTGAACCAGACGCGATTGCCGTGAGTGCCCGTGAGGAACAGGTCGAGATCGCCGTCTCGGTCGAGATCGCCCAACGCCACGGAAGTACTCACATCGAATTTGAGGGACTGTTCGCTGTCCAGGAATTTTCCTCGGCCATCGTTGAGCCACACGCGGTTGTCACCGCCGATACAGGTCATCACGAGATCGGCATCGCCGTCGCCGTCCAAGTCGCCCAGCGCGACACCGGTGTTACTGATTCGTGAGACGGATTGTCGGTTGACGAACAGCCCAGCTCCGTCGTTGATCCAAATCTCGACGGAGCCTTTCCAGTTCGAGACGACGACGTCCAAGTCTTTGTCGCCATCCACATCGGCGAGAGCGACATCGTTCGACGAGCTGGGCGGGAAGGATTGCGGCGAGCGTTGAAACATACCGCGACCATCGTTGAGCCAGATCGCGTCCTCTTGATCGTCCGAGTTGCAGACGAACGCATCGAGATCGCCATCGCCATCCAAATCACCCAGCGCGACTGCGAAGCTGGCGTTGTTGCCGAGTTGTTGTCCGCTCTCGGTGAAGCCTCCTTTGCCATCGTTGCGAAACATCAGACAGGGAGCCTTCAGCACCGCCACGAACAAGTCGAGATCGCCATCGCCATCGAGGTCTCCCAGCTTGAGGCCGGTGGCATTGATCACGGATGGCAACCGAGCGCCAGATTCGAGTTTGAGCGACGCGGCTGGCACCGGTCGGGCGGTGGAATCGGCTGGCTTCGACGAGCGTTCGGCAATCGTCGTTTTCACAGCGGCCACACTCAACGCCACTCGAAAGCCGAGGTAGTGGTTTCGCGTCGATGGAGGATCGCGGTAACGACGCGATGACTGGCAGAGGTTGGCGGAGCCGAACCAATCGCCGCCACGGACGACGCGCATCGAATCGACGGAAAACGAACTGTGAGGGTCGGTCGCGAGCCGATTTGGAAATTGGCTGTAGAAAGTGGAATCCCATCCGTCGTGAACCCACTCCCAAACGTTGCCGTGCATGTCGGCCAGCCCGAATGGATTCGGTTTCAACTCGCCCACTTCATGCGTTCGGCGATCCGAGTTCGGACGGCTCCAGCCCGTTTCTTCGAGATCCACGTCTTGATCTCCGGGCCAGTATTTCGTTTCCGTTCCCGCGCGACATGCAAACTCCCATTCTGCCTCGGTCGGCAAGCGATAGCCCGTGCCATCACGCGGTGTCGTTGTCTGGCCGACTCCGAATGAAAATGGCTTGAGTTGCTCCTGCTGGCTCAGCTTCGTGCAGAACTCGGCCGCGTCACTCCAACTCACGGTGTCCACCGGATTCCGGGCCGTGTCGACCGCGAGGACGGCGTCACTCCCGGCCCCCTTCGGAGAAAAATGAGACGGATTCGTTCCGATGATTTGCTCATAATCGGTCTGCGTCACTTCGTGGATGCCCAGGTAGATCGGTTGAGTCAGGAGCACCTTGTGCCGCGGCCCTTCGCTGAGAGCGGCTTCCCGCCAGGATGGTGCATCGGCAATGGCCATCAAAGTGGCTTCAATGTCTTTCGGAGCCAAGCCCATCATGAACTCGCCCGGTGGGATGAGGCGGAACTTCATGCCGAGTGAGTTCTCGTATTCGATCGGCACACCGAGATGCTTCGCCCACGCCTGTTGATGCGCGAGAGCTTGCTGGGGATCAAACGGCGCGATCGCAATTGGCGGCGTCTGATCGGGTGATAACTTTTCCGGCGGCGACTTGTCCGACGGAGCGATTCGCTCGCCCGTTTCTTTTTGAACCAAGTCGTCAGGAGCTGATTTGTTTCGACTCGCGACGATCGCCCACACGACACCGAGCGCGCCGATTAATAACAGACTCGCCAGCACGACGCGCGACTTGCCGCGCTGAGCGGTTGGCGGCTTCACATAGGCAATCGTGTCGGCACTGGTGTCTGGCGGCAGAACCTCGGTGCGATCCGAAAGGGAGACTTGACTGGAGGACGAGCCGAGATTTGTGACGACGGCAATTCGATCCGAGATTCCCGACGGCCGATCATCCAGAAAACTTGCGAGTGCCTCTGCAAAGTCCGCCGCCGACGCGAATCGATCTTCCGGTCGGCGCGAGATCGCTTTCCAGCAGATCGCTTCCAGTTGCGGATCAACATCACTGCGAAGCTCGCTGGGCCGAGTCGGAGCCACATGCGTGAGTTGGTACAGCACCCGCGTCATGCCGCCGGTGTAAATCTGGCGGCCGGCCAGCAGTTCAAAGAGGATGGCTCCCAAGCTGTAGATGTCCGACGCGGCCCCGACCTTTTCGGCATGGCCTTCGGCCTGCTCCGGCGACATATACGCTGGCGTCCCAATGATCGCTCCCGACTGCGTCACTCGCGCGTCGGCCTCATGCACCATCCAAGCGAGTCCGAAGTCCATCAGGATCGGCTCGCCGCTGCGGTCGATCATCACGTTGGCCGGTTTCAGGTCGCGATGCACAACCCCTGCGCGATGTGCCTCATCCAGCGCCAGCGCCAACTTGCGAATCAACTCGGCGATCTGCCGCGGCGTAAACATCCCACCTTTGAGCGGCACGGCGCTAGCCGCCGGTTTCGAGTCACCTAACGCCCCACAGTCACCGGCGGCTAGCGCCTGGCCGCTCACTCTTCGAACATTCGAGTCAGTCCCGGCCGTTCGCTCGTGACCGCGTTTGATGATCTGCGAGAGCGACTCGCCATCAATAAAAGCCATCGTCAAATAGTGCGTGCCGTCTTGCTCATCGACATCAAAAATCGGGCAGAGGTTGCGATGCAGCACCGACGCCATCGTCCGCGCTTCCCGGCGAAACCGTTCGCTCAAATGGAATTTGTCGTCCGCATCGAACTTGGGAATCTTCAACGCCACGCGCCGTCCCAGCCGCAAGTCCTCGGCCAGATACACGACGCCCATGCCCCCCGAACCCAGCACACGCTCGACTTGATAGCGACCGAACAACGTGCCGAAGACGGATGACGCCGATGTGGCAGCACTCTGCGAAGGTGCCAGCACTTTGGAGTTCGATTCCGCTGCGGCCGAGCGCGACTGATTCAAAAGAATCGTCTGGCCTGTGTCGTCCGCTTTGCCAATCATCGTCGGGGGGTCGCTGCTGGCTTGCGGCGGCTCGTGGGCTTCCGCGAGCCACTCCGCGTCCATGTCCGAACACAAATCCGCCGCCGGCTGTTCCAGAAAATCTCCCGCGTTGTCCGCGCGTGTCAGCAGCCGCTCGACCCGCACACGCAAAACCGGATCGCCAGCACACGCGGAATCGAGATACGCCCGCCGAGCCGACTCGTCGTCAATTTCCAGCGCGGTCGTGAAGAGGTCTCGTTCGTGCATGGTTCATCGCAAAGTATTCGCGGGGGAGAATTCCAATCGATTCCACAGACTCATGCGTCATCCGCCAACACACCCGGCCAAGAATTCTGGATTTTCTTCGTAGCCACGTCTCGCCAGAGCGCAGGGGTCAGGTCTTCAAATTTCATTTTTGGCCCCGCGAATGGCGCTCGGTGTCAATTGGAACGGCAACGTGGGATTGGAGTCAGGGGTGGATTCCGATGCCGAAAATGAAATTTGAAGACCTGACCCCGGACAAACTTGGACGATCAATCCTCCGGCGACAATTCTTCCAACAAGAACGAACGAGCGTACGCCCACAAGCGGCGTGCCGAGCGTTCGGACATATCCAGCATCTCCGCGGCTTCGACCAGCGGCACGCCGGTGAAAAACCGCAGCTTGACCAGTTCCGCCGCCTGAGCGTCCTGGGCCGCTAGACGAGTCAACGCCTCGTCGATCTCCAGCACGTTGACGGCGGAACCCGCTTCCGGAAGTTCGCTCAGCGAGACAGCGATTCGGTCCAGGTCGCCGCCACGCTTGAGAGCCTGCTTGCGACGAGCGCTCTCAATCAAGATCCGCCGCATCGCTTCCGCAGCGGCGGCGAAAAAGTATTTGCGACTGTGCCACTTTTGAGCCACCGGCGTATCGACCAACCGAAGGTAAGCCTCATGCACCAGAGCGGTCGCCTGTAAGGTCTGTCCCGGCGACTCGTGAGCCAACTTCGCGCGAGCCATCTCTCGCAACTGGTTGTAGATCAACGGCAACAACTCATCCACCGCACCGGAGTCTCCGTGTTGGATCGCGCTCAGCAGCATTGAGACATCGGAGGACATGCCGCCAGCCTAACGCTCGCGCAACTGGCCAAGCAACGCAGAACACCTGACCGCTCTCACCCAAGTGATGCCGTCCCGACAGGCGATGACTTGTTTCGTCGGATGGGGAGATCAATTTGTGGGGCGGCGAGCCACGCGATAGATCCGGCCCGGTTGATTCTGGGCCTCGTGCGAAAAGGTGGCCAGGTACAGGCTGTTGTTATGCGGCGTGAGATAGTACGGAACGAGATCGCGCGGCAGCAGATGACTCAGATCCTCCCAATTCCCGGTCTCAAAATCTTTCCAAGTTTTGAAGCGGATGAGCTTCTTCTCGTTGCAGTCGGTCTGCTGGGAATACGTGGGACAGAAGTAGGACGTCACGTACCAGTCTCCCTGATAGAAATCGACGTCATTGGGCACGAGTCCTGTCGTCTGCCAGCTTCCGGCCACCGCATCGCGGCGTTTTCCGAAACTCGCGTGGACGCGGAACTCCCGCCGCTCGAAGTTTTCGACCTCCACGATTTTCCCGGCACTGGAACCGACCACATACAGCGTCTTGCCCACCACGGTCAGAGCACGCGAGTAGCTGCCGAGGTGTTGAGAAAGATCGAGAACACTTGCCTGATCCCCGAAGCCACGAAAGCGAAAGACTTCCGCCTTGTTCGGATTCAGCGCGTACAACCAGCCGTCCGGGTCCACCACGATGTCGTGCGGCCGATCCAGCTTCACGCCCGCCAGCGTCGTCACCGTCTGCTCGATGTGGCCGTTGGCGGGATCGCGGAACGAGAACAGGCGATGGTTGGCGGTATCGGTGGCGTAGTACAACTGGTCGCGAGCATTGAAGACCACGGCATGCGCGTCATCAAACATCATCAGCGGCGATTCGCGAAATGCCGTTTCTCCCGCGCGGCGAAAGTGAAACCGCTTGCCCGTCGTGACGATTTCCAAGTTGTCTCGAAACAAGAGATGCGTACAACCGCGAAAGGACTCCCCTTGCGGGGCGTACTCGGTCACGTTCACGGCCGGACGCGCAGGTTCATCGGCTGCGGCGACCGTGAGCGTGAACAAGGTCAGCCAAAGGGCGAGGATTCGAGCTTTCTGCGGAGTGGTCGTCTTCAATCTTTTTCCTTCGATCCAACCGCACCGGCATTCGAAAGCTCTTCGACCTCAACGTCCGAGAACCACGCCGGCCCCCCTTCGGCGAGCAGACGGAACTCGGCCAGTTCTGGCGGTCCGCTCAGCGGCAACGTGCCGATGAACTGGTCATCCACGAACGCGAACCAGTGCGTCGCATCTCGGAAAACGCGAAGGATTCTCGGTTGTTCCGTGCTGGTGATGGCTGGCAGCGGCAGCGGCGTTGTGCGTGGTTCCGAACTGCCGCGATCCGCCGATCGGGCGGCCAACCACGCGGTCTCCTTTTCCACTCGCAAGGCGAGTCGCGGGCCTTTGCCACCTGCCTCGCGCAGCAGGCCGAAATGCACTTCGACCGCATTCGCTTGATGCAATCGCGCGGCCAGCGAGATCGCGAAGTGCAGCAATGGCCGAGGAGGTTGGACATCGCTGCGCAACAGTCGCCGCACAATCACCCCGTTGCTGCCGGACAAGACTTTGCCTCCGTCCTCATCGTCCGCCAACACCCACGTGCCGTTGAGCGGCAGCCAGTTCTTCAACGATCGGCCGTCAAAGAGTGGCTCGCTCCAACCCGTCGGCCGCAATTGAAATCGCGACTTGACGACCGGGCGTTGCAGAACCGACCAGGCCAGTAGACCAACGCCGCTCGCGACCGATCCGCCTGCCACTGCCAGCCACGCGCGGCGCGAAACTCGTCGAACGACCGCAGGCTCGCTGCTGGCAACCTGAGGGGGTTGTCCAACGACTTGCGTGGCGTCGATGGGCTTGGTGTCGCTGGCCCGTACCGGCAAGTCGACGGTCATCGCGGGTGACGACTCGTGCGAGTCGGCCAACGGAGCAATGGTTGGCTTCGCTCGCGGTGCATTGGTCCGCGGCGGTACGGTGCTGGACGACAACGCCACCTGGCAGGACGACTGCAACAGGCCGTCGATGCGGTCCAGAAGTTCTGCGTAGGATGCGATTCGATCTTCCGGCCGGAGAGTCATCATCGCCGCCACGAGCGTATTCGTTTCGTCGCTGACCTGTTCGCGTACGGAACTCAGTGGAGCGACCTCGGCGGTCAGCTTCTGAGTCAGAATCTGCGTCAGCGGTAATCCCGCATACGGCGGTCGTCCGGCCAACAGATGAAAGATCGTCGCGCCCAGCGCGTAAATGTCGGCGCGCGCGTCCACCGTTGAACCACTGAGTTGTTCCGGAGCGGTGTAATGCGGACTGCCGACCGTGGTGTTCGCCGCTGTCAGTCGCGTGTTCGCCTCCGCCTCGGTGGTCGCGAGAAAAGCGAGTCCGAAATCCGCGATCTTCACCAGCGGAATTCCTGGCGGCAGAGGGAACCCGGCGGGAGGTTCGACCAGCAACAGATTCGCCGGTTTGATATCGCGATGCACGATGCCTTGTTCCGCCGCGTGAGCCAGTCCCGACGCCGCCTGCCGTGCGATTCCCCACGCCAGCGACTCGGTCACCGTAGCGAGCAAGTCGGGTTGCCGATGCCGCGTGATGCGCGATTCGAGGTCTTCCCCTTCCACCAATTCCATGACGAAGAACAGCCGGCCGTCGTGTTGTCCGAAATCAATCGCGGCGATGATGTGAGGATGCTGTAACCGCGCGACGGCGCGTGCTTCTTGCTCGAAGCGCGAGGCCATCGAGCGGTTGGACATCTGGCTGACGAGAATGGTCTTGATCGCGACCGCGCGGTCGAGCGTCTTTTGCCGCGCCCGATACACGACCCCCATGCCGCCATGTCCCAGCACGCTGAGCAATTCATAGCCGGGGACAATCTCGTGGGGCCGCAACAGCGTCTGAACGATGTCCGTTTCCACCGCCGAGAGCAAACCGCGACGTGAGATAATCGTCTCCGGAGCTTCGCCGGTACGAGCCGCTTCAGCGGCCAGTTGCTCGGCCACTTCGGGCGTCAGCATCGACATTTCGCTCGCGAGACTGAGAAATTCGCGGCTCATGAACCCTACTTGCCTGAGGCATCTTTGTTGAGCGCGTCCAACTGGTCGAGCAACGCCTGCACCGACGGCCGATCCGCCAGCGAATCGCCGACGTACGCGAATCGCGTCTGTCCTTGCTTGTCGAGGATGTACGTCGCCGGCTTCGACAAGTCCTTGCGGATGCCCAAATGATCGACCGCCTTGAGTTCGACATCCAGCACGATCGGAAACGGAATTTTCTCAACCGGCGTGTCGAGCTTGTTCTTCACCGACACGGCGAAGTCGCGATGCCGTATCGAGTCATCCGGCGTCACCACCGGAAAGACGACAATGACTTCCGCATCTCGCTCGGAGAACTTCGCATAGCTGGTCAGCAGCCGCGATGTCTGTGTTGCGCAATACAAACAGACCGAACCGTTGAACCCGCGCGTCACCACCAGCACGACATGTTTCTTACCGAGGTAATCTTTGAGTGACGCCTCGTTCCCGTTGATGTCGGTAAACGTCAGGTCGGCGATGCTCCCATCGGCCGCGACATTGCTCTGCACGCCATCCTTGAACTGGATACTGCGGTAGTCCTCCAGATAGTCCCCCGTGACGCCAATTGAACCCGCAGGCGGCTCGGATTCTTTTCCACAGCCCGCCAACAGCAACCCCACCCAGATCATCAAACACTTTTGCCAATTCGCCGCCATCAACTCACCTCCCCATTCCTCTGGCCCCATTCCTCTGGCAGATCAATGGCCCCAGAGGAATTAAACGTCACCATCCGCATTCGCGAGGAATCGTAACGTTCGACGGAGTTCAGGACATCATGCCAGCGGCAAGCGATCCCACAGCGACTGACCGGGCGAGACGCGATGCCGCTTACCATTCGCGTCGGCGATCTGTTGAGCCGGATCGACACCCAACGCGGCGAGCATGGTCGCGGTGAGATCGCCGGGCGAGAGCGGATCGGCGATGACCTCCGCGGCGTGCCGATCGGTCGCACCGAACACAGTGCCGCCGCGCAAGCCCGCTCCCGCCAGCAACACGGTGTTCGCACCCGGCCAATGATCGCGGCTGGCCCACGGCTTCGAGATCCGCGGCGTGCGTCCGAAGTCTCCCATCCAGACCACCAGCGTCTCGTCGAGCAACCCGCGCTGCGCCAGATCATCCAGCAACGCCGCGAGCGTTTGATCCGCGCGCGGCGCGAGCGACTGGCTCAGCAACGGAAAATGATTGCGATGCGTGTCCCAGGGATTGTTGGCCGGACGCGGACCGCGCCCGTCCGCCCAATCTTGATCCTCGTGGCCCCAGTAGACCGTGACGAATTTTGCTCCCGCTTCGATCAATCTCCGAGCCAACAACACCGACTGACCGTGCCGATGCCGGCCATACTTTTCGTGAGTCTCCGGAGACTCGTCTTCCATGTCGAAGGCGCGCTGCACGGCCGAGGATTCCAAAATCGACAACGCCTGTTGCTGGTAGGAATTCAGCCGTTCGGTGGCGAGATGCCGCAGCCGGCTCAAGTCGTAATCGAATTCACGCAGCAGCGCGGAGCGACGTCGCAAGCGATCGGCGGAGACTCCGTCGGCGCGGTGCAGTTGTGGCTTCTGAACGACACCGCTCATCGACAACTCGACCAGGAACGGATCGAACGAAGGCCCCAAGATGCCGCCGTTCTGGCCGGGCAGCACGCGGGATTCCATCTTCATGATTTCGGGAAGCTGAATCGCTTTCGGCATCGCCGTGGGAGACTTGTCGGCACGCAACAAGGCGCTGCTGAGGTGCGGCAAGTCGGTCGGCTCGACCTTCAACCCGCCCGCCGAACTGAGATGCTTGTAACCGGTCAGCATTTGATACACAGCCGGATCATGCACCCCCTCTTCATGCCGCACGGACCGAATCTGTACCAACCGGTGCATCTGCTGCGCGACACGCGGCAGCAACTCGCCGATCGTCACACCCGGTGCGCTGCTGGCGATCGGCCGATACGGGCCGCGAATCTCGGCGGGAGCTTCCGGCTTCAAATCAAACAGGTCGATCGGACTAGGACCACCATCGAGATAGATCAGCAGGCACGCCTTCGCACGCGACGAACCGATGGTTGAAGATTCCGATCGGAGCGTCTTGGCTTCTTCGGCCCGCAGCGCATTCGCCAGCGTCAGCCCCGTCATTCCGAGCGTGCCCACCTGCAACACTCGCCGACGAGTCTCTGACCGAAAGTTTGGCAGCGATGTGGCGACACTCGGCATGTCGGATCAGCTCCCAGGAGCGTTCGGCTTACTTTGCCAATGCCGCAGGAACAGGTGAAAGTTTTCCAGACGAGTCCACGGCGAAAACGCCTTTCGCGCGCGGGTCGATCACCAGCAGCTTGCCGTCCTGCCAAGTGAGTCCCACCGGATTCACCAGCGGTTCGCCAGAGAAAACTTTCTCCGGCTTCCCTCCGAAGGGCACCTTCCAGACCGCTTTGCCATAGCCATCGGTGACGAACGCCGTCTTATCTTTGTCGAGTTCCACTTCATGCGGAAACTGCCACGGCCGGCCCTCAACGACCACCTCAACCTTCGCGTCGGCTGTGACTCGCACGAGTTGATTCTTGCCGTGCGAGACCACCCACAGGTTCTTGTCCGCGTCGATCGTGATTCCATGCGGAGCATCCACCTCAGCGAACTTCTCCGCCTTGCCACCGGCGGCAGGAATCTTCCAAATCCATTTCAGTTCCAGGTCGCTGACGAAGATGTTGTTGTCGGGATCGACCACCAAGTCCATCGGAATTCCGATGCCACCGTTGGTCAGTGGTTGAGGCTTGCCCTCATCGTCGAAGCGATAGACCTCGCGCGTCGATGAATCCCCCGCCAGCACTTTGCCGCTGCGATCCAGCGCCACACAACGGACCCGGTTCAGCGGCGTGCGAAATTTCTTCGACGCCTGAAAGAACGGCGTGAGCTTGCCGTCGCTCAGTTTCCAGAGGCCGGGTTGATTCAGATCGGCGATGAACAGGCTCTGACCATCGGCCGAAGCCACCGCCGTCAGTGGATAATCCAGACCCTCGGCACGGGCCAGTGAGGGGATCAAAGCCAATCCCAACCAGACCAGGCCGCATTTCCAAATCCTGTTTTGGCACATCGAAAAAACTCGCGAAGAGGAAGGACACGAACGGCAAACGACGAAACTGGGCGGCATCGTAACGCGCGATGATAACGCCAGCTACGACCCAACCGGGTCTCATCACCAAGAGTTCGCTCGCCGATTGGGATGCGATCCACTGCGCCGAGTCTCCCTAATGAACCGGCCGGAAGATTGAGAAAGTTCTCCCCGTTGTCGTACCACGAGAACTTGAACACGCCGACGCTGATCCTACACGGTGCCGACGACCAAGACGTGCTGGTCGAGCAGCCCTACCTCTTTTACGGCGCACTCAAAGACAAGAACGTGCCGACCGAACTCATCGTCTATCCGCGAGAAGACCACACGATCAAAGAACGCCCGCATCAACTCGACATGTCACGCCGCGTCCTCGCGTGGTTCCACCAATATCTGTGATCGGCCGCCACTCGCCAGAAACGCACTCGGTCAACACGGATCGCTACCACGGGAAGTGTTGCCTCAAATAGAAATCGAATAGCATGACGCAAACGCCGAACACGCAATGGCCGTCGGGGAGGTCGATGATGACAGCGGCCACTGAAGCACGGCTGATCGAGTCCGATGATTTTCCGTTCGAGTTCCTCTCACACCTTGCCGAGCGCGAGAGTTGGCGGAAAGAGATTCATCGCCCGATCTATCACGTTCACAAATGGTGGGCGAAACGCTTGGGGTCGGTGTTTCGCGGCATGTTGTTGGGATGCCAACTGCCGACGTCCGCGAACTTGGCCACCGAATTCTATCGCTCGCACGCCTTTGCGGGGCTATCCGTGTTCGACCCGTTCATGGGATCGGGGACGACGGTCGGCGAGGCTCATAAGCTTGGCTTCACTGCGCTCGGCCGCGACATTAACCCGGTCGCCGTCGAAGCAGTCACGACGGCGTTGGGGCCATTGAGCGAGCACGAGTTGCAGGCCGCGTTCGCGCAGCTCGAAATCGACGTGGCTCCGAAGATTCGGCGGCTCTACCGCTCGATCGACAAACGCGGTCGGCCGTGCGACGTGCTGTATTCGTTCTGGGTCATGCAGGCTACTTGCCCCGACTGTTCGCGGGCCGTCGATCTGTTTCCGTCTTATGTGATCGCACGCAACGCCTACCCGGATCGCAAGCCCGAAGTCCAAGTCTATTGCCCGAACTGCGGCGACATCGCCCCCGGCCTGCATGGCGACGACGCGGCCACCTGCGCGGAGTGCGGACATCAGTTCGATCCGAGCACAGGAACCGCGCGAGGCACCAAGGGACACTGCGGGAGCTGTAACTGCGATTTCAAGATTCTCGACGTGATCGCCCAACAAAAAACTCGGCCCGAGTTTCGCCTGTATGGCAAGCTGGTCCTGACGAGCAACGGGCGCAAGGAGTATCTGCGAGCGACTGCGGACGACCTCGCAGCGTATGAGCAATGCTCGGTCGAGTTGCGTCGCGCCGTCGAGGCGGGTGAACTCGCGCTGCCCGACCTCGCGTTGGAGTACGGTCACAACACGCGGCAAGCGATGGGCTACGGCTTCACGTCGTGGCACGACTTCTTCAACGACCGGCAGTTGCTCGCGCTCGGCTGGTTGCGCGCGGCGATCTTGAAGATCGACGACCTGCCAGCTCGACGCGCGATGCTGACGCTGTTCTCCGGCGTGCTGGAGTTCAACAACCTCTTCGCGTCTTACAAAGGCGAAGGGACCGGCGCGGTGCGGCACATGTTCTCGCACCACATTCTCAAGCCGGAGCGGACGCCGATCGAAGCGAACGTGTGGGGCACACCGAAGAGTTCCGGCTCGTTCTCGACGCTCTTCCCCTCGCGACTGCTGCGAGCGGTGCAGTACCGCGAACAACCGACCGAAGTGAATGGCCACAGCGGCGAGGCTCGTATGTGCTCACCGGCCTTCACGGGACGGATCGAACCGCAATGGCCGACCAACGACGACTTGGTCCCGCGAGGCATCTACTTGTCGTGCGGCGATTCGTCGATCACCGGCTTGGCCGATCAGAGCATCGACCTCGTCGTGACCGACCCGCCGTTCTTCGACAACGTCCATTACTCGGAGTTGGCCGACTTCTTCTTCGCGTGGCAGCAGATGGGGGGCCGATCGCAGCCCTCATCCGGCTCCACAACACGTCATCTCTCCGAGGTCCAAGACGCCGACGCCGACAAGTTCGCCGAAAAGCTGCAAGCCGTCTTCCGCGAATGCCACCGCGTGCTCCGAGACGATGGCTTGCTGGTCTTCAGCTATCACCATTCGCGCCACGAAGGCTGGACGTCCTTGGCGAAGGCGATTCTCGGAGCGGGCTTCCTCGTCGTGAACTCGCAGCCGGTCAAGGCCGAGATGTCCGTCGCGACTCCCAAGTCGCAGGCCAAGGAGCCAATCCAGTTCGACATCATCCTCGTCTGCCGCAAACGTGAGGCGGCTGCTGACGTCCCTTGTCCCACTGAGTCGGACGCACTTGCTTCCGCGAGGAAGAAACTCCTGCGTCTGTACGCGGAAGGTTTTAGTCTGTCACTCAACGACCGCCGCATCGTGCTGCTCGGCCAACTACTCACCTTGCTGCGCGCCCCTGATGACTTCGAGTCCATCGCACGCCACATCGACGACGACATCCAAACGCTCGCCCCCAGTGAGCCAGTCCGCCGCCGTCCGCCGCCACAGAAGCTGCTCTTTGAAGATGCGTGACTCGACCGGGGTCCTGGGACGGCAGTTGACCGCGATCAGGGACCACTTGCAGAAGCGGTGAGCTTCGACCAAACCTTGATCCCGCCCGGCGATGGGGAGCATCTCAAAGCCGTGTAGTCTCAAACAGAAATCGAGTAGACTGAAGCGAACACCGAACACGCGAAGCAAATGCAAACCGCCGCCCCACGAACGACGAAAGTAATTTGGGAGCCACAATGGTGTCACAGGAGCCGTTTCGGGCGTTAATTGCACAGAAACGGTTCCCGATACCTTTTGCCTCTGCTGACACCTTTTGTCTCCCGTTCGATTCACTCCGAAAAGAGCTTCAGACACCCAACGCAGCCAAGCGTGAGGCCATTCAAGATGATCACACACCCTGCCGTTGGGATCGATTTCGGGACTACCTACTCTTGCATTGCCTATCTCAATGAACATGGCGACGCCGTTTCCATTCCGAACTCAGAGGGCGAACTCAATACGCCCTCTATCGTCCTTGTTGAAGATGACCGTTTCGTCATTGGAACTGAAGCGCTGAAGTGGTCCTGCGTCAAATCGAAACAGGTGATCCAGAACGCCAAACGTCACATGGGTGACTCGAAGAAGCACTGGAACATCGCAGGGAAGGACTACACGCCAGTTGATGTCGCGACGCTGATCATTCACAAGCTCTTGGCCGATGCGACCATCAAGATCGGGCCTATTCACCGCGCAGTTATCTCAGTCCCGGCGCAATTCAATGACTTTCAACGGGAGCTAATGAGCGAGGCCGCTTTGCGAGCAGGTCTTAAGAGCGTTGATGTCGTCAATGAACCAGTGGCTGCTGCACTTTGCTTTATATTGGGACCGGAAGGTGTGTGGTTCTGCGAACTCGCGGAAAGCCAAACGATCTTCGTGTGCGACCTTGGTGGCGGAACGTGTGATGTCACAGGTGTGCGTTATGACAAAACGAAAGTTCGTGTCTTCGCCAGTAGCGGCGATATGCATCTCGGTGGTATTGATTGGAGCAATGTTTTGATGGAAAAGATTGCGAATCAATTCCGCCAAGACTTCGGTGTTGATCCGCGAGACGACTCCGAAAGCTTGCAGTACTTGACACTTGAAGTTGAAAACATAAAGCGAAGTTTGTCCGTACGTCCGAGGGCGGCATTGACCTGTCAGCATCAGGGATACCGAAAAACGTACAACGTCGAGCAACAGCAGTTTGAGGACCTTTCCCGCCATCTCGTGGACCGCGTCAGCAGTCTCACGTCGATCATGCTCCGCGATTATCAAGGGGACTTTGTTCTGTTGACCGGCGGCGCTTCACGTATGCCGATGATCCGCAATGCGATTCATAAAGCAACCGGGAAAAGTCCCATCACCTCACTTTCGCCGGATTTTTCGGTCGTTCACGGCGCAGCGTATCTTGCAGGGATGCTCGAATCGGATTCAGAATTTGCGCGAGGCATTCTCGGCCAGGCAAAAACGAAACGGGCGCGGCGGTCATTATTAGCACAGGCGTTGGGGATCGTTGTTCGCGACAACGCCACGCAAACGCGAATTCCACACTATCTGATTCCCAAGAGCACGCCGCTGCCGGCGACAGCCACTCAGACGTTTGTCACCGTCATCGACAATCAAAAACGTGTGCGATTGCAGATCGTCCAAAGTTCGGACACGGCGGACGAATCGTTCGAACACTTGGGGAAGTGTGTGATCGACGGATTGGTTTCCAATCTTCCCAAAGGAGCCAAAATTGACGTGACGATCGCGTGCGATGAAAACGCCGAAATCCGTGTGTCGGCACGCGAAGTAGCCAGTGGCCAACAGGCCGTCGCGACGCTCACGCGGCCTGATCTCGGAAAGGATGCCGGTAGCAAGGCGGTCGAAAAACTGACAGCCAGCCGAGTGGAACCGCATCAAGTCTTTATCTGTCACGCTTCGTGAGACGCATCGCTTGCTCAGTCGATGTGCGATTCGCTGGAGGCGGCGGGAATTCCCTGCTGGATTGCTCCGCGAAACATCATACCCGGCTTTGACTGGAGCGCTTCGATCATCGACGCGATTGAGAATTCTTTGGTGATGGTGCTCGTCTTTTCCGCGAAAGCGAATGATTCGTCGCAAGTGCTTCGCGAAATTAAGAGCGCGGCCGAGAAGAGCATCCCCATCGTTCCGTTTCGGATTGAGGACATTCGATTCAATAAGTCGCTGGATTATTTCATGGGGACGGCCCATTGGTTGGATGCCTGGTCGATGCCGGCCGAGTCCCGATTTTCCGAGTTGGCGAACGCCATCAAAAGTAGGGTTACTACCGGTGATGTTGGACGAGTCTCGTAAATCCATGTCTGCACAGTGGTGAGTTGAGCGACGACCATTCGAAGGCACTTGGGGATGCAAAAAGGGGACGCAACTCCTTGTTTCGCGCCAACTAAAAGACTGCGTTCACCGCGTCCCCTTATTCTCTCCGCCGAACCGTTGGCGGTTGATTCGCTGATGTGCTCGGCTCATGCTTGCCGACCTTCGCCGAACGTGTGGCCGGTGGAGGTGATATTCTTCTCTGCGTGAGGGAGACGAACATGCCATCGGGTTCTGCCGAGATGAACTCCGTCAACAGCCTGACCCGTCGCTCGTTGCTCCGTGCTGGGGGACTTTGTCTGAGCGGTTTGGCGGTGCCCGCATGGCTGGCCGCGCAAACGGAACGAGAGGCTGTTCCGCGTCCGTTTGGGCGCTATGCCGATTTGCTCGACACGCTTCGCAAGCGGGGGCATACGTTGCGCACTTTGGGATTCGCGCCGGACAAATCTCCCATCGTGGGGGTGAAGACGGGCGGGACCAAGAAGCCGGCCATCTTTATCTCGGCCGGTGCGCATTCGACCGAACATGCCGGAGTGGTGGCGGCGGTCGAGTTGATTGATCGGCTGCAAACGCAGCACGAGGTGTGGGTCATCCCCACTCGCGATCCGATCGGCTTGAACGGGTATCGCTACGCTTTGAGTCTCGGACTGGGTGAGCTTCCGCAAGTTGAGTCATTGGCGGATGCTGAGGCGCTGCTGAGGAAACGGGGCGAGGTGCTCTTCGATGAGGGCGAAACGTTGCTCGTGTTGATGGGCGAATACGGTTATGCGAATCGGGGCCTGTATCGCGGGGTTGAGAAAGGGGCAGCGTTTCTCGAACCGCTCAAGGGACGTCGCATTTATTATCCCTCGCGGACCGATGACATGCCGGGTGCCGGGCCGCTCGAGCGGGCCTACACGTTGATCGTCACGCCGGAGGGCGAGGTGCTGCACCTGAACCGCTTTCTGAACACGGCGTGGTCTCCCGCCGAAGTCCGTTGCGCTCGCCGCTTGATGGCCGAAGTTCAACCGGGACTGACCTTCGATCTGCACGAGCACGGCGGCGATTCGTTCTGGATGTCCGCTCGCCGCCAGAGGACCGACGACGATGAAGTCTGGGAACGCCGCATCGCCAGCGAAGCCATTCGAGCGGTCGCGGTGTCGGGCACGAAGCTCGCTCCGGAGGATTACTCACCCGGTTCGTTCTTTCAGCGGCTGGAACGGGGCGTGTATTGGCTCGATGCCGGGCAGCGCGGCGAGGGTTTGAATCTGGTCGACTTCGCCGCTCGGCAATACGGCCTGGGCTTCACGATCGAAACGGGAATGCGTGGTCCGTTCCACGACCGCGTCCGACAGCACCTGCTGGTCGTTCAGACGGCGGTCAAGTTGTTTGAAGAGCGTTACGCGTAGCTCGGCGAAGCCGGCTCGCACGTCCCTGGAAGACCAATGAAGCGACTTCATCACCTCACTTGGAGATCATGACCATGAAACGATCCTTGAGGATGTTGGCCGTGTTGATCGCCGCCGCGTTTTTGGGAGGTTGCATCGTCAGCGATCAGCTCACGACGCTCACGATTCATTCCGATGGCTCGGCAGACTACGTGTTGTTCCGTTCGAATCTGCGGTCCACCGAGAAAGGGGCGAAGGCCGAGAAAGAACTCGCCGACTACAAGGCCAAGTTCGACGCGCGAGCGGAAGACGAGTTTGTTCGCATTCGCGATTGCGGTGGCAAGATCGTGCAGGCCACTTGGGTCCGATCCGAGGCTCCGTTTTCCAACGTCATCCACGCTCAATTCCCCGATGCGTCTGCGTTGGAGAAATTCGGGAGCACGAAGAACGAAGATGGAAGTCCGCTGATCACGACGCAATTTCATCGCGACGGTGCGCGTCGCAAGCTGACGGCACGAATCACGGTTCCATCGGACTCGATCAAAGAGCCGGCGGAACCGCCTGTGAAAGAGCCGCTCAAACAAGGTTTCGCCAATGGGATCTCCGCCACTCGGATCGCCATCGTGAGTGGCTCGATCGTGGCCGAGCGTGGCTTCACGGTTGCTAGTGACAAACAATCGGCCCTGTTGGATGGCGACGAGATTGAACAGCTTTTGCGAAAGGGAAACGGAACGATGGAACTGTTTCTCGAATGGGAAGTGACACCGTAACGTGTCTGACAACTCCGTCTGATGGTGCAGACAGCGGTCAAGTTCTTCGAAGAGCGTTACGCGTCGCTGATCGGATGGGACACCCGTCCGAGAAATGGTTTCAAAAACTTGCTCGACGCCCAAGGCTGGTATGACGACCTCCCCGTGGCGCACTGAGTCGCTTGGGTGGTTTGGGAGAATGCGTCATCAGGATCATCGGCAATTGCGTCAAACTTTGACGCCGTCTCTCGCCGATGACGAATGCTGAGTCCATTCATCCAACTCCGCTTTCCCGTTTGGCGAACCGAGTGCAGATGCTTCTCTCAATTCGCCAGTTTGCCTGGTTGTCGCTGTGTCTCTGCACGCTCATGCTTGCCAGCTCCGGCTGCACGCGAGCTTGGTGGCGCAAGCAAGCGGACGATGAGGTGCAGGTGACGGTCGCCGAGAAGAACGGCTACTTCGACAATGGGGAGGTGACTCCGCCGGCCGACTCGCGGCTGTTCGATCCGTTCGATCCCGATTGCGAGCCGCTGCCGCCCGATGACCCGACCTCGCATCAGTTGATGCACTGCGTCGATGGGCATCGCGGCTGGAAGCATTGGCATGACAAAGGAGACGCTCCGTTTGTGGATGCTCAGACGTGGCTGTCTTCGCTGCCGCGAGACGAGAAAGGCGAGGTGGTGCTCGACCTGCCGAATTCCGTGCGTGTCGCTCGCAAGCATTCGCGCGAGTATCAGACGGAGTTGGAGAATCTCTATTTGTCCGCGCTCGACGTGACGTTCGAGCGGTTTCAATTCGACACGCAGTTCTTCGCGGGAAACGCCACAACGGCCGCGTTTGAAGGCCGCTTTCAAGACGACAAGACGGCGACAAGTAAGCTTGATGTGAAAAATAGTGTGCGGCTGGAAAAGATGACGGCGACCGGCGGAGAGTTGGTCGTTGGGCTGGCAAACTCGTTGATGTGGCAATTCTCAGGCGAAGACACCGATACCTTCGGTTCAGTCTTCAATTTCAGTTTGGTTCAACCGCTGCTTCGGTTTGGGGGCCGCGCGAGAGTGCTCGAACAACTGACGCAAACAGAACGCACGCTGCTTGCGAACGTGCGACAGATGGAGCAATTTCGACAAGGCTTCTACGTGCAGGTCGTCGCTGGACGAAATCCGGGGGACGGCCCGTCTCGCAGTGGGTTCGTTGGACAAGCGGGATTGGGGTTACTTGCGGGGCTGCCCAGCGGCCGCGCGGGAGCCGCGCCGATCGGTGGGTTTCTGGGCGTCTTGCAGGAACAACAACTGATTCGCAATCGCACCGCGAACCTCGCCGCCTTGCGAGACAGCGTGACTCAATTGAATGCCTTCTTTTTCGCTGGCCGATTGCCGAACCGCTTACAAGTCGATCAGACTCGGCAGGCGTACTACAACGCTCAGAGCAATCTGCTGACGTCACGGGCGGGATATCAAACTCGGCTCGATCAGTTCAAAATCAGCCTGGGGTTGCCGCCGAGCATCCCACTGCAAGTCGCCGATCCGTTGATTGACCGCTTCAATTTCATCGATCCACAACTGACCGAACTCCTGAATCGAGTCAACGACATTCTCGACCCGCTGCTTTCCGAATCGGTCCCCCCCGAACAGATGGGCCTGAGCGATCGGCATCGGGATTTGTTGGCCTTTGAGGGCCGCATCGTGGAGCAGATGACCTCCTCGCAGGCAGACCTCGAAAAGCTTCTGGCTCTTTGGCCGGAGCGGGCCAAGCGATTGAATGAACTCCGCGAACAGACCGCGACCTACGGCTACGATGTGGCCACAGAACTCTTTGATGTGGCCTTGATTCGCCGCCGCATTGACGATCACGAAGTACGTCTGAAAAAGAACGGCAATGACTTTGAGAAAGTGATGGCCTCGTTCCGAGCGATCACTTCCGACAGCTTGAACAACAAGCCGAAAGAGGGCCGCAAGGCGTTGCTGGACGCGACCACCGAACTGTCGGGCGTCCTGCTCGACACGATGTTGACTCAAGCGTCCGTGCGATTGGAAGCCGTCGAGTTGGTGCCCCTCGAAGTCACAGAGACGCAGGCGTTCGAAACTGCCAAGCAGTATCGGCTCGACTGGATGAACGCGCGGGCCAATCTGGTCGATACCTGGCGTCAGATCGAGGTCGCTGGCAACAAACTGATGAGCCGTTTGGACCTGAAGGTCAGCGGTGACTTGGGAACTCGCGGCGACAACCCCGCTGAGTTCACCGCGGACAAAGGCCGGATTCAGATGGGGCTGGAATTTGACTCACCGATCACTCGCTTAGAAGAACGAAACGACTACCGCGAAGCCTTGATCGATTACCAACGGGCACGCCGCGAGTACATGTTGTTCGAGGACCAGATCAGTCAAAGCCTGCGGAACACATTGCGGATCGTCGACCTGAGTCAGATCAATTTTGAGATTCGTCGCGCGGCGGTGTTGGTCGCGGTGGCGCAGGTCACGCAGGCCCGACTACGACTGGTGGAACCACCGAAACAGCCGGTGGTTGCGGGCGTCGTTGCCGTGAGTCAGACTTCACCGACAGCCGCTCGAGACTTGGTGTCCGCGTTGAACGACTTGCTCGACGCACAGAACGATTTCCTCAATGCATGGGTAGGTTTTGAGGTGCTTCGCGTGCTGCTCGACTTCGAGATGGGAACGATGCAGTTAAATCAAGAGGGCCTCTGGATCGACCCCGGCCCGATCGCACCGACGTTGCCTGGCCCACCGGCACCGGAACCGACTGAGCCCTAACCGGCGGAAGGCATGTCTATCTTGGCCGCACTCGCCAAGTTGTTTCGCGGAGGACGTCGCGCTCATAGGTTCTGATGACTTCGATCGCGGCTTGACGATCGCCGGAACCAAGCGAGTCGATCAAGTGGATTGTCTCCGCGGCGCGAGTGATTACAGACCGAGCGTCCCGTTGAATGACGGTCTCATGCACATCGTAGTCCGCTCGATTGCGTTGACGCCGCAATTGAACCAGTGTCGATCCCGCGGACTTCAACGCGGCATGTCCCGAGTTTTCCATCCGTCGCCAGAAGAAGGCGTGAGCGGCATCCGAACGTGGAACATCAAATCCCAGAGCTTGAAAAAATTCGCGAGCGTGATGAAAGGCCGAGTAATACGCGCGGCTAACCGCCGCTCGCCAATCCGCCTCGCAAGTGCCGCGTGCCAACCGTTCGGAAAGCAACAGCAATTCACGGCTATCAATCATGGCCGCCAGTCCGTGTCGAGCAGGAACGCACCCGCCAATGGAGCCGAGCAGCAATCAAAGAGTCGCCGGTGCCAATTGGACGAGGCACGTACCAATTCGTGCGGATCGTCGATGTCATGGCGGACCACAACCGCGAGGAAAACGTCCCCTTCTATCTCATGATCTTGATAGACTTCGACCTCCAAACGGGACTCGGGGAAGACTGACCGAGTCATCTCCAAGACCAGCGGCAATTGAGCCGTGACTCCCAGCTTCGCCGCCAACTCGATGACAGCGGCGGGCAATTCAATGTCAGCGGAAATTATTGATGTGGGCATCGCTACCTCCGGGCGGAACGTCAATTAACGCGATCAGTGCGGTGACATAACAGACTTCGCCAAAACGCGACAGGCGATTCTCTGACGAAGCCATTACGACCGGCACGACTTGGCGGACTTTTCCCGATCCGTTGGAATTCACTGGGCTGACAAGCAGTTCCGGCTGAAGTATCCTACGCCGCCGATGACGATAATCATCAGGCCCTCCAGATTGGTTCCCTCCTCAGTGCCCTGCCAGATGGCTCGCGACAAGCGGGCTTCTTCCTGAAACCGCCGGCTCCTGCCGGTCCTGCCCACTCAAAATCATGCGACGTCTTCCCGCTGAATCGAGCGCAACGATTCGCGTTGTAGCCGGTCTCCTGACCGAGCCACGTCGCCCGGCCGAAGGTCTTCCGCAACATCGCCGTGGTTCAACGCTGTGGACGACTGCGATCGCCTTGGTCGTGATCAGTGTTCCGTTGGCGGCGTGGAAGTTTCTGCCCGACTTCTTCCACCGCGAGGCGGCCCCGAACGTCCTGACTGCCGAAGTCACGCTCGGCCCGTTCATCAATCGCGTGCTGGAGCAGGGCGAAATCGAAAGCTCCAGCAGCATCGAGGTCCGGTGCGAGGTGCGGTCGCGGGCTTCCAGCGGCACGAACATTTTGGAGATCGTTCCGGAGGGGACTCGCGTCAAAGCGGGTGACTTCCTGGTGAAGTTGGATGATGCGGCGTTGCAAACGGAATTGGTTCAGCAACAGATCACATGCAGTGGCAGCGAATCCCAAGCGATCGAAGCCGAAGCGGCCATGCAGTCGGCCGGCTTGGCTTTGAACGAGTACGAAGAGGGCACCTTCCGCGAACAGCAAGAGACGATGGAAAGCGCGCTCGTGGTCGCCCGCGAAAACCAACGCCGTGCGGAAGAGTATCTCGCCTACAGCCTGAAGCTGGCCGAACGCGGTTATGTGTCTCAGGTCCAGCTTGATGCGGATCGGTTCGCCGTGGAGAAGGCGAGCATTGAATTGGGAGTCGCCAAGACGAAGAAAGATGTCCTAGAGAAGTTCTCGAAGAGAAAGATGCTCACGCAATTGAACGCCGACATTCGGACGACGCGCGCGAAACAGGATGCTCGCGAGAAGACGTGGCAACTCGATAAGCAGCGGCTCAAAGAAATCGAAGAGCAAATTGCGAAGTGCATCATCCGCGCACCGTCCGACGGCCAAGTCGTCTATGCCAACGACGCCAATCGCGGCAAGACCACGGGAGAACTGCTGATCGCCGAAGGTATGCCAGTGCGCGAACGGCAGATTCTCATTCGTTTGCCCGACCCGACCCGCATGCGTGTCCTGGCGAAGGTGCATGAGTCACGCATCAGTCAGGTTCGCAAAGGCCTGACCGCGGAGGTCACCACCGACGCGCTGCCCGATCATCCACTCACCGGCACCGTCGCGATGGTCAGCGAGTATCCGATTCCCAGCGGCAACGTCTACACGTCGCACATCAAGGAATACGCGGTCGAGATTGAAATTCACAACCCGCCCAAAGAATTGCGGCCGGGAATGTCGGCTCAGGTTGACGTGCTCGTGGAGCAACTGGATTCGCAACTGCAAATCCCGATCGACGCGGCAATCGCTCGCGGAGAGAAGTTCTTCGTCGCGGTCCCGCACGAGGACGGCAAGTTTGAAACTCGCGAGATCAAAGTCGGCAGCGCCAATGACGCGATCATCACCATTCGCGAAGGGTTGGAAGTCGGCGAAAAGGTGATCCTCAACCATTCGGAGATCAAAGACCGACTCAACCTGCCGGAGTTGAAACTGACGATCCCGCCTGCCGCACAACCGGTCGCGACAAATCCGGACGCCACGAAGACAGACACGGCAAACGTCAAGCCGGCCATCAATAACGCCGCCAAGAAGTCGTAGGACGGGCGTGCCTGTTTGTCGGTTGGGATTCGATCCCGACCGATCGGGTCGGGACGGAGTCCCAACCTACTTGGATTCGTCTGCTCCGAATGCTTCTCCAGGACACCCGCCCTTATGAGTGCCACGCTGACGAAGCCCGCAGGCTCTGAGAAGGCGACTCCGCAATCGGCATTGCCTTCCGCGCTGCGGCTGAATCAGCTTTGCAAAGACTACTACCTCGGCGGCGAGACGGTGCGAGTGCTGCGAGCCATCACCTTCGATGTTCCTGAAGGGGACTACGTGGCGATCATGGGGCCGTCCGGATCGGGTAAGAGCACGCTGCTGAATTTGCTCGGTTGTCTCGACCAGCCGACCGGCGGCGACTACCTGATCGGCGATCAGAACGTCGCCCAACTGAGTGACGACGAACTCTCCGCGATCCGAGCGGAACGGATCGGCTTTGTCTTTCAGGCGTACAACCTGATTCAACAACTCTCGGTGCTGGAGAACATCGAAGCCCCGTTGGCCTACCGCGGCCAGGTCACGGCTGAGGATCGCCACCACTGCCGCGAGTTGGCCAAGACAGTGGGGCTTGAGGACCGGATCGGCCATCGGCCGCCACAACTTTCCGGCGGGCAACAACAGCGGGCGGGCATCGCACGCAGCTTGGTCAATCACCCGCGATTTATTCTGGCGGACGAAGCCACCGGCAACCTCGACTCCGTGACGACGGGCGAAATCCTCAATCTGTTTGACAAGCTCAATGAGTCGGGCACCACGATCGTGATGGTGACTCACGAAGACGACGTGGCCCGCCGTGCTCGCCGAATCATTCGCCTTCGCGACGGCGTGATCGAGTCCGACACGCGCGTCAAAGCCCCCTGTAGCCCAGGCCCTTGTGGCCTGGATGATTCTCGGATTCCAACGAATCAACCAAGCCACAAGGGCACGGACGACAGTCAGCCGGGAAGAAATCGCCGTGATGTCCGCAAGCGTCGATCGGGATATCGCACGCTCCTCTTCCGGCTGCGAGACATCCGCGTCGGCATCAAGAGCCTGCTGCTGCACCCGCTCCGTTCGCTGCTGACGGTGCTGGGCATCTTCATCGGCGTGGCCAGCGTCATCTGGCTGCTGGCCATCGGCGAAGGGATCGCCGCCAAAGCACAGCAGCAGATCGCGGAACTCGGTGCGAAGAACATCCTGGTCACCACGACTCGCCCACCGAACGAACAGACGAAAGGACGTGTCTATACCTACGGTCTGACCGAAGAAGACAACCATGTCCTGGCGGCGATACCGTCGGTTGAAGCAGTCGTCTCGTTCGCACGCCGTAACGGAGTGGAGTTCCGCCATCTCGGCCACTTGTCACGCGGCGAGATCAACGCTTGCACGCCGGAGTATCGCGAACTGTTTCAACTGCGACTCACCCGCGGCCGATTCATCACCGACGCCGACAACGCCACAAAAGCCAAGGTCTGCGTGTTGGCGCAAGAAGTCGCGCAGCAACTCTTCAAGCACGAAGATCCACTCGGCAAGTCAGTCCGAGTCCTGGCAGACTTCTATCGCGTGGTCGGCGTCGTCGCGCCACGTTCCGAGATCGACAACGTGAAGGGGAAGGTCAAAAGCCAAGACTTCTCGGACAACCTCTACATGCCGCTGGAATCATTCTTCGTGCGCTATCCCGACTACGCCATGACCGGCAACAACGGCGGGCGGGCTTTGTCTCAGATCACGCTGAAGCTGAAGGACCAAAACGCCGCCGTCGCCACCGGCGAGGCCGTACGTGCGGCGTTGGAGCGGACGCACGCCTACGAGGACTATCAAATCACCGTGCCGATGGAGTTGCTGGAGCAAGCTCGCAACACACGGCTGATGTTCATGGCGATGATGGGCCTGATCGCCGCGATCTCGCTGGTCGTCGGCGGCATCGGCATCATGAACATCATGCTGGCCACCGTCACCGAACGGACACGCGAGATCGGCATTCGCCGGGCGCTCGGAGCACGCCGCCGCGACATCACTCGGCAGTTCATCATCGAGACGATCTTGCTGTCCGTCTGCGGCGGAGCCACCGGCATTGCCGGAGGCTTTGCCTGCCAACCGTTCGTCGATGGCTTGCGCTGGTGCGTCACGCAACTCTTCCCAGACGTCATGAAGTCGCTCCCCGAAACCGTGCGAACGGTCGAACCGATCGTGCTGACGTGGTCGATTCCGGTGGCGTTCGGCATCTCGGTCGCGGTGGGCGTGATCTTCGGCCTGTACCCCGCTCGTCGCGCCGCGGCAATGAACCCGATCGACGCGCTGCGGCACGTCGCGTGATTGTCCCCGACACGAATGCACGAGCCGCGTTGACTCAAGGAGATTCTGTCAGTCCAATGTCACACGACGCATCGGACATTGCCGATGAATGAATGACCCACCTGCTTTGACACGCCCCGCATCCCGCCACTTTCGGTCACTTGCTCACAGAGACCGCCGCATGGTTTTGTCACATTCAGCGAAGACTCAACCTCCCTGCGATCCGGCTCGCCGCCGGTTGTTGCAGTCGGTGTCGGCCGGAGTCATGGGATTCGGATTGAGCGACTGGCTGGCTCTGGATTCCGTGTCCCAAGCGAGCAACGCGGCGCGGCACGCCAAGCAAGTCTTGGTCGTCTATGAAGAAGGTGGAATTTCGCAAATGGACTCGTGGGATCCGAAGCCGGAGGCTCCGGTGGCTCACCGATCTCCGTTTGGACCGATCTCGACCAACGTGCCCGGCATTCAGTTTTCGTCGCTGATGCCGATGATTGCTCAGCAGGCGGACTTGCTGTCCGTGGTTCGCTCGATGACGACCACCAAAGTCGCGGGACACATGGAAGGCTGCCAGGAATTCTTCAAAGGCTATCGCTTCGAGCAGGCGAAAGGTTTTCCAGACATCGGCTCCGTCGTGAGCGAAATGCTCGGCACCGATTGTCCGCAACTGCCCGGCTACATCTTCTGTCCCGGCGCGAATATGCCGAACCACATCTCCACGACCGGCTTCCTGTCGCCCAGTCGCTCGCCGTGGAAGCTGGGCACGAAGAGTCTCGGCGAAAATGTTTCCGCCCCCGACTGGAACGTCCGCGCCGTGCAGCCGCTGGCTGATCTCAGCCGTCAGCGATTTGATTCGCGGCGGCAGTTGCTCGACGGACTCGATCAAACGACGCTCGCGCGAGCCGACTCCGCGCAGTTGTTGCGCCGCTCGTACGAGAATGCGTTCGACTTGTTGACCAGTGCGCGAGTGCAATCGGCGTTCGATCTCGCGACCGAGAATGATTGCACACGCGACCGCTACGGACGCGATCATCGAGGCTGCTGCTATCTGCTCGGCCGCAAGTTGATCGAGGCCGGCGTCCGGTTCGTAACGGTCACGGTCATTCAACCACAGGCGCATGTGAACCGTCCGGGCTACGGCGAGCCCAACGGCGTCTTCCTGAATTGGGATCATCACGAAGGGATTTACAACAACGGGCCGTGCGGCGGTCCTCAGGCGATGAGCAACTCCGAACGCTATGGCCTGCCGCATCCGGTGATGATGCCCAGCCTCGATCGCTCATTCAGCGCGTTGCTGGCCGATCTGCGCGAACGCAGATTACTCGACGAAACATTGGTCTGTTTCATCACCGAGATGGGCCGTACGCCGCACATCAACAAGTGGGCCGGCCGCGATCATTGGGCACGAGCCATGTCGATCGCCTTCGCCGGAGCCGGCGTGCGCGGCGGACAAGTCATCGGAGCTACCAACCTCGACGGCGGCGATGTCATCGACCGTCGCTACACACCGTATGACTACGCCGAAACGATTTATCGCAAGCTCGGCATCGACACCGACCAACGCCTCCACAAAGCCGACGGCCTGCCGGTGGAATTCACCGACGGCGGCCAACCGATTCGCGAGCTATTTTGATTTCATGTAACCCGAAGCGTCAGCGAGGGCGAACGCTTGATAACGCGATGAATTGAGTGTCTTGCGAAACGTCCGCCCTCGCTGACGCTTCGGGTTACAAAAGTTACAGGAAACCACGATGCCACCGACCTCACCAGACCGTCGCGAGTTCCTGTCCCGCAGCGGGCTGAGCGGTCTTGGACTGCTCTGGGCCAACTCGCTGGGTCGGAGTGTTGCTGCGGAGACGGCCGGCAAAGCCAAGTCGGTCATTCTGATTTTTAATTGCGGAGCTCCGAGTCACGTCGACCTGTGGGATTTGAAGCCTCACGCCACCGACACCGTGCGCGGGCCGTACAAGCCGATCGCGACCAGCGCTCCCGGCATTGAGATTTCAGAACTGCTGCCGCGACTGGCGAAGCACGCTCACCGGTTCTCGATCATCCGCAGCGTGCATCACTCGCACGGCGGACACAACTCCGGCATGTATTGGTCGATCGTCGGCCGGCCCTATCCAATGGACAGCACGCTGATCAATCCCAGCCGCAACGACATTCCTAGCTTCGGCACGCTGACCGGTTGGCTGGCGCGCCGCGATGGCTACAGCGGCGCGTTGCCGCCGTATGTCATCACTCCCGCACCGCACTGCGACAGCAAGGTGTATCTCACGCCGGGACAACTCGGCGGTTGCTTGGGGGCGAGCCACGATCCGTTCGTGCTGAATGCCGATCCCAACGCCGCCGACTTCAGCGTGCCGAATCTCGGCGCGGTCGAAGGGATTACCACGCAACGGCAAGACGACCGCCGGTTATTGCTGAATCAGATTCAACAACACTGCCTGCCGATCACGGCCAGCGGCTCGAAAGACCTCGACATCAATCAATCGAAGGCGCTGTCGCTGGTCGGTTCCGCGGCCGTGCGTGAAGCGTTCGATCTCACGCGTGAACCGGCCGAAGTTCGCGAGCGATACGGCCGGCACACCTGGGGCCAATCGCATCTGTTGGCACGGCGCTTGATCGAATCGGGCGTCCGCTTCGTCACGACCGTGAACGGTCAGAGCATCATCTGGGACACTCACGCGGACAACTTCGGCCGCTTGGAAAAGACGCTCGTGCCGCCGATGGAACGTGCCTTCGCGACCTTGCTGGACGATCTCTCGGAGCGCGGCCTGTTGGACTCAACGCTGGTGATCTGGATGGGGGACTTCGGCCGCACGCCGATCATCAATGCCGCCGCCGGCCGAGATCATTGGCCGCAATGCTATTCCATGATCCTGGCGGGGGGCGGGATTCGCGGCGGACAAGTCATCGGTGAATCCGACAAGATTGGTGCCGTGCCGAAGTCGCGCCCGATCACTCCCGCCGATGTCCACGCCACGGTCTTCACCGCGCTGGGCTACGATCCACACGGCATCACCTATCATACGAACGACGGCCGCCCCTGCCTGCTCTCTGAAGGGCAACCGATTCGAGAGTTGCTGAGTTAGTGACAGCAACGTCGCTGGACGCAACCAGAGTAGACGAGTCACTCCGTGACTCGAAGGTCGAGTCACGGAGTGACTCGTCTACTTTGCCGAAGGCGATTAGCCCATCAATTCCGGGATCGGTTTGCCATGATCGACGATGGGAGTCGGACGTCCGTTGAAATCCTTGATCAGCGTGTTGGCCGAATCAATTCCCAGATGATGATAGATCGTCGCCAGGAAGTCTCCGGGGCCGCAAATGCGTTCGATGGAGTCTTCGCCGCGCTTGTCGGTGCCGCCGATGTAGCGTCCGTGTTGGATGCCGCCGCCCGCCCAGATATTGGAGAAGGCTCGCGGCCAGTGGTCGCGGCCGGGTTGCATTGTGCCAGCGGGAGCGCTCGCGTCGCCGGCTCCGGTGCTGGCGGCGTAGCTGATCTTCGGGGTGCGGCCGAATTCGCCCGTGATGACGACAAGCACTTTCTTGTCCAAACCGCGCTCAGAGATGTCTTCGATCAACGCCGTGACCGCTTGGTCGTAAGCGGCCGAACGGAATTTCATGGCGTCGAAGACGTGATGATTGACCGCGTGATCGTCCCAGTTGTTGACCCGTCCACAGAGCGGGCCGGCGAGGCTGGTGGTCAGGACTTCGACGCCGGCTTCGACCAAACGGCGGGCGAGCAGCATTTGCTGGCCCCATTGGTTGCGGCCGTAGCGATCGCGAGTGCGCGGATCTTCTCGGCTGAGATCGAACGCTTCTTTGGTCTTCGGATTGGTCAAGAGCGTCATCGCCTGTGATTCGAATTCATCCAGCGCGGCGAGTTCTCGCTGTTGATCGAACGTGCGTTCGAGCGTGTCGAGGTTCTGTCGCAGCGAAGAGCGGCGTCCCAGGCGGCGGACTTCATTGGTGTCAGAGAGGCCGATGTTCGGCACCGAGAACGTCGGCTGATTCGGATCACCGGAGACAACGAACGGCGAATAGGCATCGCCAAGGTATGCGGGGCCGTTGTATTCCAGCGGTGGGTTGATGCCGACATAGGCCGGTAGCGGATTCTGACGCGGCCCGCGTTGCGAGCGGACGTAGTTGGTCACCGACATCCAGTCGGGCAGACGCGGCTTCGGTTTGTCGCGCGTGTCGGGATCGCCGGAAAGCAACTGCATCGAACCGGCCGGATGGCCCCCCGCGTTCTGTCGCATCGACCGCAGCACCGTGAACTTGTCGGCGATGGCGGCTTGTCGTGGCAGCAGCTCGCAGAAGTCGAGGCCGGGAACTCTTGTCGGAATGGTCGCGAACGGTCCGCGGTATTCGCTGCCGGAGTTCGGCTTTGGATCGTACGTTTCCAAGTGCGAGCAACCACCAGGTTGCCAGACCATGATGACCGCGTTCTTGTCGCGAGTGGCTCCGGAATCGTCAGCCATCGCTCGTTGAGCTTGCAGACGCAGGATGCCTGGCAAGCTGAGCGTGGCGAATCCCGCCAACCCGGTTTGAAGAAATCCGCGTCGGCCTGAGCAGATGCTGTCGGGACCAGGACAGAAGACAGTACGGTGGTTGGTCATGGCAAAGCTCCGTAGCCGAAGTCGTGAGACTGCGGTGTGACGATCATGGCGGGAGCAACCGAAGTCTGACGACTTCGGCTGCCGGTTGAAGGCTACTTTCCGGCGGGGGGATTCACACGAATCTTAATCGGTTCAGACACAACAATATCAACAATGTCTCGTGGTGCGGCGGCGGCGGTCGCCTGTTTGATCTTTTCGGTCGCCGCAGCCACGGCGGTAGCGGCGGCTTTCTGTTTTGCGGCCGCGACCTCGACGGCTTTATCGGCTTCGGGCTTGGCCTCGGTCGTTGCGGCTTTGGCGGCGTCAGTCAGTTTCTTGACTTCGGCGTCGTTCGCCAGCAGTTCCTGCATCGCTTTCTTATGAGCCTCTTCGGCGGCGGCGATGGCTTCTGGCTGATGCCGGTACTTCGCAACGGCACCTCCGTAAAACGCGATCAAGTAATCTCCGGGAGCCGTCTTCAACACGGCCGTGTCGAGGACCGCTTGCGACTGGTCGGCGGTCAGGGACACATCGAATTGAGGAGCGCGGTCGAAGCCGGCTCCCATCGTTCGCAGTTGCAGCGTGGCTCCGGAGAACTCGCTGCGGCGCGTGTGATTGAGGGGTATCGTCAGCTTCTCACCGGCGATGACGGTGAGAGCTTCTTTCGTTGGCGTAGCGAGCGAGAGCGGAGTGAATTCGAGGCCGCTCACCGAGACCGGCACGTCGGCCATCAGTCGCGGGCTGGGGATCTCGCCCCACGAATCCGTGATCGGCCAGGCGAATGAAGCCAATCGACAAGGACGAGTCACGACCGCGCCGTCGATGGTAGCTCGACCGAAGAACATCGCGCTGCCCACCGCGCGAGGTGCGTTCTGATTCGCCGTGACGAGCATCAAGCCGCGCGACTGACCGGCGGGGATCTTCAAACCACTCGCGGTGACTCCTTCCGGCAGACCTTCCATCGCGAGGTCGATGTCCCCATCGAAACCATCGCGGCGAATGGCGACGACTTCGAGCGCCATTGTCGCTCCGCCGCGCAGAGCGAGCGGCTTCGACACCGCGTTGCGATCGCCGTTTCGCAGTTCCATGTGCAGCGCCCACGCGACAACGGCGAAGTCGGGAGCCGCCTTGCGAATGACGAGCCGATAGACGTTCTTGGGATCGTTGCGCGTCCCGCCGAACAGGTCTGTGATTTGCAGCCGGTGCAGACCGTCTTCCTTGATCTCCAGCTTGCCGAGGATGTCCGCCGATCCAGCGTTGTACGGCGGGCCGTCATACGCATAGCCGTTGCTCGACACCTTCACGGGACTGGGGATGTCGCTGAACTCGGCGACGTCGGTCAGCTTCTCGGTGTCACCCGTGCGAGCAACATGCTGCACGAGGATCGACGGATCGGTCGGCAAACCGAAACGCTCGGAGGCGACTTCGACCCACCAGACGTCTCCCTTCTTGGCCTCGAACTCGAAGACATCGACGTCGGCCGCCGGGAAGAAGCTCCCGGCGATGTCGCACGGCAGCGAAATCTTTTGAGACTTCGTGCGATCATTGTTCGGTTCGCTCTCGGCGAATTCGGCCTGTTCTTTGAGTCCTTGCGGCGGCCACGAGAATGAGTTTACCGGCTGCGTCGAAGGCAGCCGCACGATCGGTGCTCCGACCGGCAACTCCGACACGGCCAAGCGGTAGTAATACGCTTGCCCCCCCTTGAAGGTTAGCTCGTGGACCTTGATCACATACTTGCCGTCGGCCGGCACGGTGAAGTCGAGCACGCCGCCTCGGCGTTCCACCAACAGATCGCGACCGGCGGCATCCGCGATGATCACGACCGCAGCGAGCTTCGAGTCAATTCCGCGCGTCGCGCAATCGACGATGATTCGCTGCCCCTTTTTCGCTTCAAAGACGTAATGATCGACCGCCCGCTGAGTCATCGTGGCGTTGCAGATGGAGTTAATCTTCAACTCCATCGCGGTCGCCAGCGTCGTGTTCGCGTTGGTCCTCACGGCTTCATCGAGCGTGCCGACCGAGAAGGCTCGCGAGGATGAAATCCCCAACCGCGTCATCACGCGAGCCTCATGAATCCCAACCGGGCAATCGGCGGCAATCGTCACGACGTATTTGTTCGACTCCGGTTGCCCCGCCGCGTTCAGCTTGCGAGCCGCCGTGATGCGCCGATCCGAGAACGTCAACTCATCCGCATCCTCGATGTGCTCGCCGCTGATCGTGACCTCGACTTGAGTCCCGACTTTGGCCCCCATCGGAATCGTGGTCAGCAACCGGGGAGCCGGCAGGCCGACTGATTGGGCGAACGAAACCGATTCGAAACTCAATGAAACTCCGCAGAGCAACGCTGCGAGTAGCATTGAACGGCAACGCGAGCAACAAGCGAGGTCAGTCATCATGTGCCTAATGGTTGAAGAGGAATTCTTTGGTATTGATCAACGCCCAAATGAGATCTTGATAATTCGCATTCGCGGTCGTGCCGGGTTCATTCAAATAGTCGATCGCGGTCTTCAGTTCTTGCGGACGTGGTTCGCGCGAGAAGGCGGCGAGGTACAACTCGCGGATTTTCGCTTCGGCCGGTTTGTCTTCTTTCGCGAGGCGTTCGGCGCGGCCGGTGGCAGCGGCGAGTTTGGTTTTCAACTCCTGGGCGTTGAGCAAGTGCAGGCTCTGTGCGAGGCTCGAGGACTGGACGCGTTCGCATTCGCAAACGCTCTCGGCTTCGGGGCGGCCGAAGACTCGCAGGAATTGCGACGAGCGGTTGTAGCTGTTGTCGGGCAGAGCGACCGCTCGCGTTCCCGGCGGGAGATTGGCGAAGTCGGTCTGAGTCCCCGCCAGCCGGTCGATCGCGTCGAGCAGCACCTCGGCCTGCAATCGGCGCGGGTAGTAACGCGAGTAGTTCTGCCGATCGACGATGTTGTGTTGGTTTGGAACTTCACTCAGTTGATAGGCTCGCGATTGAGTGATCACGCGCACGAGATCCTTCAGGTCAAACCCGTTGGCGACAAAATGCTTTTCGAGAGCTTCCAGCAGCGCGGGATTCGTCGGCGGGTTCGTGTCGCGGATGTCGTCTTCCGGTTCGATCAGCCCGCGCACGAAGAAGTGTTTCCAATACCGATTGACGAGCGACTTCGCGAAGAACGGGTTGTTCTTCCCGCCCATCCAATCGGCGAGTTTCAGTCGCGGGTCTTCATCGGCGGCGATTTCGGGAATCGCATCGCCCAGCGCGCCGGGCTTGAGCGGCACGCCGGTCTTCATGTTCGCGGCGGTCGCGATCCCGCGCTTGTGGAAAATCAAATCCTCGCCGCGCGTCCCCGACGGCTTGCGGCCGACCTGACTGAAGAACGCCGCCAGCGAGTAATAATCGTCCTGGCTCCAGCGTTCAAAAGGATGATGATGGCACTGGGCACACTGCATCCGGACGCCCAGGAAGAGCTGCGCGACATCCTCAATCTGCTGCTTCGGCTCTTTGACTCGCTTGTACCACGCAACCGGCGGATTGCCGATCACGGTGCCGGTCGCTGCGAGCAGCTCGCGAACGAACTGGTCGTAAGGCTTGTTGGCGAGAAAACTGTCTCGCACCCACGCATGAAACGCGAAGTTGGAAACCGTGTCGCTTTCGTCATCGCGGCGATTCTTCAGCAGCGCCGTCCATTTGTTGGCAAAGAAGTCGGCGTAGTCGGGACTTCGCAGCAGCTCGTCGATGACCTTGTCTCGCTTGCCCTCATCCTTGCTGGCGAGGAACGCGGCCGATTCTTCTTCGGTCGGCAATCGCCCGCCGATGTCGAGCGTCACTCGACGCAGAAACGTCGCGTCATCACTGAGGACCGATGGCGGAATGCCGAGGGCCTTGAGGTTTGCGAACACATGCTCGTCCACGAAGTTCTTCGACGACGGCAGGTTCTCGACCGGCGCACCCAGCGGGACCGACGCGCTGTAAACGGCGACCTTCGCCTGGTAGCGGACCATCACCGCGACATTGCCGACGATATCGGAAATCTTCACCAGCCCGCGCTCGCTCACGTCGGCCATCGCCTTGTCGTTGGACTCGTAAAGCGCCATTCCCGTGACATCGCGAACGCTGCCGTCCGAATACTTCGCGATCGCCTGGAGTTGTTGTTCGCCACCACGCTTGATTGATCCACGGGCCGGCTGAACTTCAAACGACAACAGCTTCGGAACCGTCTCGCGATCAAACGTCGCTCCCTGACGAATCCATTCGCGGAGCAGCGCGTAGCCTTCCGATGATGCCGGCAGACGGACACCGCCGCCGTGCGGCATCTGGCCGGAGGCTTTCAGGAGCAGCAGGCTCCGGTCTGGATCTCCGAAGAACAGTCGCCGACTGCGGCTCTCCGTGACCAGATGATCGAAGTCCTCCAGCGGCTCGAATCCCAGCAGGGACAATTGAAATCCCTTTTGACCGCCACCGGCCTTCGCATGACAGACACCGACATTGCAGCCAGCCTTCGTGAAAACCGGCACGACATCGTTGACGAAACTCACGGGTTGCTCGGCGGCGTCCATGGGTTGCGACACCACCGCCAAAAAGAAAACTCCCGCCAGCGCCAGGGGCCAATCTGGCAGTAAGAATCGACGGCGGGAATCGTGATCGGAGTACGACATGTGGCTTCCGCTGGAGTCCGTGATCGAGGTCAGAATCTGCTGATCAATCTAGCACGTTGCGGACCACAACGCGACAGATTTGAACGATGAGCTGTCCAACATCGTCAGTCTCAACGACGGCTTCCCTTTCAATCGCGACGAGCTGCAAGAAGCAGAATCAGAACCCGTTCAGCTCCGATCGACGCACGAACCACGGATAGATGGCTGGAACGACGAGCGACGTCAGCAATGTCGATGTCAACAAGCCGCCGATGACCACCGTGGCGAGCGGCCGTTGCATTTCAGCTCCATCGCTGTGCGACATGGCCATCGGAAGAAATCCGAGTCCGGCGACCATCGCGGTCATCAGCACGGGGCGGAGCCGCGCGAGTGCGGTTTCGCACGTCGCTTCTCGCAGCGGCATTCCGGCTTCGCGGAGGTTTTCGGCGGCGCTGACCCAGACGAGTCCGTTGAGCACGGCGACTCCAAACAGCGCGATGAAGCCAACTCCGGCCGAGATGCTGAACGGCATCCCGCGCAGTGCGAGTGCGAAGATGCCGCCGCTCGCGGCCATCGGGACGGCCAGGAAGATCAACAGCGCGAGCCGCGCTGAATGCAGCGACATGTGCAGCAGCAGGAAGATCAACAACAGCACGACCGGCGTGATCAGCGCGAGGCGGCGACTCGCCGATTGCAGGTTCTCGAAGTCGCCGCCCCAGCGAATTTCATAGCCAGCGGGAAGTTGGATTTGCGTGGCGACGGTTTTTCGAGCTTCGTTCACGAAGCTCGCAACGTCGCGGCCGCGGACGTTGGCGGAGATGTAGGTGCGGCGGCGAATCGCTTCGTGTTCGACGGCGGGGGGCGTTTCGTCCAACGTGATGTCGGCGAGTTCACGCAGCGGGATCGGTTTGCCTCCCCCATCGGCGACGGGCAGTTGTTCGAGCAGCGAGATTTCCTTTCGCCAAGTTTCCGGAATGCGGATGGTGATTGGAAAGCGTGCTCGGCCCTCGAAGATCAAACCGACTTCGCGGCCACCCAGCGAGGAGACAACATCCATGACCGTGGCGGCATCGACGCCGTAGCGGGCGAGCGCGTCACGTCGCGGTTCGATCCGCAGCGTCGAGAGGTTGCCTTGGTAGTCGGCCTTCACGTCCGCCGCGCCGGGGATGTTTTTCAACAGACGTTCGATCTGCTTCGCCTTCGTGCCGAGGATTTCGAGATCGTCGCCGTACAGCAGCACCGCGACGTCGGCCTTCACGCCGGCGACCAGTTCGTCCACGCGCATCTCGATCGGCTGCGTGAAGCCAAACATCACGCCGGGGACTTGCGAGTTCAGCACCTGGGACATCTCTTCGATCAATTGGTCGCGCGGCTTGGGCCGCGGCCATTCGTGTTGCGGCTTGAGCAATACCCAGACGTCGGTCTGATGCACGCCCATCACATCGTTGGCGATTTCTGGTCGGCCGGTTTTGCAGAAGACGGTTTGCACCTCGCCGAATTTGAGCAGCAGCTTTTCGATGTTCGTGGACATCTCGATCGAGCCTTCCAGCGACGCGGTCGGCAGACGCACGGCTTCGATGAGCAAGTCTCCCTCTTCGAGCTTCGGCATGAATTCGGCTCCGAGCTGCGCTGCGACCGGCACGCTGCCCACGAACACCGAAATCGCGACGAGCGCCGTGAGCATTGGATGCGTGATCGCTCGCGTCACGATCGGCTGGTAAATCCGTTTGATCAGCCGCACCAGCCAGATGTCTTTCTCATCGACGTGCTTCGGCAGCGCGAGCGAGGCCATCGCGGGCATAAACGTCAGCGACAACACCAGCGAGCCGGCGAGCGCGAACAGCACGGTCAGCGCCATCGGCCGAAAAAGTTTACCTTCCGTCCCCTGCAACGCGAGGATCGGGAGATAAACAATCGCGATGATCAGCTCGCCGAACATCGTCGGTTTGCGGACTTCAATCGCGGCGTCGCGGATGACTTCGATGCGCGAACGGCCGGAGTGATTGTGTGAGAGTCGCAAAATGCAGTTCTCGACCATGATGACCGAGCTATCGACGATCAGCCCGAAGTCGATCGCTCCGAGGCTCATCAAGCTGGCGGTGATGCCGGTCGCGGCCATCAAGTTCGTGGCGAACATCATCGACAGTGGGATCGCCAGGGCCGTGATCAGTCCCGCTCGAAAGTTTCCGAGCATCAGCAGCAGCACGAAGATGACGAGCGAGCCCCCTTCCAGCAGATTCGTCACGACCGTCTTGAGCGTGCGGCCAATCAGGGCGGCTCGGTCGTAGGTCACTTCAATCGTGACGCCGTCCGGCAACGTCGTCCGAATCCCGTCGAGCCGAGTTTTCGCGAGCTCGACGACCTCGCGCGAGTTCTCACCAACGAGCATCATCACGAGGCCGGTGACCGCCTCGCCCCGTCCGTCGCGAGTCACCGCTCCTTGCCGAGTCATCGGCGCAATCGCGACTTCAGCGACGTCGCGCACGAGGATCGGCGAACCTTCCGGCCGACGGCGCAGCACGATCTCGCGAATATCGTCGAGCTTCGTGAGCAATGCCTGTCCGCGAATCAGCCGTTGCTCGTCGTGATGCACGACGTAACCGCCACCGGCGATCGCGTTGTTGGCTTCCAGCCGCTGAAACAAATCTTCGAGCGTCAGGTCGTAGCTCGTCAGCCGATCTGGGTCCGGTCGAATCTCGAACGTCTTGTAGTAGCCGCCGTGCGTGTTGATCTCGGTCACGCCCCGCACTTCACGCAGCTTGGGAGCGATGTCCCATTCCAGCATCGTCCGCAGTTCCATCGGCGAGTGTCTGTCGCTGCGGACCTCGAATTGCAGAATCTCGCCGAGCGCCGTCGTCAGCGGGCCGAGCTTCGGCGTGCCGTAGCCCTTCGGGATCATCGCCGTCGCGTTCGGAAGTCGCTCGGTGACGAGTTGCCGCGCGCGATACAGGTCGGTCCCCTCTTGAAACACGATCGTCACGACCGAGATGCCGAACTTCGAGACGCTTCTTAGTTCCTGAATTTTCGGCAGCCCACTCATCGCGGTCTCGACCGGATAGGTCAGATACCGCTCGACCTCGACCGGCGACAGCGGGCCGCCCTCGGTCACGACCGTCACCTGCGTGTTGGTCATGTCCGGCACAGCGTCGATTGGCAGATGCAGCGCCGAACTCAACCCCATCGCCGCCATCAACAGCGTGAGGATCAGCACGAGGAAGCGATTGGCCAGCGAGAATTCGATGAGCTTGGTGAGCATGAGAGGATTTCTGGCGAGCCGGTGGGCGTTAGCCCCCGGACGGGACGTAGCCACGGTCGCCAGACCGTGGGGCGCGGTGACTCAGCCTTCGTTCGCCCACGCTCTGGCGAGCGCGGCTACCAATCATTCCGCTTCCAGCAGCAGTTCCGACTTCAACAGAAACGCTCCGCGCGTCACGACGAGATCGCCGACCGCGAGGCCGTTCGTGATTTCGATGAGGCCGCCGGCCTCCAGGCCGGTCTCGACATCGACGCGGTGGAACGTGTCGTCGGAATCGCGGACGAAGACGAACTTCTGCCGTTCATGTTCGACAATCGCGGAACTGGGTACGGCTAAGCGCGCGGTGGCGTCACCGCCGGGAATGGTGACTCGCACGAACAACCCTGGCCGCAGCAGTCCGTCGGCGTTGTCGATCGTGGCGACCAGCGGCACCGCGTGCGAATCGGCCGAGACCTCGCGGCCGACGAAATGCACGCGCGCGGTCAGCTTGCGGTTCGGCAGCGCGGGGGATTCGACGGTCAACTCGGCATCAGGACTCACGGTGAGCATCGACCATTCGCGCTCGCGCAAGTCCGCCGCAATCCAGAGTTGGCTGGTGTCGGCGAGCACGAACAAGCTGTCTCCCGGCTTCACTCGTTCCGAGATGGAGAACGTCTTGCGCTCAATCGTTCCGGCGAACGGAGCACGGCATTCGACGTGTGAAAGCGACGCGGTGTTCTCGTCACGATCCGAGTTGTCCTCAGCGACGTCCGCGCGATAGCCGAGCAAGGTGGTGAGTTGCTGCTGCGTGATCTCCAAGCGTCGTCGCGCGTCGTTCGTGGCTGCTTGCGCGGTGTCACATCGCTTGCGTGCGTCGAACGTGGATTGCTCGCACACGGCGGTCAGCGTCGCTTGAGCCGACTCCGCTTCGTTGAGTCGCTCTTGGATCGTCTTCTCCGACAGCACCGAACTCAGCCGCTCCAAATTGGCGATCAGCGACTGAGCCAGCTCCGACCGAGAATAAGCCGTCAGCAGCGCCGAGCGATGGTCGCCCAGCTTGCGATTCTGAAACTCGGTTCGCAGTTCCTTGAGCGGGCGGTGAGCGTCAATCGCCTGGATCAACTTGGCGAGGTTGTCGCACGTCTCCCGCTCCCATTCGGCCGCGCGTTCGGCGAGTTTCCAATCCGTCCGGCGTTGCAGCACATTCGCGCGAGCCGTCCCGACCTCCGGGCTGCTGAGCACGGCCAAGACTTGTCCCTCGATGACGCGGTCGCCCGGCTTCACGAGCATCTTCGAGACGACGCCGTCCGTCGCCGCCCGAATTTCGACGTGCCGCGTGTCGTCGTACTGCACGCGGCCTGACACGGAGAGTGAACTTCCGAAAGACTGCCACTCGACGGGCGTCGTCTCGATGCCAGCGGCGTCGAGCTTGTGCTTGGCGAGGACGACCTCGCGCTTCGCGCCTTCCTCCGGAACCGTTCGTTCCGTGGTTGTCTTCACAGGCTCGGCCGCGTGGCTGGAACTGTGAGTCAGCTTCCAGGCCCAGACCGATCCAACCGCCAGCGCGATGATCGCCGCACCAACCAATCCCAGCAGTCGTCGTCGCATGGCTGAAACTCTCCGGAAAGCTACTTCGCGCCGACGGCGATGGGGGACAGCGAGGAGGCCGTGACCGTCCGCGCGATCGGACGACAGCACGGATCGCAAACGCACTCGCAGGGGCCGTTCGACGAAGCGGTGGGAACGGCGGTCGTCCACTGAGGCGTCGCGGGTGCGGAACTGAATAAGTACGGCCGCCCCGAACTGAAGATCGGACGGCTGGACGCGCGCCGTCCACGGTGAAACGCGGATGCGTCGGTCGTGATGACCACTGTCGCGGTAACGGCCAGCAGGGCGATGAGTGCGTGTTTGGTTCGCATGGGAGTCTCCTGTTGAGCGGATGGGCGAGTGCCGCGTCCTCGCGCCGCGAATGATCGTCATTCGCGAATCGGCGCGCGATCGGCGTCCGTCACACAATGACGTCCGATGTGCGGTTTTGATGCTGCTCAATTCGGTCGCGCGGGTCAGTTCGCGGACTGACCTGATGCCCTCGCGAAAGTCGTCAGGGACTCACCCCACACGGCCCAGGGATCAACCTGACGTGCTGACCGTGACAATTCCGCGCGCTCGCGTAAGTCGGAATCGGTGTCAGGAAAACGAGGCCGTGAGCGCGGGAAACGCCCAGGTGAGTTTTGCTTTATTTCACGGGTCAACCCGTCACGTCGCGACTCATCGCGGTCGTATGTTTACTCCGATGTTGCTTAACGAATTCAGACAACGACGCCACTCGTTTCCGTGGCCATCAGGAGAAGCAATGATGAACCTCAAGACTCAATGGTTGAAGTCCGTGTTGACGAAGTGCCGACGATCTCGATCACGACGCGCATTGCGGCCGAATGTTTCCCAGCGACATGCGGCGGAGCTTTTAGAAGCGAAGCTGCTGTTAGTCGGAGACATCGCCGGCACGCTGCTGCACGACGCCAACGGCAACGGTGTCAAAGAGACTGGTGAAGAAGGCTTGGTCGGTTGGACCGTCTTCTTGGACTCGAATCTGAACGGCAGCTTTGACGTCGGCGAACCATCGACGATCACCAACGCGGGGGGCGACTATCTTTTCACAGAGCTGACTCCGGGACCGCAGACGGTGTACGAGGTTCTGCAACCTGGCTGGGCACCGGGAACAGGCTTGGCCGATCACATCACGCTGGACGTGATCGACGAAACCGAGGTCAAGGCGGACTTCTTCAACGTGATCGCCGAAGTCGGAGACATCAAAGGGACCGCCTGGCGCGACTTCAACGGGGATGGCCTGCGAGCCACAGATCCGGTGACGGGAGCCTTTACCGACAACGCGTTGGCTGGCTGGACGATCTATCTCGATACGAACAACAACCGAGCATTCGATCTCGGCGAGGCGTCGCGGATCACAGACACGAATGGCGGCTACGCGTTCCACAGCGTGCCGTCGGGCAGTCAGTATGTTGCCGAGGTGTTGCCGACCGGTTGGGAGGCGTCGCGCGGTTTCGATTTCCAAGTCCATATCACGGTGACGACCGGCAACGAGTCGGTTGTGGACTTCTCAAACCTCACGCCGGAAGCGAGCGATGTCAGCGGCACCGTTTTCAATGATCTCGACGGCAATGGCCTGCGTGCGCCGACCGAACCGGCGTTGAGCGGCTGGCAAATCTACGTCGATTTGAACGAAGACGGTTCGCTGACGACGGGCGAGCCGGTCACGACGTCGGCGGCCGACGGCAGCTACACGCTGTTCGCGGTCCCGCGCGGAATTCAGATGATCTCCCAAGTGCCCGACGCACACTGGCGGACGAACTCGCCCGCCGGGGGCACATTTACAATTGACGTCCTCAACGGCGTGATGCTCACGGGCTACGACTTCGCCAACGAAGAGCGGATCGGAACGCTCAGCGGCACGTTGTGGAACGATTTCAACGGCGATGGCGTGCGTGCTGTCTCCGACGTCGCGTTGACCGGCTGGACGGTGTTCCTTGACGGCAATCACAACGGACTGGCCGACGAGACTGAGCCAACGCGAACGACCGATGCCGATGGCCGATACTCGTTCGTCGGACTTCCTGAAGGGAGCGTCACGGTGGCCGAGATCGTGCCGACCGGTTGGGAGCCGTCTCCGGCCTTCGCCGCGAGCGTGAACGCCACGATCTCCACGGGAACCGTAACGACCGTGGACTTCGCGAACTTGCAGCCGGTTCCGAGCACGATCAACGGCACGATCTTCAACGACATGAACGCCGATGGCCATCGCGCGACGAACCCGACGACCGGCGCGTTCACCGAGCCGGCGCTGGCCGGCTGGCAAGTCTTCGTGGACCTCAACAACGATGGACTGTTGACGACGGGCGAGCCGGTCGCGACGTCAGATGCCGACGGCAACTACTCGCTGACCGGAGTGCCGCACGGGACGCGGAAGATCGTCGAAGTGCCGAATTCCAACTTCGTCACGACTGCGCCGGTCGGCGGCCGTTACACGATCAACGTGCTCAACGGCGTGACGATTGGCGGTTATGACTTCGGCAATCAAGAGCGTTCGGACGCGACGATTCGTGGCACGGTTTACGCCGATGCGGACCACGACGGCGTGCGCGATGTCGGCGAGCGGGGCTTGGCCGGCATCACCGTGTTTCTCGATCTCGATGACGACGGCGTGCTCGATGACGGCGAATCGAGACTCGTCACGTCGGACGATCTGTACTACACGCCGGGCACGGATGAAGCCGGAACCTACGCCTTCAAGCATCTCGCCGGCGGCACCTACAAGCTGCGCGAGATCGTGCCGATCGAACTGTCGAGCACGCCCGTTTCGGAAGCCGAGCACCTCGTGACCATCGGCGGAGCGGAAGACAAAGCGGTGGACTCCGGCAACGTCTTCCGACCGAATGAAATTCACGGCGTGAAGTTCGAGGACGCGAACGGCAACCACCTGCGAGACGCCGGTGAAGTCGGCATCGGCGGAAGCACGATCTACATCGACCTCGATCGCGACAACCTCTTCGACGCGGGCGAACCGAGCACGATCACCGCCGCCGACGGATCGTACGCGTTCACGGGACTGACGCCCGACGCTTACGTCGTTCGCGAACTGGAATCTTCGGGCTACGAACAAACCTTCCCGACGACGACCGACGGAACGCTCTGGCCGACCGGCACGAGCAACCCCGCCTCGGGCAATGTCACGCCAACCAGCATCACCGCCTCGTTGGCCAACGGCCAGACGCATCGCGAGACGGTCAGCTTGACGCTGCCTGGTTCCGGCGGCGTTACGAATCTGGTCGATGTCTTCCTGCTGTTCGATGATACCGGCAGCTTCACCGCCAACAGCCCGATCGTGCGGGCCGCATTTCCGCAAATCATCTCGACGTTGACGACCGCTCTGCCGGGGATCGACTTCGGTTTCGGCGTCGCTCGCTTCGAGGAATACGCCAACTTCGCCGCCGAGAACGCGACCGGTCGGCCATTCGTGTTGAACTCTCCGATTGTGGCGTCGAGCACCGCGGGATTCTCGACCGCGATTCAAGCGGCACTCGATCGGACAGCTCCCGGCTACGGCGGCGACGGACCTGAGACGCTGATCGAGGCGTTGTTCCAAACCGTCACCGGCCTCGGCTTCGACGGCAACAACAACGGAACTTTCTCGGACAGCGGCGCGGCCGGATTGGTCTCGACGCAATTGACTCCAGGTGCGAGCGGCGATGTGCCGTCGTTCGCCTCGTACACGGTGGATGCAAGCGGTTCGGCCGTGCCCGCGGCCGGATCGCTGGGAGGCGCTGGCTTTCGTGCCGGCGCTCTCCCGATCATTCTCGCCGCGACTGACATCGGCCTCGCATATCAGCCCAAGGGCGAGACGTCGATCGTCGGAGTCAGCGGCGTGACGTTGCCAGTGTCGGCTCTCACGCAAAACTCGCGAGCCACCACGCCGTTCAACTACGGAGCCGGCATTCAAGAAACGATCACCGGGCTGAATGCGCTCGGAGCGCTGGTGATCGGCTTGGGCACAAATCCCGATCTCGGCACTGATCCGCGCGCCGACTTGTCCGCGATCGCCCGGCTGACCGGAGCGATCAACAACTCGGCCGACACGATCGTGAACGGCACCGCCGCTCCGATCGCCCCCGGCGATCCGTTCTACTTTCAGATCTCGTCCGGCTTCGGGCCGAGCGTGGCCAACGGCGTCGTGAGTGCGATTCAAAACGCGGTCACGAACATCGCCGTCAACATGACGGTCAAAGCCTCCGACCCGCGCGTGCGCATCACGAACTACACCGGCACGATCGCGAACGTCGGAGCCGGTCAGACTGCGACGTTTGACATCGAATTCACCGGCGACGGCCGCCCGCACCGCTTCGATTTGCAGTTCATCCGCGAAGGCACGAACGTCGTGCTCGGCTCGATCCCGGTCGTGCTCGGCACCCCGATCCCCGGCAGCGGCTACGAGTTTGAAGACCTCGTCGAAGGGGAAATCGAACTCGCATCCGACTTCGGCAGCCGCTCGCTGTCAGCAGTGGTCCCGAATGTTGCGCCAAGCTTCGTCGCGGGTGTGAACGAATCGGTGCTCGAAGATGTCGGCACTCAGACCGTCTCCGCCTGGGCCACCAGCATCAGTGCCGGCCCGGTCAGCGAATCCGGTCAGACCGTCGATTTCGTCGTGACCAATGACAACGCCAGCCTCTTCAGCGTAGCCCCCGCGATCGCCGCCGACGGCACGTTGACCTACACGCCCGCCGCGAACGCGAACGGCTCTGCCACGATCACCGTCAGCCTGCACGACAACGGCGGCATCGCCGGTGGCGGCGTTGATACGAGTGCCTCGCAAACCTTCACGATCACCGTCAACGCCGTGAACGACGCACCGACCGCGACCGATGGCAGCGCGACGACCGACGAAGACACGGCCGCGACGGGCACGCTCTCGGCAACCGACATCGACAGTGCGGCTCTGACCTTCAGCCTCGTCGATACGACGAACGCTCACGGCACGGTCTCGATCACCGACGCCACCACGGGAGCTTTCAGCTACACGCCAGAGGCGAACTTCAACGGCACCGCCAGCTTCACCTTTGTGGCGAATGACGGCTCGGTCGATTCCAACATCGGCACCGTGACGATCACGGTCAACGCGGTGAACGATGCTCCGACCGCGAGCGACGGCAGCCTGACTACCAACGAAGACACGGCGACAACTGGCACTCTTGCGGCGGCCGACATCGACAGCGCGACTCTGGCCTTCAGCCTCGTCGATACGACGAACGCTCATGGCACGGTCACGATTACCGATCCGGCGACAGGAACATTCAGCTACACGCCGGATGCGAACTTCAACGGTTTGGCCAGCTTCACCTTCGTCGCGAACGACGGCACGCTCGATTCCAACATCAGCACTGTCACGATCACCGTCAACGCGGTGAACGACGTTTCGACCACGAACGAAGTCAGCCTGATCACCGACGAAGACACGGCGGCGACCGGCTTGCTCTCGGCCAGTGATATCGACAGCGCGGCTCTAACCTTCAGCCTTGTCGATACGACGAGCGCGCACGGCACTGTCACGATCACCGACGCGGTGACGGGAGCCTTCAGCTACGCCCCGGATGTGAACTTCAATGGCTCGGCCAACTTCACATTCGTCGCGAATGACGGCACGGTCGATTCCAACGTCGGCACAGTGACGATCACTGTCAACGCGGCGAACGATGCTCCGGCCGCGAGCGACGGCAGCCTGACGACCAACGAAGACACGGCGACGACCGGCACGCTTTCGGCCACGGACATCGACGGCGCGACTCTGGCCTTCAGCCTCGTCGATACGACGAACGCTCATGGCACGGTCACGATCACCGATCCGGCGACAGGAACATTCAGCTACACGCCGGACGCGAACTTCAACGGTTTGGCCAGCTTCACGTTCGTGGCCAATGACGGCACGGTCGATTCCAACATTGGCATCGTGACGATCACGGTCAACGCGGTGAACGACGCGCCCAGCTTCACCAAAGGAGCCGATCGGACGGGATCGCTGAGCGGTGTCGCTCAAACGGTTGCCCATTGGGCAACAGGAATCAGCGGCGGGCCGGCGGATGAAGCGGGACAGCCTGTCAACTTTCTGGTCAGCACGAACAACGATGCGCTCTTCAGTGTGCTCCCGGTGATCTCGGCCGACGGAACGTTGACCTACACGCTGGTCAACAACGCGACCGGCTCGGCGATGGTCAGCGTCCGCCTTCACGACAACGGCGGCATCGCCGACGGCGGCGTCGCAACCAGCGAGCCGCAGACACTTGTCATCTCGGCCGTGAACCGCGTGCCAACATTTGTCAAAGGGGCGAATCAAACCGTACTCGAAGATACCGGGGCGAAGACGGTCATCGGCTGGGCTACGAGCATCAGCGCGGGGCCGAACGAGCTGGCTCAGGTCGTGAACTTCCTCGTCACGACGAACAACAACGGGCTGTTCAGCCAGTTGCCGGTTCTCTCTGCGACTGGAACGATGACCTACACCGCAGCACCGAACGCGAACGGTTCGGCGATTGTGACGGTGCGTGCTCATGACAACGGCGGCACGACCAATGGCGGCGTCGATACGAGTGCTCCGCAGACTTTCACGATCACCGTTCAAGCGATGAATGATCTGCCGACGATCTCCGCGATGGCCGACATCACTACCGATGAGGACATCTCGACCGGCGCGATTGCGGTGACGATTAGCGATGTCGAAACGGCTGCGAACAGCCTGGTGCTGTCAGCCGCATCGTCGAACACCAGTTTGATTCCGAATGCCAGCATCCGCCTGGGAGGCAGCGGAGCCAATCGGACCATTACGCTGAATCCCGTTGCCAATCAATCCGGGACAACGACGATCACTCTGAGAGTTCGTGATGGCAGCGGAGCCATCACGTCCGAGACGTTCGTCGTCACCGTGAATGCCGTCAATGACGCACCGACAATCTCGAACGTGGCGAATCAAACGATCGACGAAGACAAATCCACCAGCGTGCTCAACTTCACGATTCGTGATGTGGACAATCTCGCCGGCAGCTTGGTGGTCACGGCGACGTCGTCGAACCTCGATCTCGTTCCGCTCGGCAACATCGTTCTGGGAGGCAGCGGCTTGAATCGCAGCATCAAGGTCACGCCACTGCCGAATCAATTCGGAGCGACGACGATCACCTTGACCGTGACAGACCCCAGCGGAGCCAGCAGCAGCGATCCTTTCCTGCTGACGGTGCGGTCGGTGAATGATGCACCGGCAGTTGTTCCGGCTACGTTTTCTGTGCCAGAGAACACGACCAACGGAACGCTCGTGGGAACGGTCTCAGCGACGGATTTGGATGTGGGCGACACGGTGACCGCGTTCGCGATCACGGCAGGAAATCTGGGCAATGCGTTCGCGATCGACAGCACTGGGAAGATCACCGTCAAAGACGCGACGAAGCTCGACTTTGAAGCGAAGCCCACCTACACGCTGACGGTGAGGGCCACGGACAATCACGTTGCTTCGGGCCTTGGCACGGTGACGGTGAATGTCGGCGACATCACCTTCGATCCAATCGTCATGCTGGGTGAAACGGCCAATTCTGTCGTGGTGTCGCGAGTCGGCAGCAATCTCGTGGTCCGCAGCGGAGCCGTGAACTTGACGGCTCCGGTGAGACTCGAAGATGTCGGCGTGTTGACGATCATCGGGGGAGCCGCCGCCGATTCGGTGACGCTCGATGCGTCGCTGAATGCGACCGGAGGTGTGACGACGAATCGCTTCGCAGGTTCGGTCGTCTTCCAAGGCAATGGCGGCGATGACGTGTTGGCTGCTCACAATCTGAATGCGGCGATTGAAGTGAACTTTGCTGGCGGCGCAGGCAACGACATCGCGATGGGTGGTGCGGGAAATGACACGCTCGATGGCGGTGAAGGCCGCGATCTGCTCATCGGAGGCGTGGGAGTCGATGTCGTCAGCGGAGGTGACGGCGAAGACATCCTGATCGGCGGCACGAGCACGCTCAGCGGAAACTCCGCCGCCTTGAACGCGGTCATGGCCGAATGGACCGACCTCACCAAGAGCTATGCCGACCGCGTTCTGCATCTCAGCAGCGGTGGGGCCGGCAGTGCGAACGGCACGACGCGGCTCAACCGTACAACGGTCAGGAATGACTCGAACGCCGCCGACTCATTGAACGGCAATGCCGAACTGGATTGGTTCTTCCAGTCCGCCAACGACGTGCTGGATGCGATCGTCGGCGAAATCCGGACGGCGATTTGAGATCGCCAGCCGCCAGATGGGAGGGCGAAGCTCCCGCCGAGCCGTGTGACGGACGGCTCGGCGGTAGCCTCGCCCTAGGGTGAGGCAAAGTCGGTGTTGATGATGGCAAGTGATCGGGCGGGATTCGTTTCGCGGTCTTGGCCCCAACGGGGTCAGACTCGAAAGCCCAGGGCATCGCCCTGGGTTGGCGATTCGTCACAGTCTCGGAAGCCCTGAAGGGGCGTCACTCGCCCGAACTTCCAACGAGTTGCGCCCCGTTGGGGCTTGGCGTCGGCGGTCGGCACTCAAACCCAGGGCTAAGCGCCCTGGGCTTTCGAGTCTTGCCCCATTGGGGCAAAGACGCAAAACAAATCACACCCGATTTCAGTTCCGAAAGGCATTCCGCAAGCCCAAGTTTTCATCACCTGAGCCTCGCCCTCCCTTTCGCTTGCTGAGTTTTCGCTTATCCGGCCGCATCTCCGAGTCCGTCGCTGGCGGGAATGCGATAGTGTCCTGTCAGGCGGGCTGCCGGGCCTCATGTCGAGGTTTGGAGTTGTCGCCGGGAATTCACCGGACGTCGGCACTGTCATGGTCAGGATTCGTGTCTTCTTGGTGGACGATCACGCGGTCTTGCGGGCCGGCTTGCGCTTGCTGCTGAACGCTCAGGCGGACCTGGAGGTTGTCGGCGAAGCGGGAACGATCCGCGAGGCGCTCGTCGCCATTCGTGAATGCTCGCCCGATGTGGTCTGCCTGGATTGGTCGTTGCGTGGCGAAAGCGGACTGACTTTGTTGGAGAATCTGCGATCTCAAATGTCGAACGTGAAAGTCGTCGTGCTGACCATGCACGACGACCCGGCGTACTTGCATCAGGCGATGCAATGCGGTGCGTCCGCCTTTGTGGTGAAGCAGGCGGCGGAAGCGGAATTGCTGACGGCGATTCGCGCGGTGCATCAAGGTCGCACCTTCGTCAGCCTGCCCCTGAGTCCGGCGAACGCCAAGTCGCTCACCAATCCCGGCTCGGCGAGCCGTCCAGCGTTGCTCAGCACTCGCGAACAGAGTGTGTTGTTGGGCCTCGCCGGCGGTCACACCAACAAAGAGATCGCCGAGCAACTGGACCTCAGCGTGAAGACCGTGGAGACGTATCGCTCGCGGTTGCTCGGAAAGCTCGAACTGCGGACGCGGTCGGAGTTGGTGCAATACGCCTTGGAGCACGGCCTTTTGAAAAAGACCTGAGTGATTGGTGTCGAGATTGTTCAGGGCTGAGTCGGCCGCAGTGCGGGTCGGAATCGAGACCTGACATTCCTCTCAGGGAGTTCACTGACAAGCAAACGAAAGATTACGCGAAGCCCTGATACCGAGTGCTTGCTCGGAGTCCTATCGTGACGCACCCTTGAAAACCCTTCCCATGAGACATCCTCAACTCACATCGTGATCGCGAATGGACATGACGCACGTTCGCGAGTTTTGACCTGTGCCGGCCGAGAAGCCTGTCGCATCTTGGCCATGATCTATCACCCATGATTTGGAGAACGCCATGTTGTTGAAGCCGTTTTTTGGAAAGTTGTTCGCTCGATCCACTCGTAAAGCTCGTCGTCGTGTGCGCGGCGCGGCGGTGCGTGTTGAGGCGTGTGAGTCGCGAGCGATGCTCAGCGTGACGAACTCATTCGCGGCGGGTGCTCTCGCCGTGACGGGAACCGGGGCGGATGCGATCACGATTGGAGCGACGCTGGGAACGGACGGCACAACGACAGTCGTCAGCATCAACGGTACGGGGACGACGATCGCGGCGGCGGATGTCACGTCGCTGACGGTCACGGGCGGAACGGGAGCGAATCGCATCGACCTGACCGGCGTGTCGGTCGCGACCGGGTTCACTTTTCTGGCCGGTGTCACGGTGAACGGCGGCAACGGCAACGACACGATTCTCGGCAGCGATTTGGCGGAGAGCCTGCTGGGCGGTGCCGGGAACGACAGCATCGTGGGGAATGGAGGCAACGACATCGAACGGGGCGGAATCGGCAACGACCTGCTCAGCGGCGATGCCGGAGATGACGATCTCTTCGGCGACGATGGCAACGACACCGCCACTGGCGGAGCGGGAATCGATGAGTTGTCGGGCGGGAATCAAAACGATTCGCTCAGCGGCGGTGACGACAACGACACGCTCAGCGGCGGTGGGGGCAACGATGTGCTCGGCGGTGGCAACAACGATGATTCGCTCAGCGGTGGAGCGGGCAACGATGTGCTCAATGGCGATGCGGGGGCCGACGACTTGCTCGGCGACGATGGCAATGACACGGCGAACGGCGGCGAAGGGGCTGACGATCTGATTGGCGGAAATCAGAACGATCAGCTCAACGGTGGAGCGGGTAGCGACACCGCTCATGGTGGAGCGGGCAACGATGTCTTGAATGGCGATGCTGGAGACGATGACCTCTTTGGCGACGACGGCAACGACACGGCCAGCGGCGGCGCGGGTTTGGACGACCTGGAAGGGGGCAATCAGAACGACTCGCTCAGCGGCGGCGATGACGATGACCAGATCGCCGGTGGATCTGGCAATGACAGGCTGCTTGGCGGTGGTGGTGACGATGATCTCAACGGCGACGCGGGGAGTGACCGGTTGCAAGGTGACGACGGAGCGGACGATCTCGATGGCGGCACGGACTCCGACACGCTCGTTGGTGGAGCGGGCAACGATACGGAAGCCGGCGGACTCGGCCGCGATAGTCTGGTCGGCGATGACGGTAACGACTCGCTGAGCGGTGATGGTGATCGCGACACGATCAGCGGCGGAGCGGGTGACGATGACCTGCTCGGCGGTGGCGATAACGATTTGCTCAACGGTGATGGCGGAGCCGACGATCTCTTTGGTGAAGACGGTGCGGACACGCTCAACGGTGGAACGGACGACGATCACGCGAGCGGTGGGCTCGGCAACGACAGCCTGAGTGGCGGCACGGGCAACGATGATCTCGACGGCGACGACGGGAATGATCGCTTGAAGGGCGAAGTCGGAAACGACACGCTTGGCGGTGGTGCGAATGACGACTTGCTGACCGGCGGAATCGGTGACGATTCGCTGGATGGCGGCTCGGGCCGCGACAACGAGACGGGCGACGATGGCAACGATGTGCTCAATGGGGGTGACGACAAAGACACGCTCAGTGGCGGCAATGGCAACGATGATCTCGATGGCGATCTCGGCGACGATTCGCTCAATGGCGATGCCGGCGACGACGACATCAATGGCGATGACGGCATCGACGCGATCAATGGCGGACTTGGCAATGACTCGCTGCTGGGAGGCGCGGGCAACGACCGCATCTTCGGTGGCATCGGCCTGGATTCGCTCGATGGACAAGGGGGCCGCGATAGTCTCAGCGGAGATGACGGCGACGATTCACTGCGCGGCGGCGATGACAACGACACCGTCAGCGGCGGCAAAGGGAACGACGACCTGTTCGGCGACCTGGGCGACGACTCGCTCAACGGAGATGCCGGCAACGATGACGTGAGTGGCGATGATGGCAACGACGCGATCAACGGTGGCACCGATAACGACATCGTGCATGGCGGCCGAGGCAATGACCGGCTGCGCGGCGACGCGGGTGACGACGATGTGGATGGCGGCGACGACGATGACGACCTCGACGGCGGACTCGGCGACGATCACGTTCGCGGTGGCGTCGGGGCCGATCGAGTGAATGGGGGCCGCGGTCGCGATATTCACGAATCGGATGACGATGACATTGGGGACGATCACGGCGGCGATGACGACGTGCTGGAAGACGCGCTGACGTTCGCCTCGACACTGACGCCGCTCGCTGGAGTGATCGGTGTTGTCGGCCACGCGGAATACGGCGTGTCGCTCGGCACCGAAATCGAGACGGAGTTTGAACTCGAAATCGAAGGGGCGGCGGCCGGAACCTACAACGTGCTGGTCGATGGCGTGAATGTCGGCCAGTTGGTCGTAGACAACCTGGGCCGAGGCAAACTCAAGCTGAAGTCCGACCCGGATGTCGATGAAGTCGCGCTGCCGGCGAACTTCCCGAACGTGTCCGAAGGGAGCACGATCCTCGTGCAAGGTCTGATGCAGGGGACGTTCGGAGCCGCGGCCTCCGGAGTTGTCGGCGGTGACGGAGAGACGGAAGGAGAATTCGAGTCTTCGCTGACCGGCGCGACCAGCGCGGTCGGTTCCGCGAGTTACTCGGTGTCGATCGACAGCAATGTCGAGAAAGAGTTTGAAGTCGAAGTCGAAGACGCGGCCGACGGGACGTACAACCTGCTCGTCGGTGGCGTGAATGTCGGCACGATCACGGTCGCGGACGGCGAAGGCAAAGTGAAGTTCTCGACCGATCCGCGTTTCGATCGCGGAGAACTGCTATTGCCGAACAACTTCCCGGACGTCGCCAACGGAGTGACCGTCGCGATCGAAGGCTTGGTCAACGGCACGTTCGCCGAAGTTATCGGGGTGTGATCGATCCATTGGGCGTCGGCCCCCGGACAACGGATCAAACTCGTCCGGGGGCTGACGCCGCTCGGTTCGCCATGAATCGAATTGATCGTTCGGACAAACCACGATGGCCCGCTTGCTTGTTGTCGAAGATCAGAAGGCATTGCTGCTCAGCCTGCAAAAAGGGCTGGAGGAGGAGGGGCACGAAGTGCTCACGGCGATCTGCGGCAGCGAGGCGTATCTGATCGGCAAACGTGAGCCGTTGGACGCGATCATTCTTGATTTGATGCTGCCGGACGGGAGTGGGCTGGACACGATGCGGCGTCTGCGCGACGAGGGATTCGTGAAGCCGATCCTGATCGTCACGGCGCGCGACTCGCTGGAAGACCGCGTGATCGGCTTGGACAGCGGCGCGGACGATTACATCGTCAATCCGTTCGCGTTCGCGGAATTGCTGGCTCGGCTGCGGGCACTCTTGCGGCGGAACTTCGTCGCCAACGAGACCGTGCTGCGTTACGACAACTTGGAATTCGATCTGTTGGCTCGCGCGGTGAAGCGGGGCGGCGAAGTCATCGAACTGACGCGGCGGCAGTTTGAATTGCTGGAGTACCTGCTGCGGCATAAAGAAGAGATCGTCACGCGCGAGATGCTGGCTCGCGACGTGTGGAAGGCGGCGACCGCGACTTGGACCAACGTCATCGAAGTCCAGATGAATCAACTGCGGAAGCGGGTCGAGCGTGACGGTTGGAAGCCGATCATTCACACCGTGCGCGGCGAAGGCTATCGGCTGGGGGACGAGGCATGATCGGTCTCTCCTCAAAAAACTGGAGCATTCGTTGGCGGCTGACGATTTGGAACGCGGTCGTGCTCACCGTGATTGGCGTGGCCTTCAGCGTGATGATGCTGGCGATGGTGCATCGGCATTTGATCGCGCGAGCGGACTTGGCGCTCAACGATGAAATTCGCGAGCTGATCGAAGAGATCAACTTCTATCCCGATACCGACAACCTGGGGCAGCAACTTGCGAAACGGTACGACGTGCATTTCGACTATCACTTTCAGGTGTTGGCAGAGGATGGCCGGCCACTGTTTCGCAGCCGGTTCTTGACGAACATCTCACTTCCCGCCCCTGGCAAAGCCGGTGAGTTGCGCGGTCAAGTGTTTGAAGACCTGATGCTGCCGAATCTCGGCCGGCATCGCCTGTTGTCGATGGCGATGCGGGATTCGCAGTCGCGGCCGATGCTGCTGCAAGTGCTCCGGTCACGAGCGGCGCTCGATCAAGAGTTTCAGTCGTACATTTGGATGGTGCTGACGCTCGGCCCGCTGGCGGTTCTGGTGGCGGTCGGAGCGGGATACGCGCTCGCGCGCGGAGCACTTGCGCCGATCAAGAAGATCGCGGCGACTGCCGAACGCATCTCGGCCGAGAAGCTCACCGCGCGCGTTGTTGCTCCAAATCCCAACGACGAGTTGGGACGGCTCGCGGCGACGCTCAATCAGACGTTCGATCGGCTGCAACGCTCGATCAACGAGATGCGGCAGTTCACCGCCGATGCCGCTCACGAACTCCGTTCGCCGTTGGCCGTCATGCGAACCGAGGCGGAGGTCGCGCTCCGCAGTGCGCGATCCGTTGAGGAATATCGTCACGTCATCGAAGTCACGCTCGAAGAGGTCACGCGACTGGCGGAAACCGTCGATCAACTGCTGACGCTTAGCCGGCACGACTCCGGGATCGACATCGGATTCCGCGAAGAAGTGCCGCTCGATGCGTTGCTGGGTGATGTCGCCGAGAAGTTTCGCATTGTCGCGCAGGAGAAAGGGCTGACCTTCGATGTCGCGCCGCTGCCCCCTTGGAACGTGCAAGGGGATGACATCCGGCTCAGCCAGTTGTTCTTCAATCTGCTCGACAACGCGATGAAGTACACGCCGCGCGGCGGACACGTCGCAATCCAGGCCGAGACGAACGGCCAATTTGCCAAGTTCATCATCGAAGACACTGGCATCGGCATCCCCGCCGAGCACCTGCCGCATCTCTTCAAGCGTTTTTACCGAGTCGACCACTCGCGCAACCGAGCCTTCGGCGGCACGGGCCTGGGGCTCGCGATCTGCAAGTCGATCGTCGAAGCCCATCACGGAAAAATCGAAGTCACAAGCCAACCCAGCCTCGGCACGAGGTTCACCGTCACCCTTCCTGGCAAGCCATAACCAACCGACAACCTGGCGAGCCGGAGGGCGTCAGCCCCCGGACAACCGCGCGTCAATGTCCGGGGGCTAACGCCCTCCGGCTCGCCTGCGAATGACCTCAACCATGCCACGCCGCCGAGCCTTCACGCTGATTGAACTGCTAGTCTCGATCGCGATCATCGCGATCTTGATTGCGTTGTTGTTGCCGGCGGTGCAGGCGGCTCGCGAAGCCGCTCGGCGGACGCAATGCCGTAACCATCTCAAGCAGTTTGGCCTCGCGCTGCACAATTATGTGGACTCAAACAAACTGCTGCCGCCGAGCTTCATCTTCTCGCTGCGCGGCTCGTGGTCGGTGCATGGCAGGCTGATGCCGTACCTCGAACAGGCCAACGATTTCAAGAAGGTTCGGCTCGATATCGAATGGCACGACCCGATCAATTTGGCGACCGGCGTACAGCGACTGCGGATCGAGACTTACAAATGTCCGAGCGATCCGAACTCCAGCACGCCGTATGACGCCGGACCCGGCGAGGGTCTCGTCGAGACCGTGAACTACGGCTTCAACTTCGGAACGTGGTTCGTGTACGACCCGGTGACGAACGCCGGCGGCGACGGTTGCTTCTTCCCCAACGCCGCGCTGAGCACCGCCGCCATTCGCGATGGCTTGTCGCAGACGCTCTGCGCCGCCGAGGTGAAGTCCTTCCAATCGTATTTTCGCAACTCCGCCGATCCCGGCCCGACGCCACCCTCGTCGCCGGCGGTCTTCGCCAGCTTGGCGGGTGGCTCGCAGTTCGAGCTTGGCCCCAACCTCAACGACAACGGCGGCCACAATGAATGGTGCGAAGGCACATCACACGACAGCGGCCTCACCACCGTCTTCACGCCGAACTTCCGCGTGCCGTATCTCCACTCCGACGGCCGCACCTACGACATCGACTACAACTCGCGCTACGAAGGAAGCAGCCTGACGCAACGTACCTATGCCGCGATCACCTCCCGCAGTTATCACGACGGCCTCGTTCACGCTCTGATGATGGACGGCTCTGTGAAAGCGATCAACAACAGCATCGCGCTGCGGACTTGGCGAGCACTTAGCACTCGTGCTGGCGGCGAAGTGGTCGGCGAATACTGATGACCTGCCGAGTCAATGAATGGCGATTGTCGTTCAATTCCACGACCGGCTCAGGTGACGTCGGTCGGTTCGTGTTTCAGCAGTCCCATTTCCAAAGCGTAGCGCACGATGTCGGCACGCGTGCGAAGTTGCAGCTTGGAGGCGATGCGTGCCCGGTAGGTTTCGATGGTCTTCACGCTCAGATCGAGCTTCACGCCGATCTCTTTGTTGGTATGGCCTTCCGCCAGGAATTGCAGGACTTGTTGCTCACGTTCGCTCAGCGCGCTGGTGGGGGCGTCAGCGAGATCGCCTTGCAACAGGCTCTCAGAGTTTCCGCTGGGCATGCTGATGAAGAGCCGGCCATCGTGGACGGCTCGGATGGCGGTCAAGAGTTCGCTGTCAGCCGCGGTCTTCACGACATAGCCGACCGCACCCGCAACCACCGCCGCGCGGAAGTACGCCGGGTCATCGTGCATCGTCAGCACCAACACGCGCGAGGTGATGCCTTCGGCTTTGAGCTGTTCGATCAAAGGCAGGCCACCGCCGCCGGGCATCGACAGGTCCAGAGAAATCACATCCGGCCTCAGTTGGCGAATGAGTGGCAGTGCCTCTTTGGTGGAAGACGCTTCGCCGACGATGTGCAAGTCGGGCTGCGAGTCGATCAACATTCGCAAGCCCGCGCGCAGCACCGCATGGTCATCCACCAACATCACGCCAATCTGTTTCATGTCAGTTTTCCTTGTGTTTCCGAGGACAGGGGCAGCCGTGCTCGCACGAGCGTTCCCGCCCCCGGTTTCGATTCGATGACCAGCGATCCGCCAAGCAGCGCGGCTCGCTCGCGCATGCCGGCCAGTCCCAGGTGTCCGTCCGCCATCAGTTTCTGAGCCGGCCGGGCCGTGAAGCCGCGACCATCGTCTTGGATGACAACCACCAACTCATCTCCCGCGCGCGAGAGACTGACGCGCGCCGTGTGGGCCTCGGCATGTTTGACCGTGTTGTTGAGAGACTCTTGAACGATGCGATAGACCGTGACCTCGACCGCTTCTCCCAGACGCGATCCGGTCAGGCCCGACGTGTCCAGCGAGACTTCCACATCGTGGATGCGGCTGATGTCGAGCGTCAACCGCTCCAGCGCGGGCAACAGCCCCAGGTCATCCAACACGCTCGGCCGCAACCCGCGAGCCAACCGCTTGATGTCCTCCAACAGCGTCGAGGTGGTTTCGCGAAGATCGAGCGCGCGGGCGCGAGCCACATCCAACGACTCGGCTTCGGCGGTCGTCCGCAACCCGATCAACAGCGAAGTCAGCGTCTGGCCGACTTCGTCATGCAGATCGCGTGCGATCCGCCGCCGCTCCGCCTCTTGAGCCGCCAGAATCTGCGCCAGCATCTCGGTGCGAAACTCCGCCAGCCGCCGCAGCGGTCGAATCAGCAACGCCCAAAAGATGGGAGCGATGATCGTCGTCAGCAGAAACGCATCCAGCACGGATTCCGTCGCCCAATCGACCTGCTCCGGCAAGAGCTTCGGCAGCAGGAACATGATCGAAGCTTCGACCACGAAGATCACCGCCAGCATGACGAGAAACACTCGCCACGGCCGGGCTCCGATGGAAGTTCGCTGCGGCATATCGGAACTCTCGCAATGGCGGTCAACGAGCACCGCCGCACTGATCACCACCGGTGCCGGGCGCATCCAGCGACTCTTGCGGAGGCTGGTTCCGTGCCCGGCGTGTGTTCGGTCCGAGATCGAGGACGATCAGTTTCCATCCCATTCGGTTGCCGCTGGGCGAGGCCGCTTCGTCAACGTTCGATGCGAATTGTGTCCCGGGTTCTATGTCCGAGATTTCGACCGGGTTTTGACGAGAATCGCAACTTCTGGAACTTCAAGCATCTCACCAGAGCGGGCGACGAGATTCGAACTCGCGACGTACAGCTTGGGAACATCAAATTGCCGTTGGGCAACACAGCATGAAACCTCGACGAAAGCCGAGTTTATCCCGCTTTTTGCAGGTTTCAAGATCGTTCATCGATTCTCGGCGTTTTCGGTTGTTTTTCAGCAATTGTGGTAGAAGTGTGGTAGCCAAGTGGTAGTACTACGTCGCATGTTTTTGCACTATACGTCGCGCGTTCGACTTCAAAAACTACGTCGCGCGTTCGGTCCAAAATGTGGTAGGTCGCGAGTGACGGTCCAAAGCCCCGTTACTCAAAAATCGTTGCGGTCGGCGAGTGCAATGCCGATGGAAGTCATCGTGTTTGACTTCCACGTCGCGGCCAACGATGCCTCGCCCTCACGGCCACGGCGGTTGCTGGCGTGATCTCGGTCGTCATCAGCGAAAACCGACCGCCTACGTTTGCGCAGGATCGACGCGCGGCCATCGGTCTGACTCAGAGCACGTCCGCTAAACTGCTCCGATGGCGACGGCATCAACGAATCGGACGGTGAGCTTGGCGCAGCTCGCGGCCAACGGCCAGGACGGAGCTTGTCCCCGATGCGCCTGTCGAGATTGGCGACGGATCGGCGGCACGGACAAAGAAGTCTGTCGGCACTGCAACCGATCGGTGCGGACGATGCCGGCGAAGTGAATGACACCAACGAAAAAGCCCCGCCTCAAACCCGACCGCTATGGACGAACGGCGAGAGTGAAGCGGGGCGAAACAACCGCGAGACGAAAGACACGCGGCTGATTGAACGGGACTGGCTACGCTTTGCCTTTGCTGCGGATCGCCGCGCGGAAGTCACCGAGAGCACAACCGAAGTCGAAATACACTCGGAAGCCGAACGACAGGCGGTTGATGTCGGCATCGAGTCCAAAAGTTTCGAGCGTTGGTGTCTGCATTCCGTCGAGGAAGCCCACGACCACGGCGGCATTCATCGCGTTGGAGAAGAGATACCACGCGACGGCGGAATATCCGGTGAAGGCGGAGTCAGACAGTCGCGGTTCAACGGCGAGTTGTGCGATGTCCTTGAACGTGTTGCCGGTTGGCAACTGGTCTCCGGTCGAGACTCGCGCTACCTCCGTCGAATTGAGCAACGCGAGCGCGGTCTGTTCCAGTTCTGGCGGAATCAGCAAGACGGCGGGTTCCAGGTCGAGCAAGTTTCCTTCGGCGTCTTTCATCTGCCGCAACATCTTGATGGCGGTTGCGAGTGACGACGCTGACAGGTTTGTGAGCGCACCTTCAAAATAGTTCGCGTTGCCGCTGCCGAAGAATGTACCGGCGTTCGCGAGCAGCGTCGTCGCCACCAGCTTGTTCAACGTGCGTGCGGCGGCGCGAGCAAGGCCGGGGAGCACGTAGCTGAACACGCTCGCGTCATCGTTGACGATGTCGCGGCGGTCGATGCCGAATTGCTTCGCGAATGTATCGACCGACCAACTGTAGGTCTCTTCGCCGAACGTGCCGTGCTTGATTAAGCCGCCCGGTGGCAACTCTTCCAAGTCGCCCGCGAACGTCGGCCGGATGCCGGTTTGCGTTTTGAAATTCGCGGCCGGTTTCACGGTCGCGAAACTGCGCCA
>CAMDEA010000026.1 GCA_945893045.1 Planctomyces sp. SH-PL62
ACGCCGACCTGAAAAAGACTCCCGACCCCGTCGCGCGATCATCGCGAACCGCTCGTTGCTTCAGCCAGACGCGGAGAATACGCTCCGATGCGAAAGACTCAAGCGGTTCGATGCACTTCTCGGATCACCTCATGGACATCAAGCAAATCGCTCACTGGGAGATCGGCCGCAAGCTGGGTGCCGGCGGAATGGGGACCGTGTATCTCGGTACGCACCGCGAGACCGGGCAGCAAGCGGCCATCAAAGTGCTGCCGGCATCGCTAGCTCGCGAAGAGGGTTTCGTCGAACGGTTCAAACGCGAAATCGCCTCGATGGAGCAACTCAAGAGTCCGCACATCGTGGAGTTCTATGAGAGCGGCAACGACGGCGACACGTATTACTATTCGATGGAGTACGTCGATGGGGAAACGCTGACCGCTCGGTTGAAGCGCGACAAACGCATTCCGTGGCAGGAAGTCATCGACTACAGCCTGCAAATCTGCCGAGCACTCAAGGCAGCCCACAACACTGGCATCATTCACCGCGATCTCAAGCCGTCGAACTTGATGATCTCCAGTGACGGCACCATCAAGCTGGCGGACTTCGGAGTTGCTCAGGTCTTCGCCTCGCAGAAGCTGACCATCACCGGCGGCATCGTCGGCACTGCCGAGTACATGTCTCCCGAACAAGCCAAAGGTCAGCGCGCCACCAAGAAGAGCGACCTGTATTCGCTGGGTGCCGTCATGTACGTGATGCTGACCGGCCGCCCGCCGTTCAGCGGCAAGTCCTCGCTGGATGTGATCCACAAGCATCAGTTCGGAGTGTTCGACCGGCCCGGCCTGATTGCCACCGACATGCCTCGGCAGTTGGAAGAGATCGTTTGCAAGCTGCTCGAAAAGGATCCCGACAAACGCTTTCCCGATTCCTATGTGCTGTCGCTGCGACTCGCGGAAGTCCAAAAGCGTTACGCCTGGCAAGCCGCTCAGAAGGCGGCCGAGGCCGCTCCTTCCGGATCAGCAGCGACGCCCATGATGGATTTTGGAGAGGCGACCGAAGCCGGCAATCGCGCACGCGCGGCGGAGGGTGCGCCTCTTTCGCCGACGGTGATCATTCCTGATGCGTTCAGCCAGCAGGTTCCGCAGGGTGCGACGATTCCGACTCCGGCAGCTCCGGTCGTGTCGGACTATGCCCCCGCAATGGGAGCCACCCTCACCTCCCCGTCGGGGCAGCGTTCGGGACGGGAGTCCGACGCGACTCGGCACCTCGTCGGCCAAAGCCAAGGCCCCGGCACCATCATGCGCAACCTGATGCGCAAGGTGATCACCGAACAACAAGAAGGGGGAGTCATCAGCCGAGTGTTCGATAAGACCTGGGCTCAGGTGACTGCCTTGATCCTGCTGATCGGCGGCGTCTGGTGGTTTCGCACACACGACATGCCGGCCCAGGATCGCGTCAACAAAGCCAAAGAGATCGCCGCCAAATCAGATCCGACTGCTTCGGAAATTGGCGAGGCGCGCGAGCATCTGCAAAAAGTGGACAAGCAGGATCACGCCTTGTGGGAGAAGGAAGCGGAACCGTTGTTGGACCGTCTCAACGTGCATGAAATGCGAAACAACTTGCGCCGCGGACGCACCAAAGATATCGCGACGACCTCCGAACCGAAGCGGCTCCAGAAGCTGGCGCGGCACTATTGGTTGGTCGGTGATTACCCTCAGGCCGAACGACTCCTGCGAGCATTGATCGCTTTGACGGCGGACCAATCGGAGTTCAAGGAGATTCACTCGAGCGCACGCGAGTTACTGAATACGCTGCTCGATGAGCGGGGCCAGCAACCGTCGGCCAACTGGCTGGCCACCGCGCTGCGCCGTGCCGACAAGTTGCACGACGAGGGCAAGAACTCAGAGGCAATTGCGATTTGGCAATCCATCGTCAATCTCTATGCGAGCGATTCTGATGCCGCGGCCTCGGTGGCCCGCGCTCGACAATGCTTGGAAGCGTTCGCAGCTACGATCAACAACACGCCCCAGGATTCCACGCCTGCCGAATCCGATGCTCCCTCGAAAGACGAATCCCAATGACCGACATCAATCTCAAACAACACATTCGCAGCATCCCGGATTTTCCCAAGCCGGGGATCATGTTCCGGGACATCACCCCGCTGCTGGCTCATCCCCCCGCGTTCCAAAACGTGATCGACCGCTTCGCCACACACTTCCGCAACCACGGCGTCACCGCCGTCGTCGCCGCCGAGGCACGTGGCTTCATCTTCGCCGCTCCGCTCGCGCTGACGCTCAATGCCAAATTCATCCCCGTCCGCAAGCCGGGCAAACTGCCGTTTCAAACCAAAGCGTTCTCCTACGACTTGGAATACGGCACCGACGAACTGCACATGCACGTCGACGCGCTCAGTTCCCGCGACCGCGTGCTGATCGTCGATGACCTGCTCGCCACCGGCGGCACAATGCTGGCCTGCATCAACCTCGTCGAACACCTGCAAGCCACGATCACCGGCTGCGCGTTCGTCGTGGAACTCGGCTTCCTCGAGGGCCGGCAGAAGCTCGCCAAGTACGATGTGCTGAGCTTGGTCAACTACGCCGACGAAACGTGACGATCGCGTCTTGTGAGCGGCACGGCGCTAGCCGCCGGTCCTCGGCAACAACCGGCGGCTAGCGCCGTGCCGCTCAAGCCAACAACCCGCTGACCACTTCGCCATGCACGTCGGTCAGGCGGAAGTCGCGGCCGGCGTAGCGGTAGGTCAGCTTGGTGTGATCGAAACCGAGCAGGTGCAGCATCGTGGCGTGCAGGTCGTGCAGGTGGACTTTGTCTTTGACGGCGTAGTAGCCGTAGTCGTCGGTCTCGCCGTAGCGGATGCCGGGCTTCACGCCGCCGCCGGCCAGCCACATCGTATAGCCTTGCGGATTGTGGTCTCGGCCGTCGTCCCCTTGAGCGACCGGGGTGCGGCCGAACTCGCCGCCCCACAGGATCAGCGTGTCGTCGAGCAAGCCGCGCGATTTCAGATCGGTCAGCAGCGCGGCGATCGGCTGATCGACTTCCTCGGCGTTGCGAGCGTGATCGACTTTCAGGTTGCCGTGCTGGTCCCACTTGTAGCTGTGAGTGCATTGAATGAACCGCACGCCCCGCTCGGCGAAGCGTCGAGCCATCAGGCATTGCCGGCCGAAGTTGGCGGTGCGCGGGTTGTCGAGGCCGTATAGCTTTTGCGTCGCCTCGGATTCGCTGCTGAGGTTTTGCAGTTCCGGCGCGGCGGTCTGCATGCGGAAGGCCAGCTCAAACGAATTGATGCGGCCTTCGAGCGCGGTGTCGGGGCCGGACGCGGCGAGGTGCTCTTCATTCATCTGCCGCAAAAGGCCGACTTCCAGCGACTGCAACGAGCGCGGCAGCTTGTCGGCGTTTTCGATGAACGGGATCTTCGCCTGATCCGACGAGATGCCGGCGTTGCCCAGCGGCGTGCCGTGATAGATGGCCGGCATGAACGCCGAGCTGTAGGCGTTGACTCCGCCATGCGTCAGCGTCGGGCAGATGGTGATGTAGCCGGGCAGGTCTTGGTTCTCGGTGCCGAGTCCGTAGGTGATCCACGACCCCATGCTCGGCCGGACGAACGTGTCGCTGCCGGTGTGCAGTTCGAGCAACGCTCCGCCGTGCCGCGAATTCGACCCCCACATCGAATTGATCATGCACAAGTCATCGACGTGCTTCGCGACGTTGGGAAACAAATCGCTGACCCACGCCCCGCTCTGGCCGTACTGCCTAAACTTCCACGGCGATTTCAAGAGGTTGCCGGTCCCCGAAGAAAAGACTCGCGGCTTGGAAAACGGCAACGGCTTCCCGTGGTCCCGCTCGAGCAGCGGCTTGTAATCAAACGTGTCGACCTGCGAAGGACCACCGTGCATAAAGAGAAAAATGACTCGCCGCGCCTTCGCCGGCAACGGCGGAGCCTTCGGAGCGAGCGGATTCGCGGCACGAGTCGTGTCCGCCTTCAAGAGGTCCGCCAGCGCGAGCGAACCGAAACCGCACGCCGAAGCGCGCAGCATGTCGCGTCGCGTGAGGACTGGTTCAAAGTTGTGGCAGGAGCATCGCATGGTGAGTAGATGTGGAATTGTGCCGGCTCATGTGAACGAAAGTAGCCGAAAATCAGTCTTCGATCCCCTCGACGAAGTAGTCGCTAACTTGCTGATCTAACGGAAGACACGCCGCGAGAATTGTAATCGCGTTTGTCAGAAGTTCTCGGTCACGACTTGGCTCGGAGATGGGAATGAGTGGAAACTTCCCACCATGAAAGAGGTTGTTCCGAACGGTTCGCACAACACGCAGAAGCCACACCAGAAAAGGTTCGTTACCTTGGAACGAAAGCGGATCGGACCAATCTAGCACTCCATTAGCTTGCAATTGTTTGCGTGGTGGTTCTCTTTGAAAATATGCAATCGCATTCCCCAGCTCTGGCGTTGCGCATGGATTGAACTGCTTGTTGAAATCGGACGCAAAGCGGTCCCAGTTTGCCTCTGCCTTGTCCACCGGTTTCAAATATCGCTTCACTCGCTTCAGCGCATACTCGAAGCGGGCAAAGAAGACAAAGAACTCCCAGGCAAGGCGGCGATCATCGCTGTTAGCGATGCGGCGGATGACTTCCGGAAGCGGAGGTTCAACGAAAGCAGTCACCTAAGATGCCTCGCGTGTTTCGTGGTGAGGATGGGGTAGAACCGAGAGGTTCTGGCGGGCACGACTCTTTGTTGCGACTATTGCTTGGCGTCTTTCTTTTTCGCGGCATCTCTTGCGGCGATGACTGCCTGTTTCAGTTCATCTTCCGTGCAAACGAATTCAATCACCTTGCACTCGCGAGTGCCGTCGATCGCAGTTCCCCAGGCGTTTTTGACCATTGTTGTTGATGCGATTCGAGCGATTCCGTTTAGCCGAATTTGTCGAACTTCGGGGCCGGCTGGACCGCTCAAGAGACTTCCTTGGATAGCGGAATGCAAATCCTTGATGTCGATGACACGCACGCCACCACTTTCACGTCGTCCTAACTTGGCGACATCGCGCGGGAGTTCGACTTTCTGAGAGCGTATCGAATTGAACTTCCAACCCTGGATGACGAAGGTTTCATAGTCGTCTTCGTTCGCGCCGACTTTCGCGAGGCCAAAGAATTTTGTCGGCGTGGCCTCGTTCGTAATCATCAATGACGTCCGAGCGACTCCAAAATCGTTGGCCTGACCGCGAAGCCGTAACACAGGCAAAACAGCGGTTTGATTGTTTGCGATTTCATCACGTTGCCGTTCGACGTCGGTAATTTGATTTCGGACAAACTTCCGCCAATCCGTTTTGCTGGCCTTCGCCTGGTTCTTGTAACCCAAGACGACTTGTGCAAGGTCTTTGGGCGTCGTTCCTGACTTTGTCCGGTCAAGAATCTTTTGGAGGTTCTCGATTTGGCCTTCGAGTTGTCTGCACGACTCATCCTGAAAGGCAACAGCCTTCGCGATCATTGCCTCGTCGATGCCGTCTGCCCGAATGGGGAAGGGCTCATAACAGGAACCGAAGACAACCAGCACACAAACCGAAACGATAGATCGGGAGAACATGTGGCAGTTCCTTTTTGCGTTGACGGCCATCTTATTTCCGTTGGTCGGACTCTGCGCTCGGCGCGCGTCTCCTGACCCCGCCGCTCGCTCGACCGAAGGTCTCCCGCATTGAAACAAACCCGCCGCAACGATCAAAGCCCAAGGAGACCTGCGGTCCAAAATCCGGCGGGGTCAGGAGACCCGCGCCGAGCGCGGCACGTCGATTCACGGACGGTGAGGAAGTAATGCCGCAGTCGCCAGAGGAAGAAACAGATGGAGCGGTTGATTCAATAGTGGCACGAATCCGTACTTGCCATAGAACTTCGCGGCGGCGGGGTCAATCGCTTGAACTTCGATCGCGTACACGCCGAGCGACTCCGCCAGGTCCAGTGATTTTGCAAGAGCGCTCATCAACAGGGTTTCGCCCAAGCCTTGCCCCTGCTGGGTTCGATCCACCGCCAGCCTTCCGAGCAAGATGGTGGGCACCGGATGCTTCGGCAACTTCTGAGACTCGTCCGGCGGCAGGTTCTCAAAGGCGATCGCGCTCGATGCCAATGTGAAATAGCCCAACACTCGACCATCCGGCCCCGCTGCCACGAACGTGCGACCCAACCGGCGTTTCTCGTACTGCGTCACGAGCGTGCGGAGGAAAGCGTCCAAACTTGGCTGGCCACAGGAAAAGCTCGACCGGTCATGCTTGGCCTTGTTGAACGGCTCAATCCGAATCTCAGCCATGTGAGGCTCGATACTTGGTCATCGCCTTTTTCAAGGCCGCATTAGGCTTCGGCGGCGAATCCAAGAGTTGCAAAAAGCGGTCACGATCCGCGTCGGACAGCCGCGTGATGGACTCTTCGACAAACCGACTTTTCGACGCTCCCCTGCGAGTCCGCGCAGCCGAAGTTTTCTCTGGCTGGATTTGCACCACGACTTTCGCGTTGGCGAATTTCTTTGGCAGCTTGATTCGCGCGTCGGCATCCGCCGTGCAGGTCAATGTGGTGGGCATGATTCTTATTCTTTCGGCTCGTCACGCGGGAGCGCGACGGCTACGTTCAGCCCAGTTCCGCGACGAGTTTGCGTTCGTCGACGAGGTACTGCGGGCGGCCGTTGGGGTCGATGAGCGTGGTCGTGTCGGGGTCGATGCCGAGTTGCTTGTAAACGGTCGCGAAGATGTTTTGCAGGTGGATCGGCCGAGTCGCAGGGATCTCGCCCAGGCGGTTGGTCGAGCCGATCGCTTGGCCGTGTCGGAAGCCTCCGCCGGCGACAAAGAAGAATCCGGCGCGTGCCCAGTGGTCACGGCCCGCTCCGCCATTGATGCGCGGCGTGCGGCCGAACTCGCCCGACATCAGGATGATCGTGTCGTTCAACATGCCGTGAGCGTCGAGGTCTTCGATCAATGCGCTCAGGCCGGTGTCGAGATTTGGCAACTGACGTCGCATGTTGTTGAAGTTGTCGCCGTGCGTGTCCCAGCCGCCCCACGAAAACGTCACACAGCGAGTGCCTGCTTGAATCAGACGACGAGCCAGCAACATGCGTTGGTTCTGCTGATCCTTTTCGATGCCGTACTTCGCAACCTGCCGTGGGTCTTCATGCTTGAAGTCGAGAGCCTTGGCAACCTCGCCGGACGTGATCAATTTCACGGCTCGTTCGGTGAAGCTGTCGAGCGCGTTCATCATGCCGTGCGAGTCCGTGCCTTGGCGGACGCTATTCAATCCCGTGAGCAGCGCTTTGCGATCATCCAGCCGCGACAGCGTGACTTGGTTGTTGAGCATCAGGTTCTGTCGGCCGACACCGTCGGGCGAGAACGCCGCGTGAACTTGGCCAAGGAACCCCGGACGCGAGACACCATTCGTCAGGTCCACGAATGTCGGTGCGGAACCATGCGAAGTGATCTGAGCCGGTCCCCACATTTTGGACATCACCGCTCCCAAACTGGGCCGGCCACCAATCGACGTCAGCGAATTCACGGACCAGCCACTGTCGGATTGCGAGTTGGTGTGCTCCTCGTTGATGCCGGTCAGCGAGCGGATGACCGAGAACTTGTCGCCCACGGTCGCCAGCTTCGGAAAGAGTTCGGAGATTTCAAATCCGGGGCAATTGGTCGCGATCGGGCGGAACTCGCCACGAATTTCGGACGGAGCGTTCGGCTTCAAATCAAACGTGTCCAAATGGGTAGGCCCACCGCTCAAAACGATGTTAATGACGGCCTTCTTGGTTCCACCGGTCGCCGCTTGGCTCTCCAATCGCAACAGATCCGCCAGCGTCAGTCCGCCGACTCCGGCCGCTCCGATTTGCAGGAACGAGCGTCGAGACACCGAATCGCAGTACCGATTTTGTTTTCCGAAGAAAGTCAGCATCGCGGGAGTCCTTTTGAGTCAGTGGGTAGGGTTTGTGGTGCGGGTTGCGACGTGGGTTAGGCTTCCAGCCTGACGCTGGTCTGGAGAGTGTCCGGCTGGAAGCCTGACCCACGAATCGGCGAGCATTGTCACTGGGATCGGCAGAATCAACAAGTTCTGATGCGTGAAAAATCAGATCGCGGTGATCATCGTCTCGGCGAGTTCCACCACCAAAGCAGGTTGTTGGGACCAGTGGAATTCTCTGAGTTGTCTCTAGGCCAGCTCGGTAATCCGATCGGTGTCGTCCAGCAGGTGCAACGGTCGGCCGCTGGGATGGCGGTAGGTGGACTGGTCGGGGTCGATGCCCAGGAAATGGTAGAGCGTGGCGAAGACGTTCTGCGGATTGTACGCCTTGCCCGTCGGTCGTTCGGCGCGGGCGTCGGTCTGACCGATGACCTGTCCCGTGCGGAAGCCGCCTCCGGAAAAGAGGGCGAAGCCGGCGCGCGGCCAATGGTCGCGTCCGCCTGCGAAATTGATTCGAGGTGTGCGGCCGAATTCCCCCCACACGACGACGGCCACGTCCTTGTCCAGACCGCGCTGATAGAGGTCGGTGATCAGCGCGTAGATTGACCGGTCATACACCGGCAGCTTCTCGCGCAGTCGCTCGAAGACGTTCCCTGCTGGCGAGGCGTCGTTGACCTTACCGTGATCGTCCCAGCCTCCCTCCGTCAGCGTGATGAACGGCACGCCCGCTTCGGCTAACCGCCGGGCGAGCAGGAATCGCGAGGCATGCCAAGTGTGACCGGCTTGGTAATACAACTTGAATTTCGTATCGGGTCCGTAGAGCGCTCGCGTCTCCGGCGACTCCTGTTCGAGGTCGAAGGCATTGCGGACCGCGGGGGACGTCAGCATGTCAACGGCCTTCGCGTTGTAGTAATCGACGGCCTCCAACTGATTCGTAGCATCCAGATCGTGGCGCAATTGATCGAACGTGCGACGCAATGACTGACGATCACCGAGCCGGCTCAGCCCCACTTCTTTCTTCAGTTCCAAATTCCCGACGACTTCTCCCTTTGGCTCGAACGGGGCATGCGCCGGGCCGAGGTACATCGGCACCTCCGCCGCGGCCACGTTGTAGAAGTCGCTCCCTCCCAAGCTGATGTAGTTCGGCAGCAGCGAACGCTGACCGCTGCGCAACTTGCTGATGATCGAGCCGACCGCTGGACGAATCGGCGGCGACAAGAACGGCGCATTCGGAGCCGCAGGGAAGGCTGTGTAAACCTCCTGCATCTGGTGGTCGCCCTGAGTGAACGTCAGGTTGCGAACGACCGCGAGCTTGTCGGCGATCGTCGCCTGCAACGGCATGTGTTCGCAGATCTCCAGCCCCGGAAGATTCGTGGGGATCGGCCGGAACTCGCCGCGGTATTCGACGGGCGCGTTCGGCTTCATGTCATACATGTCGACGTGACTAGGACCACCGGGCAAACAGATGAGAATGACCGACTTCGGAATGTTCGCCGACGTCCCTGCTTCTCCCCGCAGTCGCAGCAGGTCAGCCAGTCCGAAGCCGCCCAGTCCCAGCGCGCCCACTTTGAGAAAGTTGCGGCGACGCACTCCATCACAGAACGAAGGCCGCGAACCGGAGAGAGTCAGCATGACATAGCCCTGGCAGGAAATGGAACTCGACGGCCATCCTAACGTCATCGGCGACTGTGGACCAAACACTCTTGGCCAAATGACATCGTGTGGCTTGCTGGAGGAGACAATGACCGCTTGCTAGCTTGTCCGCGTCTCCACGAAGCCCGACGTCTTCCGAAAGGAGCGTGCGTGATGAGCGTGAGAACGGACTGGTCTCGATTCTGGCTGTCGCTGGTCGGCAGTTGGCTCTGGCTGATCGGCACGACGAATTTCGCTGAAGCCCAGTTTGTCTTTCGCGATGTCGGCGACGAGGCGGGTTTGTTTCCGCACGTCAGCAAGATCGCGGGGCATTCGGCGGCATGGGGTGATATCGACGGGGATGGCTGGCCCGATTTGTATGTCGCGACGTTCGGCGGGCATCCGTATGACTCGAAGCCGAATCAGTTGTTTCGCAACGTGCGCGGCAAGTTCACGCTCGATGAGCAGCCGGCGCTGCGAGTGCTCGGCCGAGCCAGCGGTTCGGTGTTTGCCGATCTCGATAACGACGGCGATCTCGATCTGTACCTGTCGAATCACGCGATCGACGCCGCGGCCTACAAACAACCGCATTACGGTGCGCCCAATTTTCTATTTCGCAACGATGGCGGCGGACGCTTCAGCGATGTTTCCGTGGAATCGGGATCGCGACCGGTCGTGACTGGTGATTTCGCCGGTCGCAGCGTGACGGTTCTCGATTACGACGGCGACGGATTGCTCGACCTGTTGGTCGGCGAGTGCATCTACCAAGGTGGAGCCGGCCGCACGAAGCTGCTACGAAATCTCGGCGGCCTGAAGTTCCAAGACTTGACCGCGAAAGTCGGATTGCCCGCGCTGGCCACCGGCTTGGGAGTCGCCGCCGGAGACGTCACCGGCGATGGGTGGCCCGATCTTTTCATCGCTGGCCGCGACGTGCTGAAAGCCGGACGCGATCCGGGCAATCACCTATTCATCAACGATGGTCGCGGAGCGTTTCGTGAACTGCCAAAGACTCATGCCGATTTCACTTGGGATTACACGACGCACACGCTCGACGACACGACCTGCGGCGTGACCATCGCCGACGTGAATCGCGATGGCCAGCCGGACATTCTGATTGGTCATCACTACAGCCAGCCGTGGCATGTCGGCGGTGTGCCGGTGCGACTGTATTTGCATCGCGGTCTCGTCGATGGGCTGCCGAAGTTTGAAGACGTCACGTCGGCGGTCGGCCTGAAGCCTCTGCCGATGAAAGCTCCGCACGTCGAGATTCAAGACTTCAACAATGACGGCTGGCCGGACATCTCGACGCCGATCGTGAAGTTCGCGGGAGGCAAGTCCTATCCGGTGATCTTCCAAAGTCTCGGTGTCGATGCCGCGACCGGCTTGCCACGCTTCCGTGAAGACGCTTTGGCCGTGAACGATTTTCCGACGCCCGACGACATCAAGCTGGCCGGCACGGGCGAGTTCTTCGACAAGCTCGAGCGCGAAAAGAAAATCATCTACACGGCCCCCGGCCCCAGCGGCGACTTCGATCGTGACGGCCGGTTGGATTTCTTCCTCGCCAACTGGTGGGTCACCGCTCGCTCGATGTTGCTGCGGAATGAAACCCCCGGCGGCCACTGGTTGGACGTCGCCGTCGAAGGGACCGCGAAGGCCGGAGTGAATCGGACCGGCATCGGTGCTGTCATTCGCATCTATCCCGCCGGTCAACTCGGCCAACCGAAACCGTTGCTCGGAGCGAAAGAAATCACCGCCAGTTGCGGCTACACATCCGGCCAAGAATCGATCGCGCACTTCGGACTCGGCGCGATTGAGAAGTGCGACATCGAAGTCGTGCTGCCTCACGGTCGCGGTCGTTGGGAACGTCGCGATGTCGCCCCGGATCAACGCCTCGTCATCAAGTCCGACCCGTAGCCCGGCCGAATGCCGATCGCCGACGGCCGACAGCCGTGATACCGTTTTTGACGACTTCGGAAAAACGGTATCGCGGTCATCGGCTTTCGGCTGACGGCTTTCAGCCGGACACTTCAGCACCAAACTTTTCCGAAGGAGACAGTTGATGTTCACAGCGATTCGCCCACGTGTTCTCGGAATGTGCTTCTTGGCTGGACTCTGCTTCTCGCCGGCAAGGGCCGAGGAGCCGAAACTGAATTGGTTGCCGGCCACCGCCTACGCGATTCCCAAAGAGACGACCAATCAAGGCAGCGGCTATTTCTCGATCGTCGCCGGCAAGAACGGGCGGCTCTACATCGGCACGGCGAAGTACGGCGTCGGCTCGTACCTCGTCGAGTTCGATCCGGCCACCAAGCAAATGAAGATCGTCGTTGATACGCACAAGGAGATCGGCACGACCGCCACCGGCTTCGCGGCTCAGTCGAAGATCCACACACGGAACAACGTCGGAGCCAGCGGCAAAATCTACTTCGCCACCAAGCAGGGCTATCCAGAGAAGGACAAGAACGAGAAGTGGGAGGACTATCCCGGCGGCTATCCGATGGTCTACGACCCGCAGACTGGCAAGACCAAGGTCTATCCGATTCCGGTGCCGCATCACGGCATCATCAGCATCACTCCCGACGAGTCGCGCGGCATCGCGTACATCTCGACCTGCGCGGACAAGCAGCCGGAAGATTCGCACTTCATGATTCTGAATCTGGAGAAAGGGACGTATCGCGACTTGATGGACTGCCACCACATCTTTGCTTTCATCTCGATCGACCATCTCGGCCGAGCGTACCACCCCATCCTTGGTGGCGAGATCGCTCGGTACGACCCCAACACCGACAAGCTCGAACGGCTGAAGCAAACGATTGACGGACAGCCGCCGACCAAGGAATCGAACCTCGCGCTGCCGACAGGGCACCCGATCAACTGGGACATCTCCCCCGACGGCAAGACGCTGTACTGCCTGCCGATGAGCACCAATCAACTCTTCGCCTACGACCTGACGGCGACTGTCGACACGCTGCCCGGCAAGAGTCTCGGCACGCTGGTCGCCGGTGCCAAGACCGTCGATTGCCGAGCGATGTGCGTCGGCCCCACCGGCGAGGTCTGTGCCGCTGTCACCGAGGGAGGCCGATTCGCGAAGGAAGCTCCCGGCATGAACCTGCTGCACAACGTCCGCTATCGGCCGGGAAGTTCCGGCCCCGTCGATCTCGGCGCGGTCTCGATCAAGAACCCGGACTACACCGAGTTCGTCGACAAAGACGGAAAGCCTCTGCCGATGCACTACGGCATTGTCAAACTTCCCGATGGCACGACGACCACGAAATACGTGAACCTCGGCTGTGCTCAAACGAGCGACGGCAGCATCTATTCGCTGGCCCTCGTGCCATACACGCTCCTGCAAGTCGAACCCCCGCAGTGAAAAAGAATTTCGACCGCTAATCTACGCTAATCGTCGCTAATCAGAATTAGCGCAGATTAGCGACGATTAGCGGTTTGATTGGCTGTTTGCAGTTCGACTCCGCGCCGGTTTTGAAACCGATCCGCGCCGTTGTTAGCCTTGTTGCGTTGAGTTTCCTCTCACCACTTTCTCGTCCCAGGAGTCTGAATCATGGTCGCGACTGCTGAAGCCAAATTTTCTGCCCCGAAAATCCGTCAGACCAACATGCTCATCAACGGCAAGTGGGTCGAATCCCGCAGCGGCAAGCGGTTCAAGACGATCAACCCGGTGAATGAAACCGTGATCGCCGAAGTGGCCGAGGGCGATCCCGCCGACGTCGATGCTGCCGTGAAAGCCGCACGCGCTGCGTTTGAATCCGGGCCGTGGTCCAAGATGGATGCTCGCGACCGAGGTCGCTTGATGAACAAGCTGGCCGACTTGATGGAAGCGAATCTCGATGAGTTGGCCGCGCTCGAATCGCTCGACAACGGCAAACCGATCAGCGACGCACGAGCCGCCGACTTGCCGCTGTCGATCGACTGCATCCGCTACTACGCCGGCTGGGCCGACAAGCTCACGGGGGACACGATTCCGATTCGCGGCAACTATTTCTGCTACACGCGCCGCGAGCCGGTTGGCGTCGTCGGCCAAATCATTCCTTGGAATTTTCCGCTGCTGATGGCGGCCTGGAAATGGGGACCAGCTCTGGCCGCCGGCTGCACGATCATCATGAAGCCGGCCGAACAAACGCCGCTCACCTGTTTGCGGCTGGCCGAACTGGCTCAAGAGGCGGGCATCCCCGATGGCGTCATCAACGTCATCCCCGGATTCGGAGCGACCGGTGCCGCGATGGTGAAGCATCCTGGGATCGACAAGATCGCCTTCACCGGCCATTACGAGACCGCTCAGAAGATCATGGTCGATGCCTCCACCACGCTGAAGCGGCTGACGTTTGAGTTGGGAGGCAAAAGCCCGAACGTGGTCTTCGCCGACGCCGACCTCGACGCGGCGGTTGCCGGTGCCGAGTTCGGTTTGTTCTTCAATCAAGGCCAGTGCTGCTGCGCCGGCAGCCGGCTGTTCGTCGAGCAATCAGTCCACGACAAGTTTGTCGACAAGATGCTCACCAGCGCGAAGGCCAGACGGCTCGGCGACCCATTCGATCCGAACACGACGCAAGGCCCGCAGGTCGATTCGGACCAGTTCAACAAAATCATGTCGTACATCGACAAGGGCAAATCCGAAGGTGCGAAGTGCCTGACCGGCGGCAGCCGATTCGGCAACAAGGGCTACTTCATCGAACCGACCATCTTCACCGGCGTGACCGACGAGATGGCGATTGCGAAAGACGAAATCTTCGGCCCGGTGATGAGCATCCTGCCGTTCCAAGGGATGGACGAGATCATCACCCGCGCGAACAGTACGCACTACGGCCTGGCTGCTGCTGTCTGGACGAAGGACGTTCAGAAAGCACATCGCTTCGCCGCCAGCGTCCGCGCCGGCACGGTATGGGTGAACTGCTACGACGTCTTCGACGCCGCCGCCCCCTTCGGCGGCTTCAAAATGAGCGGCATGGGTCGCGAACTCGGTGCCGCAGCGCTCGCCAACTACACCGAATCAAAGACGGTGACCATGAGCTTGGGATAGATACGTTCGTTAGACAACGCGATTCCTCAATTCGGGGTCGGGTGTTCGGTTTTTCGGAATTGGCGGGTAGGAGTCTCGTTTGCAATCGAAGCTCTCGTCCCGTAATTCCGAAAAACCGAACACCCGGCCCCTGCATTTCTAGCCTTCGCAAATCTCGCCGACGACTTGGCCATGCACGTCGGTCAGGCGATAGTCGCGGCCTTGGAAGCGGAACGTCAATCGCGTGTGATCGAAGCCCAGGCGATCGAGCAGTGTCGCGTTGAGGTCGTGGACGTGGACCGGATCGCGAGCGACGTTGAAGCTGTGATCGTCGGTCTCGCCAAAGGTTTGGCCGCCGCGAATGCCGCCGCCGGCCAACCACATCGAGAAGCAACGGCCGTGATGGTCGCGGCCGTAGTTCTCCGGCGTGAGCTTGCCTTGGCAATACACCGTGCGGCCGAACTCGCCGCCCCAGACGACCAGCGTCTCGTCGAGCAAGCCGCGCTGCTTGAGGTCTCGGACCAGTGCGGCACACGCTTGATCGACGTCGCCGCATTGCAAACGCAGGTCCGACGGCAAGTCGTAATGCTGATCCCAACCGCGATGATAAAGCTGCACGAACCGCACGCCCCGCTCGACCAACCGCCGAGCCAGCAGACAATTCGCTGCGAACGATCCGGGGCGGCGAGCCTCTTTGCCGTACAACTCAAATGTGGATTCGCTCTCGCGAGACAGGTCGGTCAGTTCCGGGACGGCGGTCTGCATTCGGAACGCGGTCTCGTACTGCGCGATGCGTGTTTCAATCTCGGTGTCGCCGAGTTTTTCCAATCGCCGTTGATTGAGTTCGGCGAGCGTGTCGAGCATTCGTCTCCGCGAATCGACCGACAGTCCGGGCGGGTTTTTGAGGAACAACACCGGTTCGCCATCGGTGCGGAACTGCACCCCCTGATGCTGCGACGGCAGGAACTCCGCACCCCACAACCGCGCGTACAACGGATCGGCCGGACGAGCAGCGCTGCCTCGCGACAACAGCACGATGAACGCCGGCAGGTTGTCATTCGCTCGGCCAAGGCCGTGACTGATCCAGGCTCCAAAACTGGGGCGGCCCGGCTGTTGATGCCCGGTCTGCAAGTACGTCACGGCCGGATCGTGATTGATCGCCTCCGTGGTCACGCTGCGGATCACGCACAGGTCATCGACGACGCCGGCCGTGTGCGGCAGCAACTCGCTGACCCAGGTGCCGCAGTCGCCATGCTGAGCAAATCGAAAGGCCGACGCGGTGAGCGGCAAGCTCGCCTGCCCCGACGTCATGCCGGTCAGCCGTTGAGTCCCTCGCACCGATGCGGGCAACTCCTGTCCGTGCCATTCGTGCAGTCTCGGCTTGTGATCCAGCAGGTCCACTTGCGAAGGCCCACCGTGCATGAAGAGCGAGATGATGCTGCGGGCTTTCGGAGTTCGATGCGGCTGCGCGGCGAACCCGTCGTCGGCGAGCAGCGTCGCCAGCGCGGTGGCTCCGAAGCCCAAGCTGGATTGCTTCAACCAATCGCGGCGAGTGACTTCGTGAGGCATGGGTGATTCCTTGTTGAACCAAGAGGGAGAACACGGATTTCACGGAGGACGCGGATTGACGCTGATCCGCGGCATGAATCCGCGTTCTCCGCGATCCGTGTTGAAATTCAACTTTGACAGATCGCGACGTAGCGCCGCACGGCTTCCGACATGCCCAACTCCAGCGCGTCGGCGACCAGTGCATGGCCGATGGAAACTTCTTCGACGTGAGGCACCGCTTGCAGGAATGGGCCGAGGTTGTCGAGATTCAAATCGTGTCCGGCATTCACTCCGAGTCCGACCTGTTGAGCGGCTCGCGCGGTGGCGGCATACTGCGCGAGCGAGGCGTCACGTTGCGCGGTGGCGAAATCGCGAGCGAACGGCTCGGTGTAAAGTTCGATGCGATGTGCTCCGGTCGCGGGGACGAACTGCATCACTTCGGGAGTTGGGTCCATGAAGATCGAGACGCGAATGCCGGCGGCTCGGAGTGGCGGGACGACGCGTTTCAACAGGTCGGCTTGCGCGATGACGTCCCAGCCGTGGTCCGAGGTGCGTTGATCGGGAGCGTCGGGGACCAGCGTGCATTGCTCCGGGCGGACGGCGTGGACGAGGCTCAGAAAGTCGTCGGTTGGGTAGCCTTCGATGTTGAACTCGACGCCCAGTTCGCGAGTGAGCTGCCGCAATTCATGCACGTCGCTGGGTCGTGTGTGGCGTTCGTCCGGCCGGGGATGCACGGTGATTCCGGCGGCTCCGGCGGCGACGCACAGCCGAGCGAATCGGCACACATCGGGCAGGCCGTTGTCTCGTGTGTTTCGCAGCAAGGCGACTTTGTTGAGGTTGGCGCTGAAGGCGGTCATCGGTGGCTTTCGTGGAGCACGTTTTCAACGTGCTCGGAATTTGGTGGATTGGGCACGTTGAAAACGTGCCCCACGTCATTCGTCACAGATTCTCCGTGACCGGGCTATTGAAGCGATATTATCGGCCTGACCGGTGTGCGTTGAGTGACGCGGAGCCGGTCGGGAGTGGCCACAACTCGGCCGAGTGGTATCATGGCCGGCCGTTTCCGTCGTTTTTCGGCGAACGGACGTATTGGCCGACGATCCCGCCAACTCAACTTTTCGCCGTGAGGTGCCGCATGTCTCAGACCCTCGATCAACTGGAACCGTCCGCCGTGCAACCTTCATCCGCCGAGCCGAACTTTGATGAATTTGCCTACAAGCCGATTCCGCCGCTGGCTCCGGTGTCGGCACTGTTGGGGATTTGCGCGTTGTCGGGACTGCTTAGTCCGCTGGGTGTGGTCTTTGCGGTGTTTGGTTTTGTGCTCGGCTTCGTGGCCTTGCGACAGATCGATCAATCGGACGGTGGCCTGAGCGGTCGCAAGCTCGCGATGGCCGGGGTTGTGACCTCGGTGGTGTTGCTCGTCAGTGGTGTGGCGTTACACGTCTATTGGTTTCAGACGGAAGTGCCTCCAGGGTATCAGCGAATCAGCTTTGGTTTGGACATCTCGAAGAAGGGGTTCGTCATGGAGGAGGGGCAGGGCCGAGTCCATCCAGACATCGCGGCCTTGGAAGGGAAACCTCTGTTTCTGAAAGGCTACATGTACCCTGGAACTCAGTTGGATGACCTGTCGACGTTCTTGCTCTGCCGAGACAATGGCGACTGTTGTTTCGGAGGACAGCCGAAGTTGACCGATATGATCAAAGTGAAGATGAAAGGCGACTTGAAGGCCCAGCACATGCAACACATGGTCTCGGTGGCGGGGGTTTTCCGGTTGCGTGATTTGCGAAAAGCCGGCAACCTAGAACCGGCCTTTGAACTGGAAGCCACACACTTTGGCCTCGCCAAGACGTCGTATTGATTAAGCACACGGAGCCTCGCGATGACTCTCTGCCCCAAATTGGAATGGATGCTGGCGGGGGGCGTCCTCTTGGCCGGAACGCTCGCGGGTTGCGGACACGTTGAGGGCGAGGCGGCGAACTCCAACGCAACGGCGACCGTGACTCTCGGTTCGCTCACGGACGTATCAGCCTCGAAATCCGAACCGACGAACGTTCAACCCGCGTCGGCCAACCAAGAGGTTGCATCCGAGACGGTCTCCGCAGGCGATCCATCCGCAGAGAACAAATCGTCGAACACTGCTGAACTCACCGGTGCGAATTCCACCACGAACTCAACTCCAGCCGATGAGACGCGATCGTTCAAAGTCGAAGGCCCGGAGCAAGCCATTCGAGTCAGCTTCGACGACGTCGATCTGCTGAAGGTGCTGAACCTCGACCCGGTCCCGGCGGATGCTCCGGAACGATTGCCGAAGTGGCTGAAGGCGCTCGATGGCAAACGGATTCGAGTCCGCGGCTTCATGTTCCCACCGTTTCAAGACACGGACATTCGTGGCTTCGTTCTGGCTCGCGACAATCAAATCTGCTGCTTCGGGCGGACACCGAAAGAATACGACTTGATCGACACCTTCATGCGCAAAGGGGTGGCGACTCATTACATTCAAGGCCGTCCGTTCGACGTTGTTGGCGTCTTCCATATCAAATCAGACATCGAGAAATACACCGCGATGTACGAACTGGAAGACGCGATCGTGATCGAGAAATAGTTGCCCCGCCACCGGGCTTGTCCCGGTGGTTCCCGCGCTCTGCACTACGGGATGATTTCAAGTCAACCACGCCGTCGTGCAGAGCGCGGGAACCACCGACGCAAGGTCGGAGGCGGGAAAATCGAAACAAGGAGCCTCGCCATGAAATCCCGCCTGTTGATCGTTCTCGCCGCTGCCGCGCTGCTGGTGCCGCAAGTCGCTCGTGCTGAGAAGCACACCAAGACCACTTACTTCTGCTGTCCGTTCTGTGCCGCTCCGTCGCTGACGCTCAGCGAGCAATTGACTCAGGCCGATGCAGCAGTGCTCGTGAAGTGGGTTGATGGCAAACCGCCGACTGAAAAATCTCCGGTGGGGTCCACGACGTACGCCATCGTCGAACTCGCGCGCGGGCCACAGGAGTCTTTGAAGAAGGACGACAAGATCACCGTGCCGCGTTACCGAGCCGGTAAGAAGGACGATCTGTTCCTGCTCTTCGGCACCAAAGACAAGGAGATCGACTGGTCTAGTCCACTGGAAGTCACCGAGGTGACTTACCAGTACATCAAGCAGGCTCCGTCCCCGGAATCACCGACGACCAAGCGGTTGGAATACTTCCTCAAGTTCATGGAGTACCCCGATCAGCTCGTCTCGAACGACGCCTATGGCGAATTCGCGAACGCTCCTTACGAGGACATCGTCAAAATCAAAGACAAGATGGACCACACGAAGATTCGCAAATGGATCACCAACAAAGAGACCTCGCCCACGCGGCTGGGCTTGTATGGATTGTTGCTCGGCCTGTGCGGCGACGACGAAGACGCGGCCGTGATGGAGAAGAAGATTGAGGAGCAAACCCAAGATTTCCGATTGGGCATCGACGGCTTGATCTTCGGCTACCTGCTGCTGACCGGCGACAAAGGTTTGGACCGCATCGACCGCAGCAAGTTCCAGGACAAGAAGGCTCCGTTCAGCGAGACCTACGCCGGCATGCAGGCGCTGCGGCAGATGTGGACCTACGGCAACGGCCGCATCAGCAAAGAGCGTATGCGACAATCCATGCGCGAATTGCTCGACCGCCCGGAACTCGCCGATCTCGTCGTCGCCGATCTCGCCCGCTGGGAAGATTGGACCGTCCAAGACCGCCTGATGAAGCTCTACGGCGAAGGGGAGTACTCGCTGCCGTCGATCAAGCGCGCGATCGTGCGTTACTACCTGACCGCCGCGAAGGTCCAGCCACCCAAGACCGACGACACCAAGACGGAGGCTTCGAGCGCCACCAATTCGAAACCGGCCGAACTCCCCGCCTCCGCGCTGCAAGCCCGTGCGAACCTTGAAAAGCTCAAAGAGAAAGACCCAAAGACGGTGAAGGAAGCGGAACGATTCTTCTTCCTGCAATAGTTCGTCCGAGGAGTTCCCGATGAATGCTCGGCAGCTCTTGGCCGTGGTGACGTTGTTCGCCGTTCTCGTCGTGGCGTTCACGAACGAGGCCGGAGCCTGCCCAGGCGGCTGTTGCGTTTCGAGGATGACACTGGCTGAGCAATCTGTGTTGGCGGATGTGGTCCTGCTGGCCGAGCGAGTCAGCGGTGACGAGCAGGCCAAACAGACGTTCTTCGTCATCCGACAATTCCTTCGCGGCGAACCGGAAGAGTTGAACGTCGGCGATATGGTTTCCGTTTCCCGCTTCGTCAAGAAAGACCACTTCGGTCAGCATCTGCTGCTGGGGAATAAAGCCCAACAAGGTCTCTGGGCTTGGGGAAGCCTTGGAGTCATGACCGAGGCCGCGCTGTCATACATCCTTGACGCTCCCTCACCTCAATTTGCTCCGCCGCAACGGTTGCCGTACTTCCTTCGATTTCTGGAGTCCAGCGACTCGCTCATCGCGGAGGATGCGTTTTTTGAATTGGAGTCGGCGGAATGGAATGATCTTTTGGCATGTACCTCCCAACTTCCGCGCGACAAGCTGAGGGAATGGCTGCGAAACCCAAACATCGAACCGAAGCGTCTGGGCTTGTATGCCATGTTGCTGGGGATTTGTGGCAACAGGTCCGATGCCGAGTTCTTGCTCGCCCACATTCAGCAGCCGACCGACTACTTTCGTCTGGGCATTGAGGGATTCCACATCGGCTACCTTTGGCGAATGGGCGAGAAGGGTTTGGCCGTGTTGGAGAAACACAGGCTCTGTCAGAAAAAGCTTCCTTTCTCCGAACGCTATGCCGTGTTTCAAGCCGTCCGATTTATGGTGGCCCACGGACAAGACCGCCTCTCGCGAGATCGGGCTTGCGAGTCCCTGCATTTGTTGTTGGAAGAGCCGGAACTGGCCGATCTGGTGATTAACGATCTCGCTCGCTGGGAAGATTGGTCAGTTCAAGACCGCCTGATGAGTCTTTACGGCCAGGGTGAATACGACAATCGACCGACGAAGCGAGCGATCGTCCGTTACCTCTTGAAGGCCGCGAAGGTTCAGCCGCCAAAAGCCGATGAACAGAAGCAGGATGATCCGACCGCCAAGAACTCCAAACCAGAAGATCTCGCTTCGTCCGCACTGCAAGCCCAAGCCAGCCTCGAAACATTGCGTGAGAAAGACCCGAAGACAGTGCAGGAAGCGGAACGATTCTTCTTGTTGCTTCAATAGCCGATCGGAAAGGAAGCCATGATTCATCGCGGGCGACTGCTGGGATTGCTGCTCTCGCTGTCTTGGAGTGTGCTACTTGCGAGTGGTGCATCAGCGTGTCCGTTGTGTGGCAGTGCTCAAAAAACATTCAGCGATGATTTCGCTGCTGCGGATGTCGTCGTGCTGGCTCAGTGGAGCGACGGAAAATCGTCGGCCGGAATGTTGGGCCGCACGACGTTCTCAGTCGTGGAAGTCGCGCGAGGCAAGCCATCAGCGTTGAAACAGGATGCGAAGCTCTCGGTCCCGGAATTTCATGCCGGGAAGCGCGGTGATCTGTTTTTGCTCTTCGGCCAGAAAGAAGACGACGAACTCAGTTGGCGTCCGTTGGAGATCACTGAGGGCGGCTATCAATACCTCAAGCAAGCTCCAGCCGTCGATGTGCCGACCGCCCAGCGGCTGGAATACTTCGTCAAATTCCTGGAGTTCTCCGACGAACGGATCGCGATGGACGCTTATTGGGAATTCGCGAACGCTCCGTGGGAAGACATCGTCAAAGCCAAAGGCAAGCTGGACCGCGCGAAACTGCTCCGGTGGATCAACAGCGGCCAGACTCTGGCGACTCGCTTGAACCTCTATTTCTTGTTGCTCGGTCTGTGCGGCAACGACGAGGACGCGCGGATGCTGGAGAACATCGTCCGCGTGCCTCCGCCGGGACAGTTCTTGGGCCGCGATGGTTTGATGTCGAGCTATCTGTTGCTGACCGGCGACAAGGGGCTGACGGTGCTCGACCAAACCAAGCTCCAGAACCCGCAGGCTCCGTTCAGCGAGGTCTATGCCGCGATGCAGGCGCTGCGATTCATGTCGGCCTACGGCAACGGTCGCATCGAAAAGGATCGCTTGCGTCAGTCGATGCGCACGCTCATTGACTCTCCTGACCTGGCGGACCTCGCCATCGCCGACCTCACTCGCTGGGAAGACTGGTCACTGCAAGCGCGTCTGATGCGGCAATTCGGCAACGCCGACTCGCGCGTCAAACGAGCCATCGTTCGCTATTTTCTGGTCGCCGCAACAAAGCAGCTCAACGCTCCCGCAATGGCCAAACAAGCCAGCACGAATCTGGAAAAGCTCCGCCAACAAGAGCCGAAGTTGGTCAACGAGACCGAACGGCATTTCGCGCCCTAGCCCGACACGCCAAGGTTCTTGAACGCGAATTGCAGTTCGACATTCTCCTTCGGCAACACCTTGCCGCCGACTTCGATGTGCGGATAGATGAAGAAGTTCAACGGCTGGCTGGCGGACTGCGGGAACAAAGAGATGTCGCGGCCGACGGAGAACGTCACACGGTCGGGAGTCAGGCCGCCGAAGTAATAGTCCTTCATCATCGGGTTCTTGTCCGCTTCCGAGATATCGACCGGAATCCAACCGCGCTCGTCGGCGTAGAACCAGGCCCAGCAGTGATAGCCGGCGATCGGACCTTCCGGCTTATCCGTTGGAATCGAGAAGCCGATCTCGAATCGCGAGGGCAAGCCCTGCGACCGAGCCAGCGAGATGAACAGGCTATGGAAGTCGGTGCAATTGCCGTAGCGGCTGTCGCAGACCCAATTCGCATCGCCGTGTCCCCAGCCGATCCCTTCCTTTTTGTAGGCGACGTGATTGTCGACGATGTCATAAAGCTGCCGCGCGCGGGCGAACTTGTCCTGCACCAACTCCACCATGTCGAGCAGCTTCAGCGGCTTGCCCGTGGTGGGGACCATCGCGTCCGCACGCAGGAAGAACTCGCGTCTCGATTCCTCCAGCTTCGCGGTGTTGGCATCAGTCGTTCGTGACGGGCCGCGTAGCACTTCGCGGCGAGTGACTTCATACGGAACATCGACACTGAATTCGCCGGACTTCGGAATCTTGGTCTCGAAAAACAAGATGCGATTCCCAAACTGAGCATCGCTGATTTCAGAGACCTCGCCGGGAGTGGTCGCATCCAGACGCCGCACATCTTGCTCATCGCTGGTCGACGCCGAAGGCAGCCACACGCGCACGAGGTTTTGCTCAGAGTCCTCGGCCAGCTTCAGGTCTTTCACTCGGAAGCGATAATGGAAGGTAAACCCGCGGCTCTGCGGTTCCGCAACCACCGGCTGCGTTCCCTTGTCCGGCTCGGTTTTGTTCGAGTCAGCAACCTGACCATCAGCAGCAACATCTGTGGACTTCGCCAGAGCAACCGGCGACTGAGTCACAGAAGACTTCGGCTCCGAAGAGCCTCCACAGCCAACAACAATAGCCACGACGACCAGACCGGCCGCAAAGACGAATCTCTTCATGAAGTCACCATCTCCGTGTTCCTTGTGTTGAGGATTACAGCCAGCCACCGTTGGCCGGCGCGGGGCGGCAGTCTAGCGACGAGGCGATCTACGAAACCACGCACCGAAGACTCCCGACCCCTTCCGGGACAGCGGACTCATTCGGAGTCATCCGCTTCGGCTACCGACAGCGTCGGCAGATTCCCGGCTCCATCGAGCGAATCGCCAGCGGGAGCCAGCTTGCGACCGTGACCGTTCGACCAATTCGGGGAGAACCACTTCGGCAGCCACTGCGCCTTGTGAGCGCTGATGAGCACACCGATGAGCAACGTCGCGACGCTCCACGACAGCGCGGTCATCGCCTCGCGGCCAACCAGCGACGCTGCTCCGCGAAAGCCCAACATCATCAAGCCGTAACCCAACACCGCCGTTGATCCCGTCGAGGCATACAGATACCACTTGCTGCGCCCCAGCGCCGCGCAAGCAAAGCAGATCGCCGTCGCTCCGAAGACATACAACAGCTTCCAGGCAATCGGCACGTCTCCCGCCAAGTAGCCGCTCATCATCGACAGCGATGTCAGCGGCAACCACGCGGCTCCGATCAATCGCAGCAACGTCGAGAAGCGATCACGAAAGATCAGGCCGAACACGACGCAGCACGACAGCAACAGGTGATAGCAAGTCGTCATGCGAAACGCCGCGAGCGGTGTCGCTGGCAACACCAGCCACAACGCGGAAATCAGAATCGCCGACGCCGCAAAGCAACCCGCAGACGACTTTCGAATCGCCGCCGCAATCGCCAGCAACGTGCCGGCCACGAACAACGGCGCGGAATGCGGTGCGCCGATCGTTCGCAAGCTGATCGTGTCCGCTCCGACAAACGCCAACAGCGCGATCAGCGACACGAAACCGACGCTCGCACCCGCGACCTTCCGCAGCAACGCCCAGCCGAAGAACACCAGCAGCAACAGCGTCGTCCACCACAACGGCGAGCCGATCGTCGCCGTCACCTTGCCGATCAGGAATGACTCGAACGCCCAGCCGCTACTCCACGGCAGCGCGAGCAGCAGCAAACTCGGCGAGAACAGCATCGTCTTGCGAGCCACCGCATGATTGCCGGCCGCGAGCGCTCCCTCGAACAGCGACACCAGAATCGACAGACCGAACGGAATCAGGAAGTACGGTCCCCAAATCGTGTCGAACACGATCCCAGATCGAGCTTTGATGTCTCCCCAAATCGGCCCGGTCTGACCGAACGTCATCGCCAGCGCGAACGACCGAATCACCACCGCGACGGCGATCACGCCAAACGCTGTCCAGGGAAACCACGGCCAAGGCCACGGCGTCCCGTTGTTCGCGACTCCCTTCGCGCCGCGCCGCACCGCCGACAGCAACGTGAGATTCAGCAGCGCGGCCACCTGCGGAAACAGAAACACGGTCCAGTTCAACATCCGAGTCGCGCGCGGATGCAACTCCGGCGAGCACCACCACGGCATCGCGAAGAACAACGCCAGATACAAAACAAACGGCACCGCATATTCCCAGCCGACGCGGATGCGCGATCCCCAAATCACTCCGGCCGAGACCGCTACCGAGAACAAGAAGCCGCTGACGAGCAGCGCGGTCCCCTCCCCCGGCGTCGTCGCCTTCACGAACAAATCATCCGCGCTGATCGACACCGCCAAGAACAGCAACAGCAGCAACAACAGAATCGACCGAGCGTCCTCCCAGACTCGGCCCAACCGCACAATGCACACGGCGACTCCCGCCAACAGCAGCGTGTACCCCGCCAACACGCCCATCATCACCCAGCAGTTGATGGACCCGATCTGGAGTTCTCCGTACCCGGCCCGCACGGCATACAGCATGAGCGCCGCGCTAATGGCATAAAACGGATTGTGCGTGTACAGCCAACGCACCAACGACGGACGCGGACTTGGCTCTGACATGGCCAGTCTCCCTGAAAAAGAGAAATGAAGAATGAGAAAGACAGAAATGGGCCGAACAGCCCGCAGCCGGCACCGACAGCACCGGCCGAAATGATGCTGGGATTCTCTCACCGACGGTCAAAAAGTGAAGATGCGTTTGTGACCGAACCAAACCGCGGACTGTTCTTGGAAGGCAAGAGGCTCGATAGTTTGACGCACGTCGCCGTCTTTGTTCCCGAAGGTTGTTGCAGTCGAGTCAGGTTTTGAAAGCAGTGTCTTGAACGCTAATCGGCGCTAATCCGCGCGAATTCGGACTGTTGCTTACTCATCAATTAGCGAAGATTAGCGTCAATTAGCGGTCCCCGGTTTTGGTTTTGTGCAGCGCCACGGCACCTCCTCGGATGAGTCCTGTGTGGAGTCTTCCTCTTGAAGGTTGAGCATCATGTCCTACGGCTATCGTTCCGAACGAGGCGGATTCCGCATCCCTCCGCAGTGGATCATTGCGGGCGTGCTGGTGTTCTTTGGAGTGTTCAAGTTCCTGACGAGCACGCAGGTCAATCCTGTCACCGGCGAGAAGCAGCACGTCGCGATGTCAGTCCCGCAGGAGATCGCGTTGGGCGTGCAATCGGCTCCCGCAATGGCGGCGCGGATGGGAGGCGAAGTCGATCCTCACTCACAATCCGCCAAGCTGGTCCGCCAAGTCGGCGAGCGATTGGTTGCGGAGAGTATCGCCTCACAAAGCGAATACCGTTTCCAGTTTCATCTGCTGCGTGACCCAGACATGGTCAACGCCTTCGCCTTGCCGGGCGGGCAGATCTTCATCACGAACGGCTTGCTCAAACGCTTGCAGAACGAAGCACAATTGGCGGGAGTGCTCGGCCACGAGATCGGGCATGTCATTCATCGGCACGCCGCGCAGCACATGGCTCAAGGACAGTTCGGCCAGATCCTGGTGACGGCGGTCGGCGTGGCCAGCAGCGACGATCGCCACTCCGGCCGCGCGAATCAGCAGGTGGCCGCGATGGTCAATTCGATGGTGAATCTGAGCTACAGCCGTGGGGACGAATCGCAATCGGATCAATTCGGCTTGGAAGCGATGACCGCCGCCGGCTTCGATCCCTCGCAGATGTTGGGCGTGATGAAAATTCTGTCCGAAGTCTCAAAGGGCAATCGCCAACCCGAATGGCTCGGATCGCACCCGCACCCAGAGCATCGCGCCGAGCAGATTGAATCGTGGCTGCTCAAGAAATACCCGGACGGCATTCCCGATAGCCTGACCGTCGGCCGCAAGTTCAAGTCGCGTTGAGCTGAAACTCACGGCGACAGTCGATCCACCGCAGCAGACTTTGCGACCAACGTGAAGGACTCATGAGTCGCCGGTGGAGCCGGTCGTAACGAGCCACCAAGTGGCAATCGTTTTCAAACCAGCAGTGGCTCAAACCCGGCATGGCGAAAATGAACGTCGGTGGTCAGTGCGTCGCGCAGTTTCAGTTCGTGCATCACGCAGAAGCTGGAACAATCTGTAAATGACCACGGCTGGTCGCCATGTTTGATGACGAATTGGCGTGTTTGCTCGAAGCGGCTGGAATCCATCCATTCGACTCGACAGGCCGAGGATGTGAATACGGCCGCGAACAAGGCTTCCACCAAATGGCTCAGCCCACGCGCTTTGAGCAGTGTGACGGTTTCATCCAAGACATAGTCGGTCGTCACAAATCGAGCACGAGTCCGCGCCGCTCGCGCGAGAATCTCAGCCGCTCGTTCGTGAGCGGGATCGCGCTCGACCAACAACGCAAAGAAGCCGCTTGTGTCCACGAACGTTTCAGTGCTCGTAGATGACTTTGTCGATTTCTTCATTGGTCAAAGCGTCCGCGTCGCGGGAGGCGAGTCGGCCCAGCGAGTAAAACGGATCATCCGGCGCGGCGGCTTGTTCCCGGATCGGTTCGAGCCGCAAAACAGCTTTTCCTCGGTACGTCAGAATCATGCGCTGCCCCTGCTGAGCCTGGCGAATCACTGCTTCCGCATCTCGGCGAAACTCCGGCAAACTGATTCGTCGCATGATCGTCCTTCCTCGTCAGTCCCTGCTCGATGTCTTGTCTCGTCGATGGCGTTGCATTCGCAACTATCCTCAACCGAATCGCAACTCCAGTCAACCCGACCCGCGTTCTTCCATTAAACGCTTCCTCCGACCACCGACTCGCACATCGTGTCACCGTCTTCGGGCATAACGAACGCAAAGTCTACCGAGCCAATTCTTCCAATCTCAGCCACCTTTCGGCACCATCTCTGAAGTTGGGCCGCACTGGCATAAGTATTGACGAAGACTTCGCCGATTCGAACTTCCGATCCATGAAACCTGGCAGACTCCAAAGCAATCACCGCAGGCAGAACCTGCTCTGTAGCGATGCGAAGTAATAAACCAGGGCTGCACGCATCAAACTGCATCAGCAGTTTTGTAAATGCGTCCTTCCAATTGAGCACGGGTTGCTCGATGCCACGAAACCTGATTCTGACTGGTGGTATACTCGAAAGTTTCCCTTTCCTTGGCGCGACGTGATCTGGCATGACGAACTCGAAATCATTCGGACCAATGTTCCCGATCTCTGCGACCTTTCCGCACCAATCTTGCAATTGGGCAGCACTGGCGTGCGTGTTGACGTAGACGTTCCCGATCTGTGTCTTCGATCGACGGAACCGTTCTTCATTCATCGCGATTACGGCAGTCAAAGTCTGTTCCGTCGCGATGCGCAACAATAACCCCGGACTGCTCGCATCGAATTGCTTGAGCAATTTGACGAACGCATCTTTCCAATTCGTGACGGGCTGCTGATCGTCACGAAACCGAATTCTCACGGGCGGAGTAATTGCTCGCTTCTCGTGTTCAATAGAAGTGGACTCTCGGCCAACGTCGCTCCAAATCTTGAGTGCGCGCTGTGCGAGCGCACGACCCCGTTCGAGAATTGCATCTGGCGACCATCGCTCGACGTCGGCGAAGTGGCGATTCAATACGAAGTGACTGTTGGCGAAATCTCTTTGTTTGACCTCGTAGGGCTTGTTGGACAACTCGGCGTTGTATTTCGTCAGCGTCAGATTACCGAGCGTGTGCAGCAGGTTTGACGAATGCTCCTCTGCTCCATCTCCGAGTTCTTGCTCCCACTCTGGAGTCAGCGTCTGTGGCAAAACATGCTCGATCTGCGCCCCAGAAAGTTCAGCCGGTTCTTTGTGATTGAACGAAAGCTCAAGCCTTTCGAGGATCAACCGAAGCCGGGCATTTTTCTCGGCGGTTGAATAGAGCGGTTCTGTCGCAAGCTTCGCAGAAAATGCTTCATCGTTCGGACAACGTGTGCCGCCTAATTGTTTGCGAAGTCCATCGACGAATGCCGGGCCAGCACCGCCAGCAGCATCAAACACCGGAGGCAGCATCCGCCGCAATTGGTTGGTAGGCATGTTGCAAATCAATCGACGGATCACGAACGATTCGAGCACGTCCAGTGTCTCAAGTACCTGCTCGTGACTGAGTGAGCCTGCGTCGTATGTGTCGAACACACGCAGCAAGAACGGGTACGCGACAGTGACCTTCAATCGACGAACGCGATCAAGCCGCTCGGCCAGTGCATCGTCTGACTCTCGTTTCGAGTCGATAAATCTCGCGTAAAACATTCCGTGGCGGTGCAGATCGCGCAGGAATGCTTCGGCTTGTGCCGGCGTTGAATTCGCAAGCCGATCCTTGAGTTCAAAATAGACATCGGCCTCTTTGAGGATCTTCCCTTCCTTCATGAGATAGTGCCGCACGAACTCTGTCAGGTCGTTGCCGAGCGCTTGTTGGATCGGCAGCCAGTACGTTGTGAAAAGGCGATCCTGATCACCGACATGCACGCGCATCAGAAGAAAGTTTCGGATCAGATCAGCGGGCGTGAGTTTCTCCCCTTTGGCATTGAGACTTTCAAAGATGAGATGCGGATTGTCATGGTCGTCGCAGGTAATGCCGACCAACGAAAGTCGATCAACAACCGCCAAGTGGATGGGATCGAGTTGATCGACCGTCAGTCGCTCCAGTCGAGACAAGAAGAATTGATAGCAGGTACGTAGCCGACCCTCCGGAATCTCCGTTTTCCAAATAATGGCACGAAACGCCGCGCGATCATCCTGCGTCGGGAGGACTTTCAGTCGTTCGTCGTTCTCCTCGTATGCGTTTTTCAAGTATTGACCGTCGATCCGGTCGCGAAGCTTGGCATCGCTCAGTAGTTCCGCCGAATCACGTATGGCCGCGAGAAGGACTTGAATGGTTGTGATTCGCTGTTGTCCGTCGATCAACAGCCATTTCCCGACCCCCTGCGGTACCGACTTCGCGGGAGTGGTCACTATCGAGCCGAAGAAATGCGGTCGGCCGTCGTCGTGCAGCGACTGGTCAACGACGTCAGTCCACAGCGTTTTCCACTGCTTTTCGGACCAGCTGTAGGGACGCTGAAAAAGCGGAACGACGTACTGCTTTGTGCCCTCAATCAACTGTCGGAGTTTAGTCTCAGATGCTTGCATGGAATCCCTGGCGCAACAGAATGGCATCGACGAGTTGAACAACACCGCTATCTTCGTCGTCCACAACGGGAAAACAACTGTGTCGCGCAGGGCCAGAAGCGATCGTCACTTCGGCGGCCGGTTCGCATACGTTCGGCCCAGAACATCGACGATCGCTCGGCGGACTTCCAAGGGTTTGATCTGGTTGCCCTGGCGGTAAATCACTTTGCCGCCGGGGGCGATGAGGAGCGTGTATGGGACGGGGCCGTCCCAATCTTTGTCGAGCACGTCGGCAAACCGATCGCGACTGGGCAGGGTCGAAATGTAGTTCGTTCCGGCGACGTGTTTTTCGCGCAGGATTTTCAGCGCGGCGTCTTTCTGGTCGGGATCGTCCAGCGTGATCGTGACCAACTGGAAGTTGCGGCGGCGGTACATGCGGTTCATCGTGACGAACTCCGGCAACTCCGTGATGCAGGGACCGCACCAGCTCGCCCAGACATTGATTAGCAGCAACTTGTCGGTGTCGTTCTTGACCAGCTTGGTCAGCGCCGCCTCGTCGATGGTCTTCAACTCGACCGGCTCCTCGTCCCACTTTTTCAATGATGCTTCAGCCTCCGCCCGCTTCTCGGCCCACTTGGTCGAGCAGCCGAACGTGCGCGTCTTTTCGATCGGCACCGGCTTGCCCTCCAGCAAGGCGTCGAGTGCGTTGCGTGTGTCGTGGCTGGTGACGAGTTTCACGTCCGAGTCGTCGATGCGTCCGACGTAGCGCAGCTTCCGCTCGTGGTCAAAGAGAAACACTTGCGGCGTGGCGACCACTCCGTAGGCCAACGAAGTCTTCTGTGTCTCGCCGTCGTACAGGTACGGGAAGGCGAATTGTCGCTCTTTCGCCCGCAGCTTCATGTCTTCGAGCGAGTCGCCGACATCGGTGTAGCCCAGCTCATCCAGACGCACCGCCTGATCATCGTTCGGCGAGATAGCGACCAGTGCGACCCCTTTGTCTTTGTAGTCGGCATGCAGCTTGATGATTCGCGATTCGTAAGCCTGCGCGGTCGGGCAGTGATTGCAGGTGAAGACGATCAACAGCAGTCGCGAGTCTGCAAAGCTCTTCAACGAGTACGGCTTGTCATCGACCCCCGGCAACTCGAAATCCGGAGCACGATCGCCGATGGCCAGCGATTTGAAGCCGGGCGGATCGGCAAAGGCTTGAGTCGGCGTTGTCTGAGTCAGTAAGACGATGAGCGCGAGCGAGGCGAGACGCATGGGACAGTCTCCAGATTGCGAGCCGAACAACAGAGCCAGTAGCTAGCGCTTTGATGTTACCAACCCCAGGACGGCCCACGCGCTACCGGCACCAGTGATGGGGACGAGGTATTTCGTGCCTTCGCCTCCGGGTTTGGTCGGGCGCGAAGTCATCGGCCAGGAGCCGTCTTCGCGTTGCGTCTTGATGAGGAAGGCTTGGCCGCGCGCGATCACAGGCTCGGCGGGTTTGAGGCCCGCGTGGGACAGAGCATACAGCGCTTGACCGGTGGCCCAGGCGTCGCTCGCCATGTCCGGCGATTGGCTCCAGCCTCCGTCGGTGTTTTGTCGTTCGCGGATGCGTTGGATCAGCGGCTCTCGTTCTTGGACGGGGCGGTTCAGTCGCTGCCACAGGACCAGACGTATGGCGATCGACTGCGGGTCGTCATCGGTCTTCGTGGCGGTGAGCCACTGCACGGCCTTGTCACGCACAGCTTTCGCCGAGTCGTCGCCCGCGGCGGCGGCAGGCAGCAGGGCCAGAGTTGCCAGCGCGGTCATGCTCTCGTCGGAATTGCCAAAGATCGGCGGCCGAGTTTCGGGCCACGAGGCCCACGCTCCGCTCTCGGTCTGATCGCTTTTGACCGTCTCCAAGAGTCGCTTCAGGCCGGCTTGCGAGACAGCGTCCGGTTCGGCATCCGCGCCCAGTGCGAGCGCGAACCACACCGGCTTTGTATTGAGCGCTTTGGGAATGCCGGCGGGTCGCGGCAGACTGGTCTTGCCGTCTCCCGACTCGGCGACCCATTTCGTCATCTCGGTCAGCACTGGCTCATCAACGGAGCGACCATGCTGTTTAGCCTCACGCATCGCCCAAGCCACAAGCGCGGCGTGGTGACAAGAGGCGCAGTTGTGCTCCTTCTTCCAAGCCAGCGCATCCTTGGCCAAGAAGGCGAGGCCGCGATCAATTGTGGCACCGACTCCGGAAGGTTTGTCTCCAACTTCCTGAGCCGATGCCGTCCCGGAAAGAACTGCCACGAGGATGACGAAAAGGGATCGCATGTTGCTCCAGTAGGTCAGCCTTTCCAGGCTGACCAGATCAAAGTTTGGCGTCAAATGACATTCGGGTCAGGCTGGAAAGCCTGACCTACGGGCTTCAAATCGTCAGCCAGCGATCGCGCGAGGCGACCTCCCATTGATCGACGAGTTCTCCGCCTGCGATCACGAAGATCGCTCGATGCAACGCACACGTCGGGCAGACGTGACGCGGGATCGCCAACAATTCGTCGCCTGGTTGAAACTCGTTGGCGCGGGATGTTTCCAAAACGAGATGCTCTTCGTTTTGCAGCACCTGTTTGGCGTCCGGCAGATCGGGAAACATCACTCGCTGACCAGCGGGCGGATCGGACGCGACCGCCTTATAGCCCAAGTCCAACGTGATGCGATTCGCGGCCGGCCGGCTGACGACGCGCGTCAGCATTACGGCTGCAGGAGGGAACACCAGATCGGGGAAGTGCTCGGAGTAGCCGACATCGTTGAGCACACAGGTGCCGGGGCTGAGTTCAATCGTGGGGTCGTCCATTTCGGCGTAGATCGGGAACGAGGCGGTTCCGCCGCAGACCATGCGCGGAACCGATTGGCCTGACGCAACCAAGTTGTCGCGGAACACTCGCACCTTGTCGAACTCGGCCAACACGGCGACTCGGCGGTCGTCGCGAGAGAGTTGATGTTGATGTCCGTCGTAGACATGAAAGCCCCCCGGCTTCAGTCCGCGAGTCGCGGCGATCTGACGATAAAGCTCGGCTGCGTGCGAGCCGACCGGGACTCCCGTGCGATGCTGGCCGACGTCGATATCAAGCAGTACGTCGATACGTCGCCCGACTGTGTCCATCGCTTCGCCCAACGACGCGATGCCGCGCGGATGATCGGCCGTGACAGACAACGTCACGTCGGGAAACTGCTTCACGAATTCGACCGCGCGGCGCAGGTTCGGGCCGACGAGGTTGTACGCCAGGAAGATGTCTTTGATGCCGACGCTCGCCAGCATCTCAGCCTCGGCGAACGTCGCGCACTTGTGCTTGACGATGCCAAGCTCCAATTCCATGCGGGCGATCTCGCGCGTCTTGTGCGTCTTGCAATGCGGACGCAGCCGCTCCGGCCGCTTGGCAATCTCGATCATCCGCCGCAGGTTGTCTTCGAGCAGTTCGCGAAACACGACCAGTGCGGGGGTGATGATCTGGCTGGTATCGGCGATGCGGTAGCGCGGGTCCATGAGCGTGTCTCCGGTGATGTCGCAGGGGAAAGTGAGATAACGGCCATCGGCTTTCGGCACACGGCTTCCGGCCGAAAGCCGTTGGTCGATTGCCGAAAGCCGTTGTCTCAACTCAGCAGCTTTTGAAATTCCTTCAGCGTTCGAGTGTTCGCGACGTCGTTCGCTTCCAGCCCCGCTCGGCGAGCTTGGAAGATGCCGTACTGCATGACGTCGAAGCCGGCCGTGCTGTGAGCGTCGGTGTTAATGACGATCGGGATGCCTCGGTCCTTCGCGGCGGCGGCGTGGATGTCGTCCAGATCGAGCCGGCTGGGATGCGCGTTGATCTCCAACCAGGTGCCGTGATCGGCAGCGGCTTTGAGGACGTCTTCAAAAGTCAGGTCCGCTCCCGGTCGCTGATTGACTAGGCGGCCGGTCAGGTGACCGATCGCATCGACGTGCGGATTGCGGATCGCGTTGAGCAGCCGCTTGTCGATTTGCTCGCGCGGTTGTTTCAACCCGTAGTGCAACACGGCGAGCACCCAATCGGCTTCGGCCAGCACGTCATCCGGCAGATCCATCGTCGCGTCTTCAAGAATGTCGCACTCGATCCCCTTCAGAATCTCGATGCCGCTGATTTCAGCGCGGACCTTGTCGATGGCTTTCCAGTGTGCTCGCAGGCGGTCGGCGTCGAGTCCGTTCGCCATCGTGACTCGCTTCGAGTGATCGGTGATCGCGATGTATTTCAGGCCGCGCGCCTTCGCGGCTTCGGCCATCTCGCGGATCGAGTTCATGCCGTCGGTCGCCGTCGTGTGCATGTGCAAATCGCCGCGAATGTCTTCGAGTTCGATCAGCTTCGGCAGTGTCCCCGCTTCGGCTCGTTCGATCTCGCCACGATTCTCTCGCAACTCCGGCGGAATCCACGGCAATCCGACAGCAGCGTAGACCTCTTTCTCGGTGCGGCTCGCGACCAGTTCGTCACCGCGAAACAGGCCGTACTCGTTGAGCTTCAAGCCACGTTCTTGAGCGCGGCGGCGGATCACGATGTTGTGCTCTTTCGAGCCGGTGAAATACTGCGAGGCCGCGCCGAATGATTCGTCGGGGACGACTCGCAGATCGAGTTCCAATCCCGATCGCAGTCGCACGCGCTGCTTCGTGTCGCCGCGAGCCAGCACTTTCACCACCAGCGGATTCGCCGCCAGCCGGTCCATCGCGGCGTTGTGATCGGACGACGTGACCAGCACGTCGAGATCGCCGACCGTCTCCTTGCGACGCCGGCAACTTCCCGCGACCGTCGCTTGCGTGATGCTGCTGAGTTGCTGCAAGTCGGCGACGATCGCGTCCGCTTCGACCTTCGCATCGGCGAGGAAAACTCGCTGACCCGCCTCGGCCACGATCGCGAGTCCTTCGAGGATCGACTGCTCGGTCTTCTTGCCGAAGCCTTTGAGTTCCGCGATGCGGCCATGCTCGGCCGCCTGCTTGAGCGCGTCGAGCGTTTCGAGGCCCAGCTCTTTGAACAGCGCGGCGACCTTCTTCGGGCCGAGTCCCGGAATGCGGAGCATCTGCACGACACCGGGCGGGATCTTCGCTTTCAAGTCCTCCAACTGCGGCAACTGACCGGTACGAACGATGACGACGATCTTGTCGGCGAGATCTTTGCCGATCCCTTCGAGTTGCAGCAGCTCAGCCGGGTCGCGCGCGACCATTGCCGCCACGTCGGCCGACAGCGCTTCGACCGTTCGGGCGGCGTTGCGGTACGCTCGCACGCGGAACGGGTTCGCGGCGTCGAGCTCCAACAGGTCGGCGAGGTCTTCAAACAGGCGTCCGACTTCGGCGTTCTGCATGGCTTACTTGTCGTTGGGATTGATGAGCTTGAACACGGCCGCCGCCGCCGCTCCCGCCGCGAAGTTGGCCACGAGGTAAATCCAAATGTTCGCCAACGCTGACTTACCCAGAACGGTGATGCCAACCGCCACCGCCGGATTGAAGACGCCGCCCGAGATCGGCCCGACCGCAAACGCTCCCGCCAAAACGGTGAAGCCGATCGCCAGACCGTAGTTGGAATTCCCCGCCGTGTTCTTCGACGTCGCCACGTTCAGCACGACGGAACACAACGCGAACGTGAAGAGAAATTCCGCGACCAGTGCCCGGGACACATCCGGCGTGAGCGCTTCGACCGGCGGATTCTTCTTGAGAAACAGCACGATCGCCGCCGCCCCAACCGCTCCCAAGACCTGGGCGATCATGTAGCCCGGCACATCCTTGGCCGGACACTTCCCGCGCAGAAACACCGCCAGCGTGACGGCCGGGTTGTAGTGTGCTCCGGAGACATGTCCACCCGCGTAAATCATGACCATCAGCACCGAGCCGATCGCCAGCGGCGGAATGACTCCGTCGCCGCCGTTGATCACGGTGCAGCCAATGGTGGTCACGAGAAAAAACGTGCCGATGAACTCAACGAGGTACTTCATAGTGGGCCTTTCATTGCCTCAAGATTCCGAGAGCGTCCGGCGGTACGAGAACACCGCACTCGCCAGACGATCCAAAGTTTCCAACAAATCAGCAACCAACTCCGCCTTGGTGATCCCCAACTCGACGGCGAATTCGATTCCGGACGTGATCTCTTTCAAGCCTTGATACGCTCCATCGAATTCATGAGCACACCCAGCCGCCGATTCGGTCGAGATGCCGGCGACGATTTTCGTGCGGACTCGCACCGCCACACGTTTGATGTCGGCCCCGAGCGCGTACTGATCGTTCGTTGGCAACGACATTCCAAACCGATAGCTGCGGACCAGCGCTTTCACGAGGTCATCCCAGAACGTGAGGTTCGTGTAGTTGCGCATGATCGATTCCCAATTCAGAAAAACGGTATCACGGCTGTCGGCCATCGGCTGACGGCTTCCGGCCGAAAGCCGTTCGCCGTCAGCCGATGGCCGTTATACCGTTTTCTTCAGCTTCGAGATGCGTCCCGTCCCAACCCACTCGGCAACAAAAATGCTGCCGTCGGCCGCGAAGCAGGCGTCATGCGGATGCACGAACTTGCCGTCGATCCACTTCGACTTGTCGCCGCGAATCTGACCGCCGTCCTTCGCGGTGACGCGAGCCACATCCTCACCCAACCGAGCCACCACTTCGTTCTTCTCGTTGAGCAGCGTGACGCGAGCGTGCAGTTCGGGAATGCAGAGCAAGTTCTTCCAAGTCTCGGCATTGGCCGGCAGGCCGAAGCCCTTGATTGTTTCGAGATACTTGCCGTCCATCGAGAAGTATTGCAACGTGTGATGAGCACGATCGCAGACGACGATCGACGGCGTGCGGCCTTCCCGTTTGTCGATCCACACTCCGTGCGGCGTTCGGAACTTCCCTTCGCTGTCGCCGACACCGCCGAAGCAACTGACCCACTTGGCGTCTTTGTTGTAGCGGTGGCAGTAGGAGGCTCCGTAACCGTCGATTAACAAGAATCCGCCGTCATCGAGGAACGCGAAGTTTGTCGGCAGGAACCGATTCGGCCCCCACACCTTGTCCCGTTCCGGGCGGTCTTCCGGCCGAGTGTTCTCGCCCGGCGCATAAACTCCCGACTCCATCGGCGCGTATTGTTGCCAGATGATCCCGCCTTTGAGATCCATCTTGGCGAACGTCTTGAGATGCTGGTACGCGCAGACGTAGAGAAACTCTTCGCTCCCCTCTTGGCGAATCTCGATCCCATGTCCGCCACCTTGAAACTGAGCACCGAAGGCACGAATGAATTTGCCTTCGGGATCGAACACGAAGATCGAGGGGTGATCTTTCAGATCGGCGCGCCCTTCGTGGATGACATAGAGGTTGCCTGACTGATCGACGGCGACGTTGTGCGTCGTCTGCCAAGTGTATTTTTCGGGAAGCTGCGGCCACTCGTGCTGGACTTCGAAGCGATGCTCCCCTTCGCCGACGATCAAGGGCTTGTCGGTCTTGCTGGCGGTAACGACGGCCGGAGCCGCAACGATCGCGGCGGCGGTGGACAGAAATTGGCGGCGTGACAACGGCATGATCGGTTCCTTCAAGAAATCGAAACGTGGTAGCCACGCTCGCCAAGAGCGTGGGTTATCGCAACACGCGGTCGAACAGTTCGTATGCCTGCTGCCGCATCTCGGTTGGGAAATCGTGATCGCAGTCGGGATGCTCGATGCGCAAGCGATCTTCGTGGCCGTGCAGTTTGAAAACCTCGCGAGCGGCCGTCGCCACGCGATCCACACTGGCGGCTCGGAAGTTGGAGTCCTTCAGCGGAGCAATGATTAAGACATGACGTGGGGCCAACGCGCCGACCAGTTCATGGAAGTCGAACGGGATGTCCTGCAAGCGGCCGCGATACTCGGCGAGCTTGAGCATGTACCGCGTCTGACACCAACCCTTTTCGGGGAACCAGTTCTTCTCGTTGCCATCGTAGTAGTCGAGGTATGAGTCGAGTCCACAGCTTGACACGACCGCTTGAATGCGGTCGTCAAAGAACGCCGTGTAAACCGAATTGTGCCCGCCGAGCGAATGCCCAATCGTGCCGAACGCCTCCGCCTTCACGAATGGCAGCGATTCCAGCAGATCGAGTCCGCGCATGTTGTCCCACACGGCCTTGAGCGTCCCGCTCTGCCAGCCGAGCGCATTCACATCCGGTTGATACTTCGCGAGCAACGGGTAATTGGGCGCGAGCGTCACATAGCCGCGCTCGGCGAGTTCGCTGGCGTATTGCCGATTCGGCCGGCCGCCCAACCCAACGACGACTCCGTGACCGACGACGTTGTCCGTCCCATGCAGACACAACACAGCCGGAGCTTTCTTGCCGCTGTCATCCAGCACGCTTTTCGGAATGCAGAGATACGCCGGCACGCGCGAACCCGGCTCCGAGGAATACATCACGAGCCGCCGGACGTAGGTGCCACAATCGACTTCCTCTTCAATCTTCACGTCGAGCGGACAGCGTTTCTCTTTGCCGGGCAGCTTACCCATCACGGCCTGTGCGCCTTGGACGATCTCTGCGCGGCGCTTGAGCCAATCGGCCGGCGTCTTGACCGGCAGTTGCTCGTTGTTGAGGCCGCGATAGACCAGCAGCTTGTCACGCGGCAGACGCAGAGCCGGAAGTTCGTCGCAGCGAGCCACTGCCTGAAGACAACCGAGGCTCACGACAAAAACATGGATGACAGAAAAAAGAAAACGCCGCCATAGAACTCTCTCCATTTTTCTGTCCCCATCTTTCTGTCAACGCCCCATTGGAAAATTACGAACTCCGCTCAGATTCGGGCACCGGCGGGATGTAGTGATTCACCAGTTCGGCATAGTCCTCGCGCACGGGACTGAAGACGTCGAGCACCAAGCACGGGCCGCCAACGGCCACCGCTCGATGTTTGACGTTTGGCGGAATCAGGAACATCGAACCGGGCTGACACAACCGAGTCTCGTCACCGATCGTCAACTCCAGCGTGCCGCGAATCAACATGCCTCCCTGCTCGTGCGGGTGCGAGTGCAGCGGCACCTCGGCCCCTTCATCCATTTCCAGATGCGAGAGCATCAAGTTCTTGCCAAACGGAGTCCGCATCCGGCAACCCGGAACCGGTTCGATCGGCTGAAACTCGGAGATGTTGATAAAGCCCATGCCGGCCCCCCAAGTAGACCGGTCACTCCGTGACCGGAAAATTCGAGTCACGGAGTGCCTCGTCTACGGTTGCTTACCGCTGAATCCGCGCCGAGCCACCCTTCGCGAACGCTTCGACTTGATCGACCGTCGCCATCGTGGTGTCGCCGGGGAAGGTGGTGAGCAGCGCGCCGTGAGCCCAGCCGAGTCGGATCGCTTCTTCCGGCGGTCGGCCGGTCAGCAGTCCATAGATAAAGCCGGCCGCGTAGCCGTCGCCACCGCCGACTCGGTCATACACGCCGAGTTCGCACGTCGGTGCTTGATACGTTTTGCCTTCGAGCCAGCAGACGGCGCTCCAATCGTGCCTGTTGGTCGTATGAACTTCGCGCAACGTTGTGGCGACGCATTTGACGTTCGGCAATTGCTTGACGACGTCGTCCATCATGCCGAAGAACGCGGCGGGATCGAGCTTGCCTTTCGTCTCGACATCCTGCCCCTTCAGGCCCAGCCCTTTCTGCAAGTCCTCTTCGTTGCCGACGACGACATCGACGTTCTCGCAGATCCTTCGTAACGTGGCTTGAGCAGTCTCCAGGCCACCGGAAATCTGCCACAGCTTCGCGCGGAAGTTGAGGTCAAACGAGACCACCGCGCCGGCCGCCTTCGCTGCCTGCATCCCTTCGATGATCAGATCGGGAGTCGTGGAAGAGAGCGCCGCGAAGATGCCACCGCTGTGGAACCAGCGCACACCGCCGGCCATGATCGACTTCCAATCGAAGTCCCCTTTCTTAAGTTGAGAGGCCGCCTCGTTGCAGCGGTTGTAGAACACGACCGGAGCACGCACTCCCAAGCCTTGATCGCTGTAAACCGTCGCCATGTTCGGGCCCGTCACGCCGTCATGTTTGAATTGCTTGTAGAACGGCTTCACCCCCATCGCTCGAACTCGTTCGGCGATCAGGTCGCCGACCGGGTAATTGACCATTGCACTCGCGATTCCCGTATTCAGCTTGAAGCAGTCGGACAGATTCGCCGCGACGTTGAACTCGCCACCGCTGACGTGGATGTCGCATTTCGTCGCCTTGCGGAACGGGATGATCCCGGTATCGAGCCGATGCACGAGGGCACCCAGCGACAAGAAATCCAACGCACCAGTTTTCGAGATGTTGAGCATGGTTCGGTCTTTCAATGAAGTGAGGAAGGAGGTGATTCATGTAACCCGAAGCGTCAGCGAGGGCGAGGACGAACGCTTCACGAGACTAAGCATGGGAAGTGTCTTGAAGCGTTCGCCCTCGCTGACGCTTCGGGCTCGTTACTCAAACTGAGCGGTTTTGTTTTTGTCCCGTTAAGGACGTATCGAAAATAGCCCAGCACGTCAGTGCTGGGATGACCGTTCAACGTACCTCTTGAGTCCCGTCAGGGACGATAGAACAGATTCGCTTTCTGTCGTCCCTGACGGGACTTTGTGAGGATTGTCACCACGAAACCCAGCACGGACGTGCTGGGCTATTTTCGATACGTCCCTAGCGGGACTCAAAAACCGCTCAGTTTGAGTAGTTACAGTCCGGAAACTTCGAAGCCTTTGCGATAATCCTTGGTCACGAACGCATCCGCCTTGGACGAGTTGCGAGCCTTCAGCGCGGCGGAATCCCAATCGAGCTTTTCGCCAGCACGAAACGCGACAATGCCGAGCAGCACGGTTTCCGTCAACGCACCGGAGTAATCGAAGTTGCAAGTCGTCGGCGAGCCAGTCTTGCAGGCTTGGACCCACTCGCGCCAGTGGCCAATCGACGCGGGGATCGACTTCTCCGGCGCTTTGAAGTCCACGAATTTGTCCTGCGGCAGCAACACGTACCGGCCATAATCCGCAACGAGCATCCCCCTGTCGCCGACGAACAACGCACCGAGTCCCCATTCGCTGAGCGACTTGCCGCTGGGGTCTTTCGTATTCTTGACCAGATCGTGATGCGCGCCGCCGTCCGACCAATGAAACTTCACGGCCGGCATGTCTCCGCGAGCGGGGAAGTCAAAGTCGCACTTCGTCCAAGCGGGTGCTCCATCGGGATGCAACTCCGGTCCTTCGCACGCGGCCGAGGTTGGGTATCGCAGGTTGAGCGCCCAGAACGGCAGGTCCATCACATGACAGGCCATGTCGCCGAACGTCCCGGAGCCGTACTCCCAGAAACGCCGCCAATTGGCGGGATGAATGTTTTCGCAAAACTCGCGCTGCTTGGCCGGGCCGAGCCACACGTCCCAATTCAAATGAGCCGGTGCCGGCTTCGGAGCACCAAAGCGTCCGTCGGACCAACCTTTGTTGCACCAGTTGAAGACTTCGCGAACCGGCCCGATCGCACCGCTTTGAATGACCTCGACGACTCGGCGGTAGTTGTCCACCGCGTGAATCTGAGTCCCCATCTGCGTCGCGACTTTGTGCTTCTTGGCCAGTCCCGCCAACACGCGAGCCTCACGCACCGTGTGTGCGAGCGGCTTCTCGCAATAGACGTGCTTGCCCAGCGTCATCGCCAGCGCGCTGGGCGGAGCATGCGTGTGATCGGCGGTCGAGACCACGACCGCGTCGATCTTGCCGGACATCTTGTCGAACATCTCGCGGTAGTCTTCAAACTTTGCCGCATCGGGGAATCGCTTGGCGGCATTGCCGAGATTGTTTCGATCGACGTCACACAGCGCGACCATGTTCTCGCTGACGAGGTTGTTGACGTTGTCGCCTCCTTTACCAGCGACGCCAACGATTGCGAGGTTCAGTTTTTCGTTGGGCGACTTCGATTGAGCGAAGCTGCGATCGGACATTCCGACCCACCACGCGGTCGCGGCGGCGGAGGTTCCCAGAAAATGACGTCGGCTGAGGCGGCGAGGCATGGCGAGAGTTCCTTGAGCAAGCGGAGGAAGTTCGGCGGTTTCAGAATGGTGGCGGCAGTTTGCAGTGTGGCTCGCGAGTTTTCAAACTCCGCAGTCAAATTGGGATCGGGTCAGACCGACCCTCACGCGACGGCATCCCGGCTGGCAGTCGGAATCGGAGTGAGTGACCCATGACAAGCTTGCGACGCTGCTGTGTGTTCTGCGGATCGAAGGTCGGTAAGGACGAGCGCTATCGAATGGCGGCGGTCGATTTGGGGCGACTGCTGGTTCGCGAGGGGATCGGACTCGTTTACGGCGGCGGCAGCATCGGACTGATGGGCGTGATCGCCGACGCCGTGCTGGCCGAGGGAGGCGAAGTGATCGGCGTCATTCCCGAATCGCTGGCGACCGAGGAATTGTTGCACCCCGGTGTGTCCGATATGCGAGTGGTCAGTTCGATGCACGCTCGCAAGGCGCTGATGGCCGAATTGTCGGACGCTTTCATCGCGATGCCGGGCGGGTTCGGAACATTCGAGGAATTCTTCGAGGTCGTGACCTGGTCGCAGTTGAAGCTGCATCACAAGCTGACCGGGTTGCTGAACGTCGGCGGCTACTACGACCCGCTCGTGCGTTTGGTCGATCACGCGGTGCAGGAAGGCTTCATCAAACCCAAGCACCGCAGCCTGCTGGTCATCGAAGAACGGCCCGACGTGTTACTCAGCCGACTTGCGGCCGAGACGGTTGTTGATGAGCCGAAGTGAGTCCGTAGTTCGGACGCCTACGTCCGGACAACCGACCGGACGTAGGCGTCCGGTCTACGGCAATCTTTGCCGCTCGCCGGTGTGACCGGAGGAGCTGTAGCGGTCAGTGAAGGTACGCCGACCTTTTCGGCTGCCATCCGCCAACAGCGGTCGGCTTTGGGCACAGTCTTCAGCGGCTGAGTGCCGATTGACGATGACGACGGGTGAGAAGGACTCGAGTGAGTCCCCGGTGTGGGCGTTGGCTCACAGGACGGACCGCCATCACGATCGAGCACCAGACACGGTCAGAGGAGTGCCTGCGATGAAACGCCAGACGTACGTCATGGCGAGCGTGTTGTTCCTGCTCTTGGCGGGGACGCAAGTCGCTCAAGCCGGATACTGCGGAGCGGCCAGCTACAACTGCTGTCCGACCTCAACCTGCGCTCCTTGTGGCGATCTCTGCCAAGCTCAGCAGCAATGCACGACTTGCTACAGGACGGTTCAGGAAACCGTATGGGACCGCTGCGAAAAGATCTGTTACCAGACGGTCTACGACCAGCAGTGCGAGCAAGTTCCCGTCTGCTGCACGCGGACCTGCTACGAAACCTGCTATCGCGACGAGTGCTACACCGTCTGCCGCCCAGTGACTCAAACCTGCTGGCGCGACGAGACCTGCACGATGCGCGTGCCGTGCTATCAAACCTGCTACCGCGACGAGTGCTACACCGTCTGCGTCCCGTGCGTGCAAACCTGCTGGCGCGACGAGTGCTACAACGTCTGCAAGCCGTGCTATCAGACGTGCTATCGCGATGTCTGCTACACCGTCTGCAAGCCGGTCACACAAACGTGCTGGCGCGATGAGTGCTACACGACTTGCACGGTGGTTTCGGAGACGTGCTACAAAGACGTCTGCTACACCGTCTGCCGCCCCTGCACCGAGACGAAGTACGTCGATGTCTGCTGCGGCGAATGGAAGACCGTCAGCGAGTGCGTCCCCGGCCCGATCATCAACAAGTGCGTGCAAGACCCCGGAACCTGGAGCCAAGACTCCTGCACCGGCTGCTGCACCTACAAGCCCGGCTGCTGCCGCACGGTTCAAGTTCAATGCCCGCCGACCGTCTGCTGCCGCAAGGTCTGGTGCCCGAAAGTCGTCAAGCAGGCAGTCTGTTGCACACGCTGGATTCCAGAGACTCGGACTTGCCGCGTGCCGTACCAAGTCTGCCGCACGGTGCCGAAGACTTGCACTCGCAAAGTGCCGTACACGACTTGCTCGATGACTCAAGAAACGCGCACCTGCCGCGTGCCGTACACGACCTGCACCATGCAGACCGAGACGCGCACCCGCAAAGTGCCGTACACAACTTGCTCGACCCGACAAGAATGCCGCACTCGCAAAGTGCCGTATGTCACCTGCTCGTGGACGGAGAAGTGCTACACGAAGAAGGTGCCCTACACGACTTGCTCGACGGTCACTGAGACCCGCACTCGCAAAGTCCCCTACACGGTCTGCAAGCAAGTGCCCTACACCCGCATGGAGACCCGCACTCGCTGCGTGGCTCGCCAAGTGCCGGTCAAGCAAAGCTACTGCGTGCCGCGAGTCGTCTGCCGCCAGGTGCCGTACACCGTCTGCACCCCGGTCTGCCCGCAGCCGACCTGCCCGACCTGCACGGCGGGACAACCCGGCCCGAACTGCGCGACGAAGTAACTAACCCGAAGCGTCAGCGAGGGCGAACGCTTCACTACGCTCCATTTCCCAGATCGACGCGGTGGAAGCGTCCGCCCTCGCTGACGCTTCGGGTTACATTGAAACTCACGAAGGCCGGCGACAACGATCGCCGGCCTTCTTTCGTTTTCGGCCCGCCCCTAACATCCGCCCGGCTGCTCGCAAACCGCTGAGCCGCCTTAGAAGGCTCCACGCATGGCTCGGCAGTTTTTGAAAGAGTTGAAGGACGGCGACACCGTCGAAGAGGTCTACTTACTCGCAGACAAGCAGCTTCGAGCCAACCGGCAGGCGAATCTCTTCCTGCTCGCCTCGCTGCGAGATCGCACAGGAGCCATGTCCGGGCTGATGTGGAACGTCGTCGAGGACTCGCTCGCCAACGTCAACGCCGGGGACTTCGTCAAAGTCCACGGCCGAGTGCAGCTTCATCAGGGCAACCTGCAAATGATCCTGACGCAGATCAGGACCGTCCCCACCAGCATCCTCAACCCGGAAGACTTCGAGCAGCGACCCAACGCCGACGTCGAAGCGTTGCTGAAACGGCTGCGCGATTTGCTGATGTCGATCGAACACCCGCAACTCCGCACGCTGATGGAATGCTTCCTCGTCGATGACGCACTCATGGACGATCTCGCGAAAGCCGCCGCCGGCGTGAAGACGCATCACGCCTATCGCGGGGGATTGATCGAGCACATCGTCAACATGCTCGAAACCGCCAAGCGAATTCGCGATCTGTACCCGGCCGTCAACTTCGACGTCCTCCTGGCCGGCATCTTCCTGCACGACCTGGGCAAGGTCCGCGAGATGAGCCTCGACAACGCCTTCGTCTACACCGACGAGGGCCAACTGCTCGGCCATCTTATTATCGGCATCGAGATGCTCACCCAAAAAATCGCCGAGTTCGAGAAGCTCACGAACGAGCCTTTCCCCACCGAGATCGCATTGCGCCTCAAGCACATGATCGCCAGCCATCACGGCACCTACGAGCACGGTGCCGTTCGTCTGCCGATGACGCCAGAAGCGATCGCGCTGCATCACCTCGACAATCTCGACGCCAAGGTCCACGAGTTCGCACGCACGATCGCCGACGACCCCAACACCGGCGCAAGTTGGACGCCGTTCCTGGCCCGCATCGACCGCAAACTGTTCAAGGGCCAGACGGGGAAGTAATCAGCCTCTCCAACGCAGCCCAATCACTGGACCAGCGTGTTGTTGCCACTTCCACCGTTGAGAGAATCTTGGCCGGCCTCTCCGAAGAGCGAATCGTTTCCGGCTTCGCCTCGCAACGTATCGTTCCCGTCGCCGCCTCGAAGCGTATCGTTTCCATTCCCACCCAGTAGCAGGTCATTTCCGGCGTCACCCTGAAGAGCGTCTGCGCCGTCGCCACCTTCGAGTTGATCGTGGCCTTGATTCCCGAAGAGCGAATCATTTCCGCCGCCACCGCGGAGCAGGTCGTTGTGGTCATCTCCGCTCAAGCGGTCGTTTCCCAAACCACCTTCGAGCGTGTCGTTCCCTCCGCGACCGAACAACACATCGTTGCCGCCGTCGCCAAACAACCGGTCGCCGCCGGTGCCGCCGATCAGCGAGTCGTCACCGCCATTTCCGTGAGCCTCCAGCGGGACGTTGGATCGGTTCTCGACCATGTCCCGTCCTTCGTGACCAAAGTACTTGATCTGAAGAACTCCGGCGTACATGAGAACCAACTCACCCGTCGCCGACTGCGCAGTCACGCGAATGGTGGCGGGGCCGCTGCTGCTCAATTGCTCGAACACATATTGTGTGCTGTTCCGACTGGCGAAGATCTGCAGCACTCCGTGTGCAGAGGGTGGCAGTTGGATGGGATCGCCTGAGAGCAGTCGGCGATCTTCCAGCGACTCCATTCCAACGGCGGGGCCACTTCGGTGAGCACCACGGCGCGGCTTTGAGCGTGGCTTGATTCCAGTCAGTTTCATCCAGTTTTGGAACAGTCGATTCAGCAACATGATGGGCACCTTTCCGCTGTGAGGTCTGAGTGTTGGCAGCAGACGGACTTGCTGGAGGGACACGCCTCCGCGGGACCGTCGTTCCTGACCAAGCTCTATGCGCTCAAGCGTTTGTTTCTGCGCAATTCTTTCATCCGTCTCAAAAACGCCACCGCCAGAGGCATCGACGACAACTCCAGAGCCGGCGACGTTGGATCGTTGGCACTCACTTTGTCGGCAAAGTAGCAGGCACATTCCATGTGCCGTCCGCAATTCTCAGGCTGACGGCACATGGAATGTGCCTACTACTTTCTAAGGTGAGTGCCATTGGGCTGGCACCTTGCCGCTCACGTTTGGAATCGCAAATCCGCGCAGAAGTCTGGTTCGCGCGCATAAGACAAGGTGAACCCGATTCAGAGTTCACCCGCCGACTGAGAACGTGGCCGCAAGCCCGCAAGTCGCCGGTCATTCACATTACGCACAAGGAGTTGAGCCATGTTGAAGTTTCGTAATCTCTGGCGATTCGGACGAAAAACCCACCACAACCGTCGGGCGACAAAGACGACCAGTCAGAATGCGCCGATGGTCGCCATCGAAACGATGGAGCCTCGTGAATTGATGTCGGCCGCCAACGTGGCGCAGGTCGGCGTCTTCCGTGAGGGCCACTATTTTTGGGATACCGGCGCACGCGGTTTCAACGGTGAAAGCTCGGCCGCGTTTGGTCGGGCTGGCGACATTCCCATCGCCGGAGATTGGGACGGAGACGGATTCGAGGAAGCGGGAGTCTTTCGTAACGGGCAGTTCTTGCTCGACACCGGCGCTCGCGGTTCTCAGGGCGAGCAACCGATCGCCTTCGGACTGCCGGGTGATCTGCCGATTGCCGGTGATTGGAATGGAGACGGCAGGGATGAAGTCGGTGTGTTCCGCAATGGCCAGTTCTATTTGGATCTCGGCGCTCCTGGTTATCAGAACGAACAACCGTTTGCGTTTGGGCTGGCGGGAGACAGACCGATTGCCGGGGACTGGGATGGAAATGGCACCGATGAAGTGGGCGTGTTCCGCAATGGCCAGTTCTTCTTGGATGTCGGGGCACCTGGTTATCAGAACGAACAACCGTTTGCGTTTGGACTGGCAGGAGACAGACCGATTGCCGGGGACTGGGATGGAAATGGCACCGATGAAGTGGGTGTGTTCCGCAACGGCCAGTTCGTCTTGGATGTCGGCGATCGCGGCTATCAGAACGAGCAGCCCTTCGCGTTTGGCTTGGCGGGTGATCAGCCCTTTGCTGGGAACTCGGGGCCAACCAGGGTCATCTCGCGTCCCAGTTACGACTACGTCCCGACGGTGATGGTTGAGAACGGCACCTATCGGATGTGGTGGTGTGGCGGGGTGAACGGCGACTCGATTCTTTATAGCGAATCAACCAATCCCAACGGCGGGTGGTCAGCTCCCCGAACTGTGTTTTCGCCGACCGGATCAGCCCGCGACTTTGATGGACAGCACGTCTGCGACCCATCGGTGATCAAAGTCGATGGCGTCTATTACATGTACTACGGTGGCTTTCCCACGGAGGGCAGTCCTCTGGCTCACACAACCAATGTGGGGTTGGCGACCAGCTCGGATGGAATCCGCTGGACTCGTGCCAATAACGGCCAGCCAATCATCAGCCCTCGCAACTTCACGGCGAGCAGTCCGCATCAATACGGAGCGGGCCAGCCCAGCGCGACGGTCGTCGATGGGCAGGTCTATTTGACCTTCCACGATTCAACGGCACCGGCCGCGAATCCGGGCAACGGCGGAGGCGTCTATGTGATTCGTTCTGGCGATCCCAGATTCGCCGGCGCAGTGGAAGAACTGACGGCCACAGGTTTCGTCCGGCGCGGCAGCACTCGCGAGCTGGAGTTGCGGTACAAGCTCTTCGATGCGGTCTCGGTGGACTGGCAATACTCGGATCGAGCCAACTCGTTCCTGATGTCAGTGCATGGGATCGCCGGAATCAGTTCGGTGCTCTCGTTCGATCGCAATTTCCAGCAGATTCGCCAGGTGAACTTGGAGAATGTTCGCTGGACTGAAGGCCCCGGAATCGCCCATCTCCCGAACGGGCACTCGCTGGATTCCAGCACCGATCAGCCGTTGTCCTGGCAGGTCTTCTACTCGACGGGGGCCGCGAATCCAGAAACCTGGGATCTCGCGTATTCTGAGTTCACCCTGCCGTTGAACCAGGTGTCGCACGCGCCGCCGGTCAGGACCGATGTCACGCTCGATATGAACTCGCAGGTGGGCGGCAACAACGGTCGCACGGACACCATCGTCGCGCAGGTCAGCGGCTCGCAATTGCAGTTGTTGGTCAACGGCCAAATCGTGAGCAGTACCGATGTGGCGCGAGTGCAGTCGCTGACGATCATGGGATCGAACGACGCAGACGTGATCACGGTCGCGGCTTCGGTGCCGTCAAGCATCGCGGTTCGCCTGAATGGCGGCGGCGGAAATGACACGCTCACGGGAGGGCTGGGAAACGATTCGCTCGATGGCGGAACCGGCAATGATGACCTGCGTGGCGGCAACGGCAACGACTTCTTAATCGGCATGGCCGGGAACGACAGTCTCTATGGCCAGGCCGGCGACGACCGCCTGGAGGGGACTGATGGAAACGATTTGCTCTGTGCGGGCATTGGGAACGATCTGCTCTTCGGCGGTCGTGGCAGGGACAACCTCGTCGGACAAGAAGGCAATGACCAGCTCGACGGGGGCGAAGATGCCGACACCTTGTGCGGATGCGAGGGCAATGACCTCGTCCGCGGAGGCGACGGCAACGACATCCTCTATGGCGAAAGTGGAAATGACACGCTGCTGGGCGACGCTGGAAATGATCTGCTCGACGGCGGCACGGATCAGGACGTGGTATTCGGCGGAGAAGGCAACGACTCGCTGATCGGCGGAGCCGGGAACGACGTCCTCGCTGGTGGCAACGGGAACGACACGCTGCGAGGTGGCATAGGCAACGACACCCTGCTCGGCGGTGATGGCAGCGACCAACTCTATGGTGAGGCGGGCCGCGACGTCCTCTCGGGAGAAGCCGGCAACGATACGCTCGACGGCGGTGCGGATTTGGATTCGCTGTATGGCGGAGCCGGCACGGATCGTCTCGGAACCATCTCTCGAGGAGAGTTCTCCAGCACCGATGGCGTGTTCGCCTTCGACCTCAACGCGCTGCTTCGCAGTTTGCCATAACAGATGGTCAGAGACGAATGCTTGGAGAGAGGATGACACATTGCAGAAGCCCGGCTTTTCAGAAAAGCCGGGCTTCTGCCGTTTTATGCTGGCATCGCGGATCATCGAGGCTCGAATTCTCGGACAGCAGATGATTCAATCAGCGGGCGTTTCGGAGTTCCGCTTGTTTTCCCGCTGCCGGACGAGCGATGGCTGTCAGTTCAACGTCAATCTCTCTGTTGCAGAGGCTCCGATCCGGAAAGGATCAGGCGGCGTGGCGTCAATTCACCGACCTTTACACGCCATTGCTGTTTTATTGGCTGAAGAAGCGCGGGTTGGCGGAAGCGGACGCCGCCGATGTGATTCAAGAGGTCTTCCTGCTGCTGACGAAGAAGCTGCCTCAATTGGAGTACGACCGAGGCAAAACGTTTCGCGGTTGGTTGCGGACGGTGACGCTCAACAAGCTCAATGAACTGCGCCGACGCAAGCAGTTGCCGATCAACGCCGAGCTGTCGGATGTGGATTGTGTCGCGGCCCCGGAGGACAACGAGTTCTGGGAGGTTGAATACAAACGCCAGTTGCTCGAACAAGCCGAGAACTCCATTCAAGCGGAATTCAGCCAGCAGAGTTGGGACATTTATCGCGAGTATGTGAAACGCGACCGACCGCCCAAGGAGGTCGCTCAGCAGTTCGGCGTCAAAGAGTACGAGGTCTATCGCGCGAAATCCCAAATCCTGCAACGCCTGCGAATCTTTCTGGAGGGGATGTTGGAATGAAAACTTGTCGTTGATTGGGCCACAGATTGATCATTGCGCATTAGGCCCGAAGGGACGTGACTCGAAAGCCCAGGGCAAGCGACCATCGGGAGCGCCGCCCTGGGAGGGATGGTTTCCGCAGTTGAGAGCCCTGAAAGGGCGAAACGAATTCTGTGACGCCCCTTCAGGGCTTTCCGTTGCTGGCACCGTGAACCCAGGGCGGCGCGGACCGGCGGCAGCCGATCCACTCTGCCCTGGGCTTTCGAGTTCTGGCCTTTCAGACCAAAGCGCAATCATCAATCTGTGCCCCAATCAACGATTCGCTAGCCTGCATGGTCTCGCTCTCACCAGTTTCACGACTACATCACGAAAACTGTTCACAGCTCTCAGGTCACTGCCAATGCCCTCCAAGTCCTGTCCACCCCGCAGCGTTCTCGCCGACTTCGCGATAGGGCGATTGGACATGGCGGGCATCGACGACGTCTCACGTCACTTGGAAACCTGTTCGGAGTGCTCCGACAAACTCGGCACGTTGCAGGTCCGCGATTCTTTGCTCGATGCCATTCGGACGCCGGCCGGTGGGGAGAGTCCTTCCGATCCCGCGTTGAGCGAACTCATCAGTCGCTTGCAGTCGTATGCTCAGACCGTCAATTCGGAAGCGGAGAACATTCCGCTGAGCGACCGTTTGGCCTGTCTGCGTCCCGCCCAATCACCAGACGAGATTGGTCGCTTGGGTCGTTATCGAGTGTTGCAAGTGGTGGGCGTCGGCGGCATGGGCACGGTCTTCTTGGCCGAGGACACTCAAGTCGAAGGTTCATCCCGGCCGCGCACGGTCGCTTTGAAAGTGATGCGGCCCGGCATGTCCGAAGGGAGCAAAGGGCGCAAGCGATTCTTGCGCGAAGTCCAAACGCTGGTCGCTCAAGATCATCCCGCCATCGTCCCCGTCTTGGATGTGGGCGAGGACAACGGCGTGCCGTATTTCGCGATGCCGTTACTGCGCGGCGAATCGTTAGACGCACGACTCCGCCGCGAGGGAATCCTGCCGATCGCGGAAACGATCGCCATCGCCCACGAAATCGCCAGCGGCTTAGCGGCGGCTCACGAGCGAGGCGTCATCCATCGCGACGTGAAACCCGCCAACGTCTTTTTGTGTCGAAGTGACGACCAAAGTAGACCGGTCGCTCCGCGACCGGAAAACCCAGAGTCATCGAACCCATCACAAGAGGACGCACCCTCCGACATCTCCGAGACAACCGCTTTCCGGTCACGGAGTGACCGGTCTACGTCTGGCTCCGTCAAGCTCATGGATTTCGGCTTGGCTCGCACCGTCGAGCAAACGTCATGGCAGACGCAGGCGGGGACGGTGCTGGGGACTCCGCACTACATGGCTCCCGAGCAAATCGAAGGACGTGACCTCGATCCCCGCGCCGACTTATTCAGCCTGGGCTGCGTCCTGTTCCGCATGACGACCGGCACGCTGCCGTTCACCGGGCCGAGCCACATGTCGGTCTTCGTCTCCGTGACCCGCGACACGCCGCCGAACGTCCGCCACTTGAACCCCGCCGTCCCGCCCGCTCTGGCGGAACTCATCGAGCAGTTGCTGGAAAAGCAACCCGACCGCCGCCCACGCTCGGCCGCCGAAGTCGCCGAACGATTGACCGCGATCGGCAACGGCGACAACGACGTCTCCGATCCCGCCACGCCACTCTCGTCTCAAGAGTTTGTCACTGACGTTCCCTCGGGCACGACGGTCATGATCCGTCCCGCTCGAATCAGGAAGACGGTCCTGGGAATTGTCACCGTGCTGGCGTTGGTCACTGCCCTAGTCGCCTGGAAGTCACGACCGCAAATCGCCGGACAGAACAACAATCCCGCTCTTGTGAGCAAGTCAGTTGCCGCGAACCCACCGGCTGTGGCCGAACCAGCAGTCCGTCCAGCCGTCTGGGAGATCGGCCCGAACGACAACCCGCTGCACGGCCTCGTCGCTCGCCCCGTGGCGATGCGGGGAGTCAAACACTGGCAACTCGAAACATTGCAGCCGCGCGGAGAACTGCGCGAGTTTCAATGGAGTCCCGACGGAAAGTGGTTGGCTGTCGCGAACGCCCGGCAATTGCGTGTTTACGAATTCGCCGAGGGCGAACTGCAACTCAAACGCATCCTGTCGGATGGCTCTGAGATTTTCTCGATGTCCTGGAGTCCGGATTCAGAACGAGTTGTCGTGAGCTACCGCCAAGATGATTTTCCAACCATTGGCCTGCGAGTTTGGAACGTCCGAACGGGAACGGCGGAGCAATCGGCCCCGCTCCCCGAGTATTGGAACGCCAAACTTGCCTGGAGTCCCGACGGCAAATGGCTGCTAAGCGTTGGTCCGATTGCAGGCGGTCCCGGCAAAGTCAGCCTCTACCGAATGCCGGAACTGGTGTTCGATCGAGAGCTGGCGAACATCGACAAGGTGCTGAATTGCGCCTGTTGGAGTCCCGACAGTTTGACCGTCGTCGCAGGTGGAGCGCAGGATCCCATCGTCCGTCTCTGGAAGCTCGATGGAACGATGACGTCTCATAATGTCGCTTCCGAGAATTTCGTTTCCGCAGTCAGTTGGAGTCCCGATGGAAAATGGCTCGCCGCCGGGATTGTTGTGTCAGGCAATCTTTCCACCGTCCAACTCTTATCACCCAATGGTGAACGCGGGCCGACTTTAGAGGGACCACATAGTCAACTGTTTTCTCTCGCGTGGTCGCCGGACAGTCAAAGGCTGATGGCTGCATCGTACAACGTGGTGCTTTGGGACAATCTCTATGAACCCCGTCCGCGCCGGCTGACACCCACGGATGGTGTGCGGGGCGAATTTGTGGGATCGTGGCATCCGCAAGGCCGATTCATCGTTTTCGGTCAACAATCTATTTGTCGGATGTGGTTGCACGATGACTCCGAGAAAACAATTCGGGTGGTTACCGAACCGCAGCCTCTCGCGTGTTTTCCAAGTGTGTCACAAAACAATCATCGTCTGGCGTTCGGAGCCAGCGACGGAAGCGTACGGGCACGCCAAGACGATGGCTCACTCCGAGTTGTCATCCAGCATCGCCTCCTCGCGGCCAGTGAACCCTCGGCGCCGTTTGAAAAGTGGCATTGGGGGGCCGGTGGATCGGCCGGCCCATCCCTCGCTTGGACGAAGTCTGGACGAGAATTGGCATCTCAACACCGCTGGCATGATGCGTACTTGCGGGTCTGGAGTGCCGCTCAGCCCACTGCGCCGACACGCAGCATTCCGGTTGGTGCGTCGCCGTACAATCGCCTTCAAGCACGAGGTGAGCAAATGGTGCGCTTTGATGGCGGACTTCACGAGCTTGATCTGCTAACCGGTGAAGTCACACAAAAATGGACTCCCCAAACTCCCGAAGCCTTCACTGTGTCATTCGACGGTGAACTCGCTGTGATCGTCGATGCCGGCTGGTGCAAGGTTCTCCGCCTGTCCGATGGTTCGACCGTGAGCGAATTCAAATCCGGCGTGGCAATTGATTCTCATGCGTTGATGTCTTGGACACAGGACTCTCGGTTTCTCGTGATCAATGGGCAAGCCAACTACGAACTTTGGAACGCGCGCACTTGGCAACGAGTTTGGACCGCCCCTATTGCGAACTATTCGCTGGCGTCCTCGGCTCCCGACGGCCACGCGATTGCGACCGCTTACGGGATCGCGGATTTCGAGACCGGCAAGTTGCGGCATCGCTTCCAGCATCCGGGGAACGGCTTCGCCTGGTATCCCGACAGCCAACGCTTCGCGAGCGTGACCGATTACCTGACCGCGATTCACTCCGCCAAGGACGGGAGCATCCAGCAAACCATCGTCCCCATCGCCCCGGACCACACCTTCGCCTTCGACCCCGCCGGCAACCTGCGGCAAGGCGATGCCTATGTCTTCGAGAAAGAATTCGTGTGCCTCGTCGAGCACGACGACGGCACACGCGACGTCATGCGGCCCTCCGAGTTGCTGAAACTCGCGGGCTTGTCCGCCTGGCCGACCGCTGAGTCATTGACCATACGCCTCTTCGATTCCCAGTCGCCGAGCAAACCGTGACTGGAAATCCGGGCGCACGACGCGGTTTGCGAATTGTCCCGCCCCCATCCAGCTTGCCTGGATGGAGCGACTGATGGCGTGCTAGCAACGTGGTCGCTCAAGCCATTTTGTCAGACCCCATCCGCCTTGTGCGGATGGTGAAGAAGATCGTTGGCTGCTGAGCGTGGAAGAATCTGATTTCACCATCCGCACGAGGCGGATGGGGTCTGACAGCGGCTCGCGCTGCGGCCGACTTAGCCCGCCCTCTTTCGCTCCATCGACGCGAGGTCGATGGGGGCGTGGCTCGAGATTGGCGCAGAAGCGTCCGACCGAGCGCATAAATCTTGATAGCTACGCAACCTCACACAGACTCGCTGATTGCGAGGAGGCCATCATGAACCTGCTCAAGAACACGCTGATGTGCGCCGCACTCATCCCGCTCCTGCCCGCGATTGCGTTGGCTTGGATTTGCAGGTGGGCGACTCCGGAATCGGCCGAGTCGGCAAGGCCAATCCGGACCACTGCGAAGGTCACGCATCTTCGGCAACGCGCCCGTCAGGTGTCGTCGGCTCTGGTTCCCTAGAGGCACTTTCCACACCGACGTCTTCTGAGAAGCGCCGGCATCGGCAACTGCCCGACGTGCCACGGTTTCATCATTCGCTCCGATTTGGACAAGAACGAAAGGAAAGATGCCATCATGCAGAACATCACCAAACGCTTAACACGTTGGATTCGCAGCGGTCTGTTGGTTGCGAGATTCTCCGCCGCGACGGGCTTGGTCGTGGTCTTTGTGGGTCTCACGGCCCACCGCCCCATCATCGCTGAGACGCCGGATCGCGATTTCTTTCGCGTCGGAAACGTCATCGAAGTGCGACGGGCGAACGACTACGGATCGGGAATCCTGACCGTCACGGCGCGTGACGCAAATTCATGGTCTGGACTGTTTGCGAAGACGATGGATGAACGGCTCGCGAACGAAGTGACCGGTCATTCTGTGCTCGCCGACAAATGGACTTGGTCGTTCACGACTTCGCGTCTGGATTTCAGTGATGACCAATGGAAGCCCTCTTCTTGGTCAGGCCAAGGCGATGCCAAGTTTCTGGGTCCACTTTTGCTCTCGAACAACAACCGGATGTCTCTGCGAGTGATCGCCACACAATCCGGTGACGAAGTTTCACAAAGGGTGACGCGGCAGCAGCAGGCGGTGGCGGCCGCGCGAGCCAATTACAAACGCTTTCGTCCGATCGTCGATGAACTCAATCGGTCCAGACACGAAGACGAACTCAAACGGGCCGGATACGAATTGAGGTTTTCTCCCGTTGGTGAAGAGGGGCGACCCTCCGTCAGTTGGGTTGATGGAGACAATCACGCAGACGGAAAAAGCCGAGCCTACAAACTGGCTGAACTCGCCCCACTGGAGCATCTCGCTGCGGTTTACTTGGGTCGTCTTGCGCGTGAGGAAGATCTGGCCCACGTCGCGAACCTGAAATCGGTCGATCAATTGTTCTTCAATAAGCTCAAGGGAGAGCAACTCGGGACGCTGAGCGGCATGCAGCGAATCGGGCATCTACGAGTGGTCGAGCCAAACGCACACATCTATTCGCAGCTCGGACGTCTCTCTGGTCTCGAAGGAATCACGATCGCCGGCAATCAATCCGGTGTTGCCTTGCTGGCCGACCTTCCGCGCTTGCGATCTTTGGAGGTCGATTGCTTTGGTAGCCGCATTCCAAATTTGTTTCCCGCTTTTCGTGGGCACAAAACCCTTGAACGACTCGAAGTGCGACGAGGGCCGCCATTCGATGACGCCACGTTGTCGGAGTTGAGCAGTCTGCCGGCGCTGCTCAAACTGGCGTGGTCTTTCCAAGGAGACGTCCGGGCCTTGAAGAATTTGCAGAGCCGGTCGCTCGAAGAAGTCGTATTGTCCACACCACCGATCGACTATGCGTTTCTGGCGCAGTGGGATCTGCCGCGGCTGCTTCCCAAACTGCGGCGTGTTCGTGTGCCGCTTTGGATGCCGAGCGACTTGGTTGCGGATTTGACCGAACTGAAACAGCTCAGCCCCGACGTGCTCGCACTGTATGAGGCCACGAACTCACTTCGAGGAATGTATCTTCGCTTTCGCGCCGCCGACTTCGCACGCGAGCGAGAAAATGTGGCGATCCTTGGCGGCGTACTCGCTGGGGATGAAAACAACATCCCGACACAAAGAATGATCCGGATACGACGGGAGTTCGTGGCCATCCTGCAAGAGCTTGATGGCAGTGAAGCAACGATGCGCCGTGCGCTGAATCGTCTCTCGACCCACTGCGAAATGAATCTCAAGCAACTGGAAGCAGAGCGCGCGATCCGTGGCGACGTGGCCGCCGCGATCAAAGTGGAAATCCGAATCGCACGAGACGCCGCCAAGTCCTTCGGCAGTTGGTCAATCCCTTTCGAAGACGGCCAAGAGCGGTTTCTGTTGATGGGATCAATCTAGCAAGGGAAAGGGTCAGGTCTCTTTGAAAATCCAAGAGACCTGACCGACCTGATCCCTGAGTGGATGCCATGCCTCACCCAGCCGCGTTGCGAGACTTTGATGCGGCCGTTGAGAGGTCGCTACCTCAAGAACCGTCCGCCGTTGATGTCCAGCACCGCGCCGGTGATGAACCGCGCCGCGTCGCTCACCAAGAATCGAACCGCCTCCGCCACCTCGTCGGCCTGACCGTTGCGGCCCAGCGGAGTCTCGCGGCGGTATTGCTCCATCCGTTCCGGCGACGAGAAGACTTCGTGATGCCGAGTCTCGATGACCCCCGGCATGATCGCGTTGACGCGCACGTGCGGAGCCAATTCGCGGGCCAACGTTCGCGTCAGCACTTGCAGTCCACCTTTCGCGACCGCGTAGGCCCCGGCTCCGTTGGCTCCGCCCGTCTGCACCGACAACGACAAGTTGTTGACGATCGCTCCGTGACCGCTCCGCTTCAAATGCGGGATCGCTCGTTGAGTCACCACGAACGCGCTCGTCAGATTGGTGTCGAGCACTCGTCGCCACAATTCGAGCGGGCAATCCTCAATCTTCCGCCGCTCAATCGGACTGCCGGCGTTGTTGACCAAAATGTCGAGCCGCCCCGCTGCCTCGACGAACCGATTCACCATTTGCGTCGCTTGGTCGGCATCGCAGAGGTCGGCCTGCAAGACGATCCCATTGCCACCACGTTGCTGAATCGCCGCCAGCGCTTCATTCGCGCTGTCTACGCTGCGATGACAATGTAGTCCAACAAAGGCTCCCGCCTCCGCCAGCGACTCGGCCGTCGCGCGGCCGATCCCCATGCCCGCTCCCGTGATGAGTGCCACTTGACCTGCCAATGAACTTGAATCTGTCATGTTCAATCCTCCTTCTGAGTGCTGAGGCCGACAGATCCCCACCCGCTTGTCGGGTGGGTGAAACAAATGGGTTGGCTAGAAACGCTCCTCCACACCACTCTTCGCGTGTCCGGGTCCGCCGCCGGAGGCGGCGGACCCGGACACGCGGAGGGTGGAAAGGAAAATGCCTTCTAGCATCACCATCTTCTTCACCCACTCGACAAGCGGGTGGGGGTCTCGCTCAACGCATTCGCCCATCGTTCGGAGCGCTCGCCCTCGCTGACGCTTCGGGTTACTTTTCTGAATCTGCGTCACGAACTCCAGCAACTACGAGGCACATTATGGCGGCGACCAGAAAAGTCATCATCACTTGCGCGGTTACGGGAGCGATTCATACGCCGACGATGTCGCCGCATTTGCCGATCACTCCCGATCAAATCGCGACCAGCGCGATTGATGCGGCCGAGGCCGGGGCGGCGATTCTGCATTTGCATGCTCGCGATCCGCAGACCGGTTGTCCGACGCCGAAGGCCGAGGTCTTCCTGGATTTCCTGCCGCGGATCAAAGCGAGCACCGACGCCATCATCAACATCACTACCGGTGGCGGACACAACATGACCGTCGAGCAACGGCTCGCCGCGCCGCTGCGGCTGCAACCGGAGATGTGTTCGTGCAACATGGGCTCGATGAATTTCGGTCTGTTTCCCTTGCTCGACCGATTCCCCAACTGGCAGCACGAGTGGGAGCCGCAGTACCTCGAACGGACGCGCGACTTCATCTTCAAGAACACGTTTGCCGACATCGAAACGATTCTCGCCAAGCTCGGCGAAGGCTGCGGCACGCGGTTCGAGTTTGAATGCTACGACGTCGGCCATCTCTACAACTTGGCTCACTTCGTGGACCGAGGCTTGGCGAAACCGCCGTTCTTCGTGCAGACGATCTTCGGCATCCTGGGAGGCATCGGCTGTGACGCCGAGAACCTGCTGCACATGCGGCGCATCGCCGACAAGCTCTTCGGTAGCGATTACGTCTGGTCAATCCTGGCGGCCGGCAAGCATCAGACGAACTTCGTCACCACCGGTGCGATTATGGGTGGCAACGTCCGAGTCGGACTTGAAGACAATCTTTATCTCAACAAAGGCGAGCTGGCGAAATCGAACGCCGATCAAGTCCGGAAGATTCGACATCTGCTCGAAGAGCTGTCGCTGGAGATAGCGTCTCCGACCGATGTCCGGCGAATGCTGGCTTTGAAGGGTGCGGATCGAGTCGCGTTTTGACGCGGCTTCGCACACGGATGCGAGAGGCGCACACGGATCAAAGAAACGATCGCTTGGCCTCCATCCGTGTGCGAAGTGCTTTGAATTCGACTCTGCCAAAACGTGACACAACCGCGACACCCTCCCAACCCCAAGGAATCGTGTCGGTCGGCAATCACTCGAACCGGAGAAGTTTTCTGAATTGCGCGCCCTGATGGGGATTCCAAGCCGCCTGACTCGGTACGGGTCTTGAAGACCATGCTGTCCGAAACAAGGGGATGCCATGCGCGCGGAACGAGTGCTGAGTTTGTCGGGTCCGAATGTTTGGTCGAACTCGCCAGTGTTGGAAGTTTGGATTCTCACCGACGACGAGTTGGAGATCGACGGTCGCAAACGGTTGGCGATCCATGAACGCTTGGCGTTGGAGATGTCGTCGCTCGATCAAACGACCGATGGCTGGGCCGATGCGGAACCCTGCCTGGTACTGCAAGAGTTGTGGCTCGCGCTGCTGCGACAGGCCGGTGAGTTAGCCCGACGCGGCTGGGTTCGATCTGCGGGATTGGATGACCTCACTCAGTGTGCGGTCGAGTGCGGTGATGAGCTGATTGCGCGACGCTGCTTGGAACTTGCCCTGCGTTGGTATGCCGCCGCCGTCTGCGAAGAAACTCTGCCGCTTGCTGAACTGCTGAGCGACGTGCGCGAGTTCGCCAACGATCGCCGATTGGGGCGGACCACCGGCCCGATCGTCGCTGCTGCGCAGGCACGCGGGATTCCGGCCTATCGGTTGGATGCCGAGAGCTTGGTGCAATTCGGGCAAGGCGCGCGGCAGCGCCGAGTGCGCACTGCCGTGACCGATCAGACCGGCTTCATCGCCGAGGCGATCGCGCGAGACAAACAGCTCACCAAGAATCTGCTGGCTCAACTGGGGCTGCCCGTGCCGATCGGTCGCGCGGTGTCGAGCGAAGACGATGCGTGGACCGCCGCCTCGGAGGTCGGCTGGCCGGTCGTCGTGAAGCCGAGAGACGCCGACTTCGGCAATGGCGTGTCACTCCGCCTGCGAACGCGCGACGAAGTGACCGCCGCCTATCGCAAGGCCAAGGAATTCAGTGAAGCGGTTCTCGTCGAGCAGCAACTGGAAGGTTTTCCGCATCGAGTGTTGATTGTCGGCGAGCGGATCATCGGAGCGGTGCGACGCGAACCCGCGCGGATCATCGGCGATGGGCGGCGAACCGTGCTCGAACTCATCGAAGAATTGAACAGCGATCCGCGCCGTGGTCTCGCTGAAGATAAGACTCGGCCGTGGTTCTTCGTTCCGACAGATGACAGCGTGCGAACCGCGCTGGCTCATCAAGACAGTGATTGGCAATCGGTTCCCGCGATCGGCCAGGAGATCAATCTGCGTTGGCAAAGCTGCGAGTGGCAAGGGGACGGGATGTTCGATGTCACCGACGAGATTCATCCCGATGTCGCCGAGTCGCTCATCGACGCGGTGCGGCTGGTCGGGCTGGATGTGGCGGGCGTGGACTTGATCGCGACCGATTTGCTCCGTCCGTTGGACGAACAGCACGGCGGCATTCTGGAAATCAACGCCGAGCCGGCGATCCTGGTCCACATGCGACCGGTCTGCCAACCCTCGCGGCCGATTCCGGAAGCGATCGTCTCGCACTTATTCCCTCGACCGGACGAGGCACACATTCCGCTGATCGCTCTGCTGAGCGATTCGAGCACCGATGATGTCTGTCGCTGGCTGAGTCATTGGCTGCAAAGCCGCAGCGAGCGTGTCGGCCGTGCGTCTCGCGAGGGCACATGGCTGAACCAACGACGCCTGTGTGCCGAACCGAGCGACAATGCGTTTCGAGTTCGGTCACTGCTGCTGCATCCGCGTGTTGACTCGGTCGTCTGCCAGTTGTCGGCCGAGAGCATTCGGCGCGAGGGCTTGCCGTTCGACCGCTGCGCTGCGGCCGTGTTGCTCAGCAGCGCATCGCACAAACCCCACCCTGCTTGCCAGGGTGGCTCGCTGGCCTTTGCACTACGAGACGTCGATGGCGAGTTGCGTAGTGCAGAAGCCCGCGAGCCACTGGGGCAAGCCCAGTGGGGTGAATTTCAATCGGAGCCACTCTCGGCCGAACGGCTGCTCGCGCGAGTCGGCGCGTCGCACGGATTCGTCGTCATCAATGCCGACGATCCGCACTTGGCAAAGCTCGCTGCCGAACTGGGCGATCGTGCCATTCCGATCTCGCTGGATGCTGACAGCCTCCACGTCGCGAACGCTCGCGAGCGCGGCTGGCGAGCCGCCTGCGTGCGCGGCGAAACAATCGTGTTGTCGGAAGGCCGGCACGAGACGCTTGTCGTACCGACTGCGATTCCTGATCACGGTTTGCTCGCCGCGTTGACCACCGCTTGGGGGATGGGGCTGGCTCTGGAATCTCTGCGATTGGATGCCGACAACTCACCGACGGGGGTCAGGCACTTCGGAATTTCGGAATTGGCCGATCGAAAGTTACCGCGCCAATTCAGCGACGTTCGGCCAATTCCGAAATTCCGAAGTGCCTGACCCCTGGCGACATGTGAAGTCCTGCCAATCGCTCTTCGCGCGTTCGCCGAACTTGGCTAGAAGCCCGCCCTTCTCATCCCCTTCCTGCGGGCTTGTGTCGTCGTGGAGCGCTCCGCGGCGCGGGTCCGATTTAGTCACTCACACTCATGCGTCTCGCGTTGTTTGAGGATCAGGCGGCGAGCGGTTTCGCTCCGATCGCCTGGATGCGTCCGGTGTGCGAGCTGCTCTGCGGGCAGACCTCGTTGCGAGAACGTTTGCTGAAATACCTCTCGGTCGCAGAGTGGGGCGCGTTCGTGCGGCCGTTCCTGGCCGAGACCTATCGGGAAGCTCAGCCACAAGCGGCGATCAACGATTTGGAATGGTTGACGCATGAGCCGACGCTACTGGTCAACGCGCGGTGGCTGCCGGATGTCCCCGGGCTGCAACGACTAGAGCATGTGCGGCTCGAAGAAGCGGGGGTGATCGATCAATCGTTGGTCTGGCTGCGACTGCATCCTGATGAAGTCCCGCTGCTCTCCTTGGAGAACTGGGACGACGCACTCTTGTCGTTGGCTCGCACGCGACAGCTCACGGCGACGACGGGCCGCATGGCGACTCGCCCGTGGGACTTGGTGCTGCACAATGGGAACCAGTTACGAATCGACTTTCAGTTGCGACGCAGCGGCACGTTGCGTTCGTCTCGGTTGCGCGGAGCACACTCACTCGGCGCGAACGTGGCGGTGGTGGGAGACGTGGCGAATCTTGAAGTGGACCCGACCGCACGGCTCGATCCGTTTGTGGTGCTCGACACGCGGCATGGGCCGATCAGCATCGACGCCGGTGCGATGATTCAACCCTTCACGCGCATCGAAGGTCCATGTCATATCGGAGCTGGTGCGCAACTCTTCCGAGCCAACGTCCGCGAAGGAACCACGATCGGTCCCGATTGCCGTGTCGGTGGCGAAGTCGAAGAGTCGATCCTGCACGGCTTCGTCAACAAGTATCACGACGGGTTCCTCGGTCACAGCTACGTCTGCCCGTGGGTCAATCTGGGTGCGCTGACGACCAACAGCGATTTGAAGAACGATTACTCGAACGTCAGCGTGCCGCTGGAAGGTTTCTCGATCAACACCGGCAGCACAAAGGTTGGCAGTTTCATCGGCGATCACACGAAGGCCGCACTGGCCACGCTGTTCAACACGGGCAGTTCGATTGGCGTGATGTGCATGTTGCTCCCGGCCGGCGAGCTGTTACCGAAGCATGTGCCGTCGTTCTGCCGCATCTGGCACGGGGTGCTCGACGATCAGATCGACCTGGCCACCGGAATCGAAACCGCCCGCGCGGTGCTCGGCCGCCGCAAGCAAGTCTTCACCCCCGCTCAAGAGCGGCTGCTGCGACACGTCTTCAAGCTGACACAAGCCGAACGCGAAACCGCGCTGCATCGCAATCGCGAGAAGCGACGTGCTGTCCCGGCGACCTGAAACATTCTGGCGAGCGGGGCGGCGTCAGCCCCCCGGTGAGTTCGCCATAGAACCGGGGGGCTGACGCCGCCCCGCTCGCCTGTTTCA
>CAMDEA010000027.1 GCA_945893045.1 Planctomyces sp. SH-PL62
GTGATGTCGCGCACGTCGCCGCCGCGAATCGGGCGGCCTTGGAAGAAGTGTCGCCGCTGGAACACGGGATGATCGCGCCACACCGCGACGACCTTGCGACAGTAATCCAAGAAATCTTGCTCGTCCGCCGAGAGCACCCAGTTCAACCAACTGATCTCGCTGTCCAGGCAATAGGCGTTGTTGTTGCCTTGTTGCGAATGGCTGAGTTCATCGCCGCCACGAATCATCGGCACGCCCTGCGAGAGGAGCAGTGTCGTGATGAAGTTCCGCTTCTGCTGTTGCCGCAGGGCGAGAATTTCCGGGTCGTTACTCGGACCTTCGACACCGCAGTTCCAACTGATGTTGTGCTGCTCGCCGTCCCGGTTCTCCTCGCCGTTGGCTTCGTTGTGCTTGTGGTTGTAGCTGACCAAGTCGTGGAGGCTGAACCCGTCGTGCGAGGTCACGAAGTTGATGCTGGCATACGGCCGCCGGCCGCTGTGGTTGTACAAGTCGCTGCTGCCGCACAGACGCGAGCCGAACTCCGATGCGGCCGAACCGTCGCCGCACCAGAAGCGGCGGATGTTGTCCCGATACTTTCCGTTCCACTCGGTCCAGCCGACCGGGAAGTTGCCGACCAAGTAGCCGCCCGGACCGAGATCCCACGGCTCAGCGATCAGCTTCACCTGCGAGAGCACCGGGTCTTGATGGATGATGTCGAAGAACGCTCCCAGCTTGTCGACCTCGTGCAGTTCGCGAGCGAGCGCGGAGCACAAATCGAAGCGGAAGCCGTCGATGTGCATCTCGGTCACCCAATACCGCAAGCTGTCCATGATGAGTTGCAGCACGCGCGGGCAGACCATGTTGAGCGTGTTGCCGCAGCCGGTGAAGTCCATGTAGTAGCGGCGATCATGCGGCACCAGCCGGTAATAGCTGGCGTTGTCGATGCCTCGCAGCGAGAGTGTCGGGCCGAACTGACTCCCTTCGCCCGTGTGGTTGTAGACCACGTCGAGAATCACTTCGAGTCCGTAGCTGTGCAGCGTGCGGACCATGTGCTTGAACTCGCGCACCACTTCCAGCGGCGAGGTCGCGGCCGCATACCGCATGTCCGGCGAGAAGTAATTCAGCGAGTTGTAGCCCCAATAATTCGTGCGGCCCCTCTCGATCAGATGCCGGTCATCGACGTGATGATGGACCGGCATGATTTCGACCGCCGTGACCCCCAGCTTCAGCAGATGCTTGATCGCCGGCTTGGTGGCCAGCCCGGCATAGGTGCCGCGGAGATGTTCGGGCACATCAGGATGCCGCATCGAGAAGCCGCGGACGTGAGTCTCATAGATCACAGTCTTGTGCCACGGAGTTTTCGGGGGACGGTCGTTCCGCCAGATGAACGCATCGTTGACGACCACACCCAGCGGAGCACCCTCGGCACTGTCCCGCTCATCGAAGGAGACGTCCTGAGCCTGATGTCCGACCGTGTAGCCGAACATCGCATCCGACCAACGGACATCGCGTCCAATCGCCTTCGCGTACGGATCGAGCAACACTTTGTGCGGATTGAAGCGATGCCCGGCGTGCGGCTCGAAAGGCCCGGTCACTCGGTATCCGTAAAGCTGGTCTGGCCGCACGTCCGGCAGATAGCCGTGCCAAACTTGGTCGGTCTGTTCCGGTAGCGCGATCCGGTGTGACTCGGTTTTCGAGTCGGGCGAATCGAAGAGACACAACTCAACTTTCTGCGCATGCTCGGAAAAAATGGCGAAGTTCACCCCCGCCCCATCCCACGTCGCTCCGAGCGGCGACGGCTTACCTGGCCAGACTCGCATTTTTCCATCCGTAGCTCAGGCGGCTCGCCTGAGAGGTCTTCAATCAATTTTCTCATCGACGCGATTTCGGAAAGCACAGGCGAGCCGCCCGTGCTACGAGCATCGCAATTCCGAAACCCGGCTTCCTCCGCTCAACCGTGTGTCATACTTCGGTTGAGCGTCGAAGGAGCGGCATCGTAGGGGCATTCGGATGCCAAGCAAGTCAACGTAGATTACCCAACCACACCTCTTTCGCTCGGTGCCGCAGTCACACGCTTCGACAAGTCTGACGGATGAATCGAATCCAACGACCGCGACTCGCAAGCCTTCGGTAGCCAACAACTGGATGACTCCGCGAATTCATCATGTGGCCCTCCAAACGGCACACTTCGACCAAGCCATCAAGTTTTACACCGAGCTGCTCGGTGCCGAACTGCTGGTGCGGCGGCCTTTCAAGCGCCGCGAGATGGCCTGGTTGAAGATCGGAGACATTCAATTGGAATTGTTCAGTGCTCGCGCCGGCGAGCGACTGATCGACTGGAACGATTTCCTTCCCGGCCCGGTTCACGTGGCCTTCGAGGTAAACAACCTCGATGACTTTCTGATTCGAGCCAAAGCTCTCGGAGTAATCCTGCATCCGTCGCACCCCGAACCCTTCACCCCGCCCGTTGCCGGAGCAGGTCGCATCGCGTACTTGCTCGGCCCGGACGGCGAAGAGGTCGAGGTGCGCGAGCCGGACTGACCTTGAGGGTCTGCTTGAAATTCCGATATCACCCCGACCCCTTCCTAGTCCTCGTTGAAGTCACGCACGAGTGAAGATGACACAAACCCCACCGAGCTTGTCTCGGTGGTTCTTGGGCGTTTGCACTACGGAGATCTCGCACTCGTAGTGCAAAGGCCCGATTCCACCGAGACAAGCTCGGTGGGGGTTGTGTCAGTGTCCCCCGCGTGCGGTTAGTCGATTCGTCATTCCCCCCGGAGACTTGTCATGCGCACGTTCGTCATCGCGCTGATGTTGATCACGTCGCTTGTGGTGTTCACCGACAAAGCGACCGCTCAGTCTCGAACCGAAAAATTCCCTTATGACGCGATCATCGCCGACGACGAGGTCTACGCTCGCAGCGGACCCGGCAAGCAGTACTATCCGACGAGCCGACTTCGCAAAGGGGATCATGTCAGCGTCATTCGCCACGATCACGGCGGCTGGTTCATGATCGAGCCGCCACCCGGTAGTTTTGCCTGGGTGCGACAAGAATTCGTCAACCGCCAAGGAGACCGCGGCGTTATTACCGGCGACAGCCAAATCGTGGCTTGGGTCGGCACTTCCTTCGGCGACGATCACTTCGTCGAGTCACGCCGCCTGCAACCCGGCGAAGCCGTCGAAATCCTCGGCGAGAAAACTCTGCGCGACGAGCGGGGTGAAGTCGCGTACTTCCGGATCAAGTCTCCGAAAGGGCACTTCCGCTGGATCTCCGGAGCGAAAGTCGTCACCTCCGATAAGCAACTGGCTGCCGCGAACGCTCGCGCTCGTGGAGATGATTATCCAACCTACGACAAGAACTCGGAGAAGGCCGGCCGCGATTCCGAGGTCTCTCGCGTCGACATGGCCAGCCTCGAACCGAGCTTGAATGACTCGGCCGCAACGGACAGCAAGAGCGTTCCGGCTCCCAAAGAATTCGGCCGGCGACCGGCACCAACACCGAAAGACTTGGAAGAAGACGACACGGTTCTGAATCCGCAGACTCCCGCGAAGAGTGAGTCCGGCACGCCGACTTCGCTCGTGACGATGGATGCCACTGGGCAACAGCGACTCGCCGCCATTGATGAGCAAATGAAAGAGATGCTCCAGCGCAACACACGCGACTGGGACTTCGCGCCCATCGAAGCCGAGCTGCAAGCACTACAAGCGCAAGAATCGACCTCGACCGGAGCCGCACGACGGCTCGCATCGTTGGGAAAATACAAACGGGTCAAAGCGGACTACGACGACTTCGCCAGCATCATGGACAAGACCAACCGCCGCGACGCGGAGCTCGCAGCGGCTCAACGGAGCAACTTGCCAGTCGCGGCGAGTCGAGCCACACCTGCTCCAACACCGCGCCCACAGACCCCGCCTCCGTCGAACAACCGCGCCGCAATACCGGGACGTACGTTGGCTCCATCTCAGCCTGTGCCCGGTAACTCGCAGACAAGAAACCGTTTCGGCGGCGCGGGAGTCATCAAACGCTCGGGATCGAGCCAGCCGGGCGTACCACAGTATGTGCTCGTGCATCCGAACGGACAGCGGTTGGCGTATCTGCAAGGTGAGGGCGTGGACCTCAGCAAGTACGTGGGCGAGTCGATGGGCCTCGAAGGCGAACGTTTCTACCGTCCCGACCTCAAGGCCGACTTCATGATCGTGAAGGCCCTGCAACCGGTGAAGCTCAAGCCGTGACGCGGCGAAGCCGTAAAGTAGACGAGTCACTCCGTGACTCGAATTCGAGTCACGGAGTGACTCGTCTACTTGGGTCGTGCGGCGACGATCGCAGCGACCAACGGTATGCCTTCAGTGGACGCCCCTGGAGAAAATGCGGAGCGGCGGATTGTGTCAGCATCTGGCCGCGACGACGCCATTCTTCAGCCGGGAGTCGCGGACTTCCCCAGGTGATGACGATCGCAACGGAGCCTTTCGTTTCGGTCGGCATGGCGCTCGAACCCCGCTCGGTCGCCGCTTTTGCCCATGGATTCGCCGAGACAAGTTCCTCGCTTCTGGCCGCTCGGACATCGACGCCAGGCCACAGGCTGCGCAAGAAAAACTGCAATCGCGCGGGCGATTGATCTTCGGTCACCAGCCAACAGGCACTGGGTGGCGTGTCCTGCACGAGCTGTCGGCGAAACGCCCGCAACTCACGCTCATCGTCCGCCAAGGGGGGACGCGAACGGAGCCCGTAAACGATGTCCATGACAATCACCAAGGTGATACACGCAACGAGCACCATGCGACGACGAGGCTCGGTCTCGGCGACGCGGCGAATCAACCACGCGACCGCCAGAACCGCCCCTGCCGCCAGCAGGCCGCCAAACGTCAGCGATTGACTGGAGGCGGAACTTGGCATTCGTGACAACCAGAACGGCATCGAGAGGACTCCGATCGTGACGAAGACCGCAGTCAGAACGCTCGCCAAGCCAAACTCTCGGAGCAAAACCCCCTCCAAACCCCAGGCCGCCAGGAACAGCAACGACAGCAACAGGAAACTCGGCCAACCCGCGGAGTTCATGAAAACGCCGCCGTGTGCGGACCAAGTCATCCACCAAGCAGCTCCGGCGATTCCCAGCCAGCCCACGAGAAACCAATGGCCGCGAGCTTCGGCTTCCTCCGAGCCCTGCGGTGCGCCACGCGCGAGCTTCATCGCTCCGAGCAGCACGAGACCCAGCCACATGCCGCTGACGTTCAACAGGAACTGAGCCGCCAATGTCCCTCGCGATTCCGTCGGCCACATTCCCGGCATCGCCGACGAACCCCACGCGACTTCCCGGACGTCGAGCCCTTTGGCAAATACAAACTGCCAACCACTGACGATCACTAACCCGACGGTGGTGACCAACAACAACCCCAAGAGGCTCATCGCAACATGGGCCAGCGACCGCCAAATCCAACGTCGCCAAGCTGTCCGCGCACCCACGCTCGCGATTTCACGGCAGCCCAAGAGGCTCTGCACACACAGTACGCCCCACGCTCCGATCGCCAACTCGCCGCCAGAGAGCCAACACGCGGCCAGCGCGAAGCCGCTCCCCGCCAATGACCAGGAAACCCACGAATCTTCCGCCGATTGATGCGCCAACATTCCTCGAAACGACAACACGGCGAATGCCAACGACAGCGCGATCGGAGGTAACCCGCCGCTCAACGCCAGGAATTCGCGATGTCCACATGCCAGTAGAACAACCAGCATGGCGAATCGACTGCCCCCCACCTTCTTCGCTAACCCGCCGAGGCACAGCAACAAAAACACCGAACTCACATAGGACGCCAACAAGAGACGGCTTTCCGGTGCCAACAACTCCAACTTGAGTCCCAGTGCCGTCAGAAGTGTGGCCAGAGGCTTCGCAGGCGAACGACTCGTGGACGGCTCCTGCGTGGCGGTTGCCATCCAATCCCACACCGTTGGACTGGTCCCGACATCGAGCGCCCGCAAACCCTGCTGGCTCGTGGCCTCATCCAGTGACGGATTCCAAAACACGAGCAGACCGGGCAAGAACGCCAGCAACATCACAAGTGGTTGCATCACCGCGTCGCTGCGGGCCGCCGGGAACAATTCCCGCACCGGCTCACGAGCCAACTCCGTCAGCCGCGCATCATTGACGAGTTCCACCGCCGTTCCCCCGTCCTGCAAACCTTTGATTTCGTCTCGTGGCAAGAAGAATTCTTCCACTTCCGCGATTCAGGGTGGGAAATAAGGATTGCAGAAGGCCGAGGGTCAGACGGGACTCTTCTCCTTCTCACTTCGTCGATCCTTATTCGGCAATCCTAATTCTTTGATCGCTCTCTTCAATGTTTGGAGGGTTGCGGGTGAAGTCCGCCCCGCTCGCCAGATTCATTCTCAATCACCGCGCCCGCTTCCAGGCGATGATGTCATCCAGAATCGCGTCCAACCCCAACTGTGGCGTCGATCCGATCGTTTTCAATAACCGACCGACATCTGGAACGCGGCGTCGGACATCTTCGAAATCGTCGCCGTAGGCTTTGCCGTACGGCAGATACTCGATGCGGACCGACGGATTGACTTTGGCGATGATCGCCTCCGCAAGCTGCCGGATGGACCACGGCCGATCGCTGCCAATGTTGAAGACTTGCCCTTGAGCCGCCGGCGTCTGCATCAATTTCATGATCGAAGCCACGACCTCGCGCACGTGTGCGAAACACCGGACTTGTTCTCCGTCGTCATACACGACGACAGGCCCACCATTCAGTGCCTGATCAACAAACCGAGGAATCACCATGCCGTAATGTCCGACTTGTCTCGGCCCGACGACGTTGAAGAACCGGCCAATGACGACCGGTAAACCATGCTTGCGGTGGTACGCCAACGCCAGAAATTCATCAATCGCCTTCGAGCATCCGTAGGCCCATCTCGGTCGCGATGTCGGGCCGAGTTGCAGGTCGTCTTCTTCGGTCCACTGTTCTTTCGGATTCTTGCCATACACCTCGCTGGTGGATGCCAGAAAGAACGGCTTGCCGGCTCCCTGCACCGCCATCTGCAACAACGTTTCCGTCGGGTAGATGTTGGTCTGGATGGTCCGCACTGGATCGTCCGCCACCAGTTTGACTCCGACCGCAGCAGCCAGGTGATAAATGACGTCCGCCTCACGCACGACTTCGGCGACCAGCATTTGGTCGGTGATCGAGCCGGATCGGATCGTCAGTCGCGGATGCCCCTCCAACCCTTTGAGGTTCTCGGCGCGTCCCGTGGACAGGTTGTCGAGCACCGTGACGTGATGTCCGGCCGCTAACAACTCCTCGGTCAAATGGCTGCCGATGAAACCCGCCCCGCCCGTCACTAAGCATCGCGACATTGAAGTCCCCTTCTCGGATTCGCCTCCCACAAACTTGCCACCACCAAAGACCGCGACAAATTAGCCGAGCCATCACCGATGTGACAGCCTCATCTGACCACGAGACAAGTGGTGATGAGTCTCTGGTCGCGTCACCGCGCTCAAATCTCGAAACATCATTAACACCACGCGCTAAGCATGATTGTCGCCACGCAACGTTTGGCGCACGACGCGCCGCTACGACCGGAATAATCGGCACAATCCAACCTTATGCGACTGCTTGGGCTTACGGCCAAAGTCCGGTTGTAACGATTGTGTCGGTCCTTCGGCTGGTATCGGTTGTGCTGATTCTTCCGATTGTCAGGCCATGCGATTGGCCTCAAATCCCCTTCATCGAGGAGTCGAGCGTGCGTGGCGGACGAATGCGTCGTGCCACCACTGGCGGCCTGAAAACCGCCAAATTCTGGTGACCTGAGAGACCACCAGAAGCAGAGTCGTGAGATTGGCCGGGCTGATCCCCTGGGCAATTTGGCGGCTCCGTTCGGCGGCGCGAGAGCGAAGAGTAATTTCCGAGGACCGTTCCTCTCGGCAGTTCTGTTCGCTCTCGACCGTCGGATCTTCCTTCTTGGTGACCGTCATTGAGACGTGACGGCATTCCCCATTCGATCGGGAGAGCATCATGAAAAACTTGTGGCAGCGACTGTTGGAGGACGAGACCGGCGTGATTGTCTCGTCAGAACTTGCGTTGGTGGGCACGGTGGGAGTGCTCGGCATGGTCGTCGGCCTGGAATCGGTTTCCACCGCCGTGACTCAAGAACTCACCGACCTTTCCAGTGCGTATCGCTCGCTCAACCAATCCTACAGCTACCGCTCGATCTCCAAAGACCAACACGCGCGGTTTAGCGGTTCGTGTTTCACGGACGCTGGTGCCGGTGGCGGGATTCTTGGTACCGCGGATGTGAATGGGCAGCAGGGTGGTTCGGCGAACAGCCAGACGGTTTTTGGAAACTCCGCTCAGACGGTTTCCACAAACTCCATTCAGGTGCTGCGTGGGCAAGCGTTCGAAGAAGTCATCGAAGAAGTGCCCGTCACGATCAAGTCCGTTGAAGCGGTCTGCCCGGATGACGAAATCATCGAAGAGCACGTCATTCGACGGCGCGTGAAAGCGAATAGCGCGGCGACTTTGGATGCCGACTGCGCGAGAAGCTCGCAGATCAACGCCGCCAAGATCAGATCGGCCCCGGAAAACAGCGTGAACTCGATCCCGAATTCAAAACTGCCACCCGACAAAATCGAGACCAAGCCCAAGAAGAAGAATTGATGGTCCGGAGAATCCTTCAGGGGGCGTCGTCGCCCCCTGATTGTTTTTTCCCGTCCAGCGTCGCCGCGTAAATGTTGTTCCGATTTCTGAGCGCGGTCGCCAGAGTGCTCGACTCAAGAAAAAACTGTCAATTCATCGGTACAAGATTTGTGGGATTAGACTATCGCCAACATTGAGGACGTGATCGTGCCAGAGTTTTTCCTGTACCGCAACCAGAAAACGAGGTGACAACAAAACGGATTCTCCAGCTATGAAATGAGTTAGGTTTCCTCGTGTGTGCTCAGAGAGAGTTTGCAATGGCACTCGAAGTCGGCCGACTTGTTTCAGTTTCAGAACGCTGGAAAGAACAAAGCGTTTCAGCTCTTTGACGTGATCGCCCTTCGTCGCCTTCTGAACAGGCGACGTTGGAAGCTCCGTTCTGCGTTCGTCCACGACTCCGTACTCACCGCTTGGGTTGAGGTTGCGTCGAGTTTTGTGGCGTGTTGCGATTTCGCATCGTCGGTGGCACGCGGCCGCGAATCTGGCTTGGGTACATGTTCTGCTTTTCATCTCACCGTTCCGAACGATTGGTTCGGACGAATGAAACCAAAACGAGCAAAACAAAACACTCGCTGTGGGCTTCAAACGAAGGTGAGAGAGCGTTTGAGGGGCTGACTCGCTCAGTCGAATCACCCACATCCGAGTCTTGGGGGACATCACCGATCGGTCATGTCCTCTTTCATACACGAGCCGTCTCCCCTCATGGGATGGTTCGGGCACTGCCGGTAGTGCCTGGGTCTGTTGTTGGCCAACAACAGACCAAAGTTCGTGTTGCCTGAATGCTCTCCCCGCTCAGGCAAATATGTGGTGATTTTTTTGACGAGGGGATCAGCCTCGTCAAGGAGAGAGGGTTGCCACACCACGACATCGCAACTTCGGTATGTCTCACCGAAGTTGTTGGGAGAACGGTTCAGTTTTTTGTCTCTACAGGTCTCTCAGTCTCAAACTCAATAAAAGGAACGGTTCATCATGCGTAAGCTCTTCAACGACGAAGCTGGTTTTGTTGTCTCCGCCGAGCTCGTGCTCGTTTCGACGATCGCGGTGCTGTCGATGGTGGTTGGCTTGGCCTCGATTCGTGACGCGGTCGTCAGCGAAATGTGCGACGTCGCCAGCGCCTTCGGTGCGGTTGATCAATCCTGGAATATCCGCTCGGTCAGCAAGCCAGGCGGAACGACCAAGGGCCACGGCAACTCGGCTGGTGGCGGCTATAACGATCTGACCGACGACTGCGATTGCAAAGAAACGTTGTTCAGCGACGTTTGTGGCAAGACGCAAGGCGTCACCACCACTGGCGAGTAATCACTTCGCCTGAGTTGGTTGCAAGATTTGTAGCCGCCATAGGGATCACCTATGGCGGCTATTTTTTTTGGTGCCAACGAGGGCAATTCGTGACTGAGGAAAGGCTGTCATGAAATCCGAGGTTTTGCATCAAGACTTGCCTGTCCGTCGACTGCGGGTCAGGTTCACGGCGTTCGTCGCGATTCTGTTAGTCGTGGTCGCGTCGGTGACACACGGACGCAGCCTGCGCGGCGAATTCGTGTTTGATGACACCGGAGCGATTCTCGACAACCCGTCAATTCACTCGTTGACGTCGCTCAACGCTGTGCTGTTTGGTAACAAGTTCACGACTGTGGCTGGGCGTCCCATGCTCAACCTGTCGTTAGCGGTGAATTACGCCTGGAGCGGGACGCATCCGAGCGGCTATCGCCTCTTCAACTACGCGATTCATGCGGCCGGAGCCTGCTTGCTGTTCTGTTTCCTGCGACGGATTCTGGGCCAGTTTTCACAGACATCCGCAGTCGCCGCGTCGTTGGCCCTAACAATCAGCGTACTGTGGTGCGTTCACCCTCTGACGATTAACGCCGTCTCGTATATCGTCCAACGGGGTGAGTCGTTGGCGAGTCTCTGTTACCTCGCCGTCTTGTGGAGCTTTGTGAAAGGGGTCCAGACGTCGCAGCGGGGTTGGTTCGTTGCCAGCGTGTTGGCCGCGTGGTTGGGAAGCCTGACAAAGGAAATTGTTGCGACAGTCCCATTGGCCGTGATCGCCTTGGACATGTTGGTGGTGACTCGCGATTGGCGTCAGGCGCTGCGGAATCATTGGCGAGTCTATCTCAGCTTGATGACGGCGTGGGTTCCGTTGGCCCTGTGCATGTATGCGTCGCAGGATCGCGAGGAGTCCGTCGGCTACGGGATGGGAATCACCCTTCAAAACCACATTCAGACACAGGTCTGGGCGGTCGCGCATTACCTGCGATTGATCGTCTGGCCGAATCCGTTGATCTTCGACTACGGACCTGAATTTACGGTGACCGATACCCGCCAACTCCTGATGGCAGGCGTGGTGCTAACGGGATTCTTGCTGTTACTGGTATGGCTCGCCGTCCGCCGTTCGCCGCTGGCGTTCCCCGGCTTGATGATGTGTTTGCTTCTGGGGCCTACATCCGTCATTCCAATCGTCACCCAAACGGTGGCGGAGCATCGGATGTATTTGGCGTCGGCGTGTGGCATCACCTGGCTCGTCGTCGTGCTCTTTTTGGCGTTCAAGCGTCTGCGTCCTCTCGTGACTTGGACTCCGGAATCTCAGCGGTTCGCGTTCGGAATGTTCTGGGTGCCCGTGGCGCTGACGCTGGGCGTACTGACCGCCCAACGCTCAGAGGTGTTCTTGACGGCGGATTCGATTTGGAACGACACGTTGCGAAAGCAACCGACGAACCAACGCCCTTACTTAAACCTGGGACATGCGGCGAGAGACATCCGCAGGGATAGCTCCGCCGCGCTCCGAATGTATGGCCAAGCCATCGCGATCCAAGGACCACTCACACGACATGCTTGTGAAGTTCGTGGAGAACTTCTCAGGAATCTTGGACAACTGGAACCGGCGCTGGAAGACTTCTCACGAGCGATCGCACTGCACCCAAACATCATTGATGATCGCTATCACCGGGCGGCGATTCTGCGAGATCTCGGCCGCTACGACGAGGCGACCCGCGACCTTGAGGAAGCCCGGCGGATCGATCCGAAGAATCGGACGACCGACTTGGTTCTTGGTTCCGTTTACGCGGCGAGCGGCAAACTGTTGCCGGCACTGGAGCTCTTCGATCGGTTGCTCGAACGAGACCCGGAGCATGTCGCGGCGCGCCGTCGCCGGGCCTCTGTGTATGTGCGACTGAATCGCTGGGATGACGCCCAGCGAGAAATCCGCCGTCTTCAACGGGCAAATCATGCCGTCGATCCAAAACTCCTGCGCGCTTTGGAAAATCACCTGGCAAGTTTGTCGAAATGAACGAAATGGTGTGAGTGTGGTAATCTCCAACCAGGAAGGTGCGTGTTGTCCCGCCAGGAGCTGGCTGTTTCGGAAGGTCTCTCGAGATTCGCGAAAGTGGCGCAGTGACATTGTTCCCAACTCGGCAATCCGTCTGGATCGGGCTCATGCTGGCCGCTGTCACTGTGGCGGCGTATTGGGGAGTGTGGACTTGCGGCTTCGTCAATTTTGACGATCAGGTCTATGTCTTCGAGAACCCACACGTCACCACGGGCTTGTCGCTGGCGAATCTTCAGTGGGCGTTGACGACCGGGGAGGGTGCCAATTGGCATCCGCTCACTTGGTTGTCGCTCATGTTGGATGCGAGCTTGTTCGGGCCTGGGCCGCGAGGGTTCCATGCGGTCAATCTTGGCTGGCACGTCGCGAATGTGCTGTTGTTGTTCGGTGTTCTGCGGCAATTCACGGGGGCCATGTGGCGCAGTGCGTGTGTGGCCGGTCTGTTTGCGATCCATCCAGTGCATGTGGAATCGGTCGCCTGGATCAGCGAGCGCAAGGATGTGCTCAGCGTGTTTTTTGGCCTGCTGGCGCTGAGTGCTTACGGTGCGTTCGTACGAACCGGTTGCCGTCGATGGTATGTCGGCTCAATCCTCAGTTTTGGGTCGAGCCTGCTGGCCAAACCGATGCTCGTGACGTTGCCCTGCCTGCTGCTGTTGCTCGATGTGTGGCCGCTGGGTCGGCTGAAGGGTTCCACGCCGCCATCATCCGAAGAAAGCATCGAGCGATCGATCACGCAATTGAGCGCGGGGCGACTGATCCTGGAGAAGCTCCCGTTTGCCTTGCTGACGATCATCTCCTGCATCGTCACCTTTCAGGTTCAGCGTGCGGGTGGAGCACTCAACACGGATGTCGCGCTCGGGGATCGGTTGGCGAATGCCGTTCTGGCTTATGGCTGGTACTTGAAGATGCTGTTCCTTCCGACCGATCTGGCCGTCTTCTATCCGCATCCGAAGGCGCAGCTTTCGTGGTCAGCCATCGCGGTCAGTGCCGCGGTGCTGACGACCATAACGGCGGTGGCCATCACGTTGTGGAAACGAGTTGCTTTCGTGGCAACAGGGTGGTTTTGGTTTCTGGGGACGTTGGTGCCGGTCATCGGAATCATCCAGGTCGGAATGCAGCAGCGTGCGGATCGGTATTTGTACCTGCCAGCCATCGGCATTTATTTCCTGGTTGTCTGGAGCGCCGCCATCGTCGTCGGACGAACGAACTTGTTACGACGGTCCGCAGCGGTGTTGATGGTCATGACACTCGTGTGGCTGGCGGTGAGAACCCAAATCCAAACACGTGTGTGGCGTGACGGCGTCACGTTATGGACCAATGCGCTGCGAGTTTCAGAGACTGATTCAAAGCCCCAAATCCAGCTCGCTCGCGCGTTGCATGCCGTTGGCGAACTGGAACAGGCGGAGATTCATTATCAGGCCGCGTTGAAACTGAGTTCCACGAGCCCACAATTTCACGTCGATTACGGAGGGCTTCTGCTGCAACAGGAACAGGTCGCGGCTGCGATCCCGCATTTCCGCCGTGCGTTGGAGATCGCCCCCAAAAATTCTCGCGCGATGGGTTTGCTGGGGTTCGCGTTGTGGAGAAATGCCGAATGGGAGTCCGCCGAAACCTGGCTGCAACAAGCCGTGAGCCAGGAACCCGAGTGGTCGCGCCCCTACTTCTGGCTCGGTCAATTGCGGCTGGATCAAAAACGAGTCGCCGAGGCTGTCGAGTATTTTCAAAAGGCTATTCTGGCCAATCCGAAATCGACAAGCGCTCGCAAAGAGCTGGCTCGTGCGGAACAACTTCTTCGAGACCGTACGGACCAGTAGTCCGCTCACGATGAAACGATTCAAGGATGACTGCCGTCCGAGGAGTCGGCGGCGTGTTGTTCAACCTCCTGGAGGAGGCTCTTCTCGATTCGATATCCGCCCCGCCGCAAATGGCGGAGGTCGTGCAGTGCTTCGGGCCACCGCTCAAGACTCTTGAGCACCGACGCGCGGCGATATCGAGCCGTGAAGTTTTCCGGATCGCGTTCAAGACTCTTGTTGAGAAACCGGAGCGCTTCCATCGGCTCATGGCGAGCCACGGAAATGGACGCTCGGATGATCTCTGTCTCGACGCTCTTTGGGTCGATCGCCTCTGCGGCCGCCAAGTCGAGCAGCGCTTCGTCATGCCGATCCAGGTCTCGCAACACGATCGCCCGCGTTTGATAAGTTCCCAGCAGGCTGAGACGATTGCCAGGCCAATGAATCGCCTGGGTCAAGTCATTGAGTGCTTTCTCTAGCTGGCCCAATTCGATCCAAACTCCCGCGCGCGCCTCGAAGGCACGCACCGTATAGCGTCCTTGGAGGTCGATCGCCTGACCACACAACTGGAGGGCCGCCGGCTTGTCGGTCTTCGCGCGGATCTTGGCCAAGGTAAAGAACGCCCGTTGGTTCGTGGGCTGTTTTTGAACCGTGTCGGCCCACATGGACTCGTTCGTCACCAACACGCGCGTGTGATCTCGCGTCAGCAGCACCAGCAGGATTGCGACAGGCCCCAGACAAACGACAAGCCACAACGACTGTCGGGAGAGACTGGCCGACGCAAACCACGAGGCGCGTCGCAACAGAAAGAACAAGCCCAAGACAAACCACGAGACAACGCCAGCCACGGCGAGATACATGCGATGTTCGGCGACGGTTTGACTCACGATCGGCACGGCGAGCGTAGGCCCCAGCAACAGGCACACGGCAACGCCGAGAAACGCCCAGGCGGGTTTTCGGAGGAGGAGCCAAATCACCAACCCCACGAAGACAACCAAGACGGCTGTGGCCAGCGCCAAAGCCGAGCGATCCGTCATCACGAAGCCGCCGCCATAGTCAAAGATCAACGGCTGCGGCCACACGGAAAGTTGGAGGTAACGCGCGAACGCCCAGACCTGTGTCTGCACATGCTCGCGCACCGAAATTCCCATTTCATAGCCGACGGTCCCGGCGCGAGCCTGCGAGGACAACATGCACATCGCCAGTACCGGCCACAGCGACAGAAAGCTCACGTAAACCCGCCAATGCCGCCGCAGCGCTTCGCGCCAATCGCGAGTCACCACCAACATGTCTAAGGCGATCACGGCCAGTGGAGCGGTGGCGATGGTTTCTTTGGTCAGCCCACCCAGCCAACCGGCCAGCACGCCGATCGCGAACCATCTCCGTTGAGAAGTTTGCACCCCTTTGACAAAGGCCCACAGGACGGTGACGTAGAACAGGCTGGCGAGCGATTCCCCACGTTGAACGATGTACGACACGCCGTTGATGGTCAGCGGATGCGCGCACCACAACAGGCTGATCGCAAACGCCAACGAACGAGAGGCTGCCCGCGTGTCGGGGAACAACGAGAGCACTCGACTCAACAGCGAAAACAGCATGAAGGCCACGGACGCATGCAGCACATAATTGACAGCGTGGTATCCCTCGGGACGCAGCCGATGGCAGGCATAATTCAACGCCAGAGAAAGGTTAAGCAGCGGGCGGCCGATGACCGTGGTGAACTCCGCATCGCGCAGCACGGCACCCAACGAACTGAGCGAGCGAATCGACTTGTTGTCCGCAATCGCTCCCGTGTCGTCCAGCAGAAACTCACCATGCAAGCTGCCACCGTGTGTCAGCACGACAAACAGTAGGATCGTCGTTCCCAACCAGACGTTTGATCGGATCGACGTCCCGTCGGAACATGGCTCGCTCACGGGTGGAGCCGTCTGGTTCGCGATCATGTTTTCAAACTGCCTTGTCGCTCGAGTGCGACCGGTTGGTGACACGGCGGTTGCATCACCGTGGTGCCTTGCGACCGCTGGAAAGTCAGGTGCATCTGCGCGGTTCGAGCGAACGGAGCCCGCAGGAGATCGAACCCGGCGGTCAGAGCCGCGATGGGCTGGAACAGGGGATGCCGCCACATCGGTCTTTGAGCGGTAATGCGAATCCAGCCGCGCTCACTGAGCCACCCCAGAATGCTGCCGGCCCATTGCGATCCCCCTTGGGTGTAACTGGCCTCAACGCATTGCAGGCCGCATTTCTCGGCCAGCCGAATCAAACTGTCGCGCGTGAAGAGCACCCAATGCCGAGGGCAATGCAGGCCGCCCCAGCGATCGCCAAAGAGCCGCTGGTCCAGCGTCTTGAAGTTGGGGGTCTTGAGAATCAGCCGCCCATTCTCCGACAACAGATGGCTCATCGCTTCCAGCACGGCGGCCGGGGACTCGACATGCTCAATCAAATTGAGCATGACGATCAGATCGAACGGTCGCGGGCTTTGAAACTCTTCGATGCGCGTGGCATGAAACACATGCCCCAACGCTTGTGCTTTCGCCCCAGCCGCCTCGTCGAGATCGACTTCATGCGTATGCTTCACGCGCGGGCACGATTCACGGATCAGCGACAGCAGCCATCCCGATCCGCCCCCCACGTCGAGCACCGACAGTTCCTCGCCCGGAATCTGTTTCAATTGCTGGCGAAACAACCGCCGGTCCAGGTGCTCTTTGACGGCCAGCAGCCAGGAGCGTCGGCTGGTCTCCATGCAGTACGAGTAATAGTTCGCCGGATAAATCTCGCGCAGCCGAGTCACCGGCGGGTTATTCAAGAACACGACGTCACACGCCGCGCAGTGCCAATAGTCAAACACGCCGGACGACGTGCAGTATTCGCGATCTGTCGATCGCGCAAACGCCGTCGTCCGCGGTTCTCGGCACAGCGGACAAAGTGGTGGGAGGTTGTCATCCACGCCGGGCACTCCTCAACAGTTCGCGAATGACTCTCCAATAAGTCGTGCGACGGCAATTCAGTTCCGGTTGCATTGGAGTCCGGAGCAGAAACGACTCCATGTCGTCGAAGCGCGTGTAGGAAATCCGTGGATCCCAATGATGCAGCAAGTGCCGATTGAAGCCCGCCGCGCCGAAGCTGCGAGCGAGAATCCCGGTGCCGAACAACCGATTGACAGGGCCGTGCGGTTCGCGAGTGAAATCGCGGTCGCAGTCCGCGTCGATCCTGCGGTGTTCGACGATCTGACGAATCGACGTCAAAAACGGGAACACGATCACAACAGCTACGCACCAGGTGAGCGCCGCCGTCCAACAACCCGCCCAGGCCGCTCCGCCGACGAGCGCCGCATGAATTCCCGCGCTCCGTCCGATCGGCCACATCTCGCTCACGGAATGTTTCTGATCCGTCTCGTCAGTTTCCGAGTTCGCCGAAGCTGGTCCCTTAGCTCTCAGATGACGCAAGAAAGCCGTCACGAGATGCAGGCCGGTCAGCGTCTTCAGCAGGAACCAGGGACTCAGACAGTGATGGTACGAGACTTCCGTGTCGTGTGGATCACCCAGATGCAAATGATGCTGCCAATGCACTCGGCGGTATTGCGCGACGGATTGTCCGAAGAGCGGCCAGATGAACCAATTCGCCAGCCGATCGCTCCAAACGCGGTTGGACGCCAGGTTGTCGTGCGCCGATTCATGTCCAAAGTTGAGGAGTGCGTGGAGCCAAAATCCAATCCAGGCGGCCGTGAAGGGGACCATCCACAAGGACTGAACGACGGGCAATTTCACATCGGCCACCCAGGCACCGACCAACCCGGACCAGATCGCCGCGTGAATCAGCCCGATGTCTCGCCAGACCACGCCGTATCGCGGTGTGAGCGTTTTGCGGAATTCACGCCACGCGGTGCCATCGTCGGCAACCAGCGGCAATTGCTCGGGGACTCCCGGCAATCTGGCCTTGTTCGTGGTCTCTTCGGCAACCGACATGATGGGGAACTCACTTCTTCAAGAATCGAACGACTTCGCGTTGAGCAATTCCGAAAACTCCGCAACCGTCGGAGCCGACGTCGTGCGCGGTTCATGGCCAACCGCCGGTTTGCGTCCGATGACGGTGTACTGCGCTCCCAGCGGAAGATTTTGCAACGCCCGTTCCACTCGCCTGAGCCAGGCGCCCTGCCACGGAAAGAGCAGCAGGTGCGCAACCTGCTCAATGCGCAGCCCGGCGGTTCGATAAAGCCCCTGCGCCGTTCGGGCCGAGAGCAGCACCGCCTCTCGATCGAATTCACAGCGTGACACGACCCAGCGGGTCAACGGATTGAACGGGTTGTGCTCGTATAAGATCACAAACCCGCCGGGCTTGATCACGCGCGTCATTTCCTGAAAGAACCGCGTCCAATCTCCACGCGGAACGTGATGCAAGACGGTGATGGCGAAGACGGCGTCGAACGTGTCGTTCTCGTAGGGAAGTTGCCCGCCGGGATAAGTCGCGTACCGGACACTCGCGTTTTCCGGCCGTTGACCGGCAATTGCGATCGACGCGGCCGAGATGTCGAGGCCATGTAACTCACCCACATGGGGCACCAGCAATGAGTCGGTCTCGCCGGTTCCGCACCCCAGATCCAACATCCGCATTTGTTTCGGGACGGCACCCAGTGAGGTCAGTGTTTCCAAAAGATGGTTGACCTTGGTCTCGACGAAGAACTGATGCGAGCGTCCGCTGAACCCCACGATGCGTTCGATGCGCTCGCGATAGTCACTGGCATAGGCATCGAATTCGGACGTCATCTGAGTCACCATTTGAATCAACCAAGTCTGGAACGGCCCCCACGGCAATCGACGAGATTCACGCGATCAAAGCGACATCGGCGAGGCATTCCCGGCAGACACGGCGAAGACACTCGTCAAGATTCGTCCGCCGAAAGTCCTCAGGAATGGCACGCTCGGAAAACGTGATGTCGGAACCGTTCTGCTGGTCCGAATAACTCACATAGAGGCGACGGCGCAAGCAGCTCTCCACCTGCCGCTGAACCTCGCTGATCGAGACCGGACGTCCGGAGGCCATCAGAAACAGGTTGGTTTGGCGACCGCGAACCTGCGCGATCACTTGAGCGATGAACCTGGCCACGTCCTCCGTCCAGGCAAAGTCACGAAGTGTGCCGGAGCGTCCGACGATACGGGTGATGCGGCCCAGCACGCCGTTTCGGGCCATCGTCGGAATCAAACCGCAGCGCTGACCGCGCCGCACCGAGCCAAAGACCGAACTCAGGCGATACACGACACGCTCGTTTTCCGGGAGAACTTGCAGCGCCTCTTCCTGCCGGAGTTTCAACACCCCATACGGACGCTGCGGGTTGGGACGGCTCGAAGCAACGACCAGCCGCTGTCCTTCAAAGAGTCCACCCGCCGAACTGACGTGATGCCATTGGCTGCGTGAGTAGAGCTTGGGGACCACATCACAGTAGAGGTTCAGCACATCCCGGAAGGCGTTCATTTCTTGTTCGACCTGGTCCATTCCGGAGGAGAAGCCCGCGCGTCCAGCACTCCAGACGAACGAGCAAATGCCGTCGCCGTGCATCCGCCGCAAGCTCAACAACGCGGAACCGCAATCCACGAGCGACTTGCGCCGGCCGGACTCACTGTCCCAAGAAATGACGATGTCGTCGGCCACTCGCCATCCGCTGGAGACCAAGCTGTTGGCCACCGCGCCGCCCACCGTGCCCACGCCAAACACCGCAACCACTTGATGGCCGTAGGGACGATCCGCAGCGTTTCGTTCGAGAATCAACATCGTTCGTTGTCCCTGCGAAAGTACTCGGCCAATTCGCGGTCGCGACTGCGGTCGATCACGAAGAACAGCGGCTGACCTAAAGCTTGGACCAACAACATCGAAACGTATTCAATGACGACTCCGGTCATGCCGCTGGCCAAGCCGCCAAAGAACAGCACGGCCAGGATGACTGAGGTCCAACCTTGCAACAGGATCGTTTCCGGCGAAATGAATTTGATGAGCAGGATCACGATCCCGGCCACAACACTGAGCAACGAAGTGCCGGCCCCCAGAGCGAGCGCGAATTTCGCGAACCGCATTTCCGAGGACACCAGCAGGCGTCGCGCATGCCGCAGCAAGCTCAGCAGGCGATAGCCACTTTGACCGGACGCACGAAATCGTTCGTCGACCAGATGCAACGGAACCTCACGAACTTTGTTCGTAAACCAACACAACGCCACGTCAAAGTAGGTGTTGCGAGCGGAGACGGCCGCCGCCGCGCGAGCGATCTCACCGCGCACCATGCGGAAGCTCGAAAAGCTTCGCACATACGGATTGCGCGTCGCGATGACGGCGAATCTCTTGAAGAGGGACGACGACAAGTCGCGAAAGGACGAGCCGTGCGGACCCGTCTGAGGGCGGGCGTAGACCACGTCCGCCGAGGCCAGCACCGCCTCGCGCAAGAGCGTCTCAAGTTGTTCGGGAGGGTGCTGCAAGTCCTCATCCAGCGTGGCCACCCAATCTCCGGACGAGTGTAGAATGCCGGCGATCGTGGCGGGATGCTGTCCGAAATTCCGCGACAGCACGATCACGCGAAGCCACGGATATAGCTCGCGGAGTTCTGCGAGAACCTCGGAACTGGAATCCGCCGACCCATCATCGACGAAGATCATTTCCGCCAAAGAGAGCGGCGATGCCTCCCGCTCCCAAACTTCTCGAACGGTCGCCAAACGAGCCGCGAGTGTCCGGAGATACGCGGCTCCCCGATAAACCGGGACGACGGTGGACAGCGTCAATTGCCGAAACGGCGCACCTTCGAGTGTCGCCATTGTCTGACACGACCGCAGGCTGTGCTCGGAAGCCTCCTGCGGAGGATCGAGCGCCGTGGTGCGATCGCAGAGCACCGCTCCACTCCGCGGTTCGTCATGGTCACAACCGCTGGTTTCCACAAGCAGGCCCCCCGAATGATCAAGGTCGCATCACGGCCTTCCGTTAAGCATCGTGGTCGCGGACCGAGCACGATGCTGGATTTGAAAAGGCACTTCCCGTGCCAGCCAGTTTCGCTTGGGGCACTCCATTTGCATCGCTGCGAAGCGAACGAAGCGCCGAGGTTCTTGTCTCTTGGGGGGGCCGAACTCCGCGCTAATGGGGATGAACAGCACTTATCAGTTTCGGCATGTCCGTGATCAATCCGGCAAACACACACACCACAAACTCGCCGCGTGACTTTGCCCCGGCGTGTTCTCGAACTTCTCAGTCCTGGAACTTCTCCCGATGTTCGTGAGTCGCACTCGTTCCGTGACGCTGCCATCGGTGACCCAACTCTTTTGTGTTTGGTTGCTGGTCATCTTTGTTCTGAAATGGCAATCGCTGTCGGAGCCGCCGGTGTGGGATGCGGTCTTCGGACTGTTTCCCGCCGCCGGTGAATTGGCGGACAACGGCTTCGACTTGTCGAGCTTATTGAAGAAACCGAACTGCCGCGTGGGGGGACCGAACACTCATTCCGAGTCGATCGTCACCTGGATCACTGCGGGCGTGTTGTGGCTCGTCGGCAAAGGACCGCGAGCGTTCGCAATTCTGCATTTGCTGCACTTCGCGGCGGCGGCCTGGACCTTGGCCGTGCTGCATCGGTTCACGATTCCGCTCTGGGGCCGGCTGATGGCCGGCTTGTTTACCGGAACGCTGCTTCTCTGCCCGTTGTTTCGTGTTCAAGTCGGTGCGTTGTACTTCGAGATTCCGCTGGTGGCCTGCACGGTGGCGGCGGTCGTGGCTTTTTCCCAAGGCCAACTCGGTCGCTCGGTGTTCTGGTCGACTCTCGGTGTGCTCGTCAAACAGGCTGGCTTGGTGGTGGCGGGCGCGCTCGCGCTGGCCGCTCTGTGCCAGCCGGGATCGCTGACGCAACGCTTCAAGCGCGGCGTCTGTTTTGCCGCCAGCGGATTGGTCGCCGCATTTTGGCCGTTGGTGTCCACACCGGTACTGGCGGGTGTCACAGAACGATCTCCACCAGGCAGTTGGTGGCAATTCCTCACGGAAAGTCACTTCGGCTATCTCGCCGCCATCCCCGACATCACGGCGGCATTTTGCCTGGTCGCACTCATCGGTCTGTTTCGGCTGCGCGAAGTGTGGCAGTCGTTGACGAGCGACGCGGCTTCTCACTCCGACACAGTCAGTGAACCGACAGCCGTCGCGCCCAGCGACGCACAGCCGGATCAACCGGTCACATCAAACACCAGCGCAACGGTTGCCACACCAACCCGCGCACTGGGCGTCGCGTTTCTGCTGGTGGTGATGTTCGCGTTGTTCTTCTACGTCATGCCGTATCTCGCGCGTCTGGTTGTCCTGGGGCTACCGCGTTACTTCGTGTTCATCCTGCCGTTCATTTTTCTGGCATTGACGCATTGGCTCACACTCCTGATTTCGCCGCGCCGGACAGCGATCGTCCTGGCTGGCGTCGCGATGCTGTTCGTCGCCAACCGAGACGGACGTTGGTATCCGCCAGACAAGCGGGATGAGATCTCGGTGTTGGAGCGGAGTGAGAACTATCGACTGGTCGTCGCGGCCCAGCGCGAGGCCGCTCAAACAGCGGCCAACTTGCCCGACGACGCGGTGATCTACTACGGATTTGAAGATCACTTCTTCCAGAAGTATTCCTGGCTCGGCTACGCCAATCGGACACATCCCGGCGGCCGGGCGCTGTTTCTTCCCGACGAGCGGCCGAAGTCCACCAAGATGGCCGACTTGCCGGAACATTTCTTTGTCATCTACGCCAATCCCAATCTGTTCGGTTACGAGGCGCATTTGATCCTCCGCAGCGCCAGCAAGGATGCCACGCGGAAAGTTCGCTTGTTTCGACGGTGCCAACGAGGACCGTTTCGCATCGACATCTATGAAGTCTCGACGGTAGTTCCGCCGCCGCAGCCCGAAGTCGCCGAACTGAATCAACAGGCCACACCATGACCGCCGTGATGACATTGCCGCCGGCACCGTGCGTGCCACCATCGTCTTCCTCCGTGCTGGCCGAGACCTCGCCGTCTTTGGTGCGGGCGACAGCCTTCTGGCATGTCTCGCGCGTGACCGTCTTGTTCGTCGCGATCTTGGGGTTGCTGTTTCTGTTTTTGAATTTGCGACGTCTGCCACTCACCGATCTTTGGGTTCATCTGGCTCAGGGCCGGGCGATTGTCACGTCGAGAACTCTGCCCGCCACCGAACCGTTGGTGCCACTCGCCGCGGGAGTACCCACCGTGGATACCGCTTGGCTGACAGAGGTGCTCGGCTATCGGGCGATCAAACAGTGGGGCTTCGTGTCGATGCAATTCGGAGGAGCCCTGGCCGTGACGTTGATGTGCGCCTTGATCCTGTATCGGGCCTATCAGCGCTCTCACAGCCTGGATCTCTCGCTGGCCGCAATGGTGTTGTTTGTGTGGGGCTGCTGGTCTCCGTTGGGAAACATTCGATCGCAACTGGTTGGCTTACTTTGTTTCGTCGTCTTGCTGACCATCGTGACCTCACGGCAGCGTCGCGCGTGGCAGTGGTGTGCCGTGCCGATGCTGTTTGCCTTGTGGGTCAATCTGGATGGATCGTTTCCAGCGGGTTTGGCGTTGCTCGCGTTGCTGGCTGTCGGCCGCATGTTCGACGTTTTCATCCGCTGCGGCCGAGTGTGCGCCGTTTGGCGGGACAGTCGAGTTCGACGCAGTGTTTTGATGACTGAACTGGCAATCGCGGCCACACTGCTCAATCCGTATGGGCTGCGGATCTACGGTGAAGTGCTCCGTTTTGCCAACCATCCGAATGGCGTGGGGCTGCTGGAGTGGGAGCCACTGAGCCTGCAAAAGATGGCCGGCCTCGTTGCGGCGCTCATCGCCGCGCAATTGATGATGCTTTACCGCTTCAGTCCCCGGCGAGTCAGTTCGGCCGAGGTGTTGTGGTTGTTCGGTTTTGGCGCGGCGGGGATGTGGTCGTCACGTTTGCTGGTCTGGTGGGTGCCCGTGGCGACGTATTGCTTCGTGCTGCATTGCAGCCCTGTCCTGCAGGCTTGGATGCTCGCGCATGGCAAGACGTCACGGCCGTCTCCGCGCAGTGGCCGGTGGAGCGTCATTGCCTTCGGACTGATTTGTTGCTTCGCAGCCGCCACGCCCTTGGGTGCGCGAGTCGTCCTGGGAAAAAGCCACTCGCCAAAACTGGCCGGCATGGTGTCGGCGCAAACCCCTTGGGGCATCGTGCAGCACTTGCACAAGCTGACGAACGAGAACCGAATGCCAACGGGTCAGGTCTTTCATCCGCACGAATGGGGTGACTTCTTGCTGTGGGCCGGGCCGCAACAGCTCCAGGTTTTTGGAACCTCACAGCCCTACTCGATTCCCACCGAGGTGTGGTCGGACTACCTCTCGATCATCAATGGCACGTTGGAATGGGAGAGCCAGCTCGACCGATACGGCGTCAATCTGGTCATCCTGGATGATGAGCGGCACTACAAGCTGATCGAGCAATTCGCCAAGAGCGAACTCTGGCAACGAACCTATACCGATTCCGTCGGGGCCGTCTTCGTGCGACGTCAGCCGATTTGAGTTTCCCGCGCCGCATCCATCGAAGCACAGAGTTTTCGTCGAGGAGCCTGTGTCACCGGATGCTTTCCAGGACGTCCGAAGGCTGATCGTCGATCGGCGTCGCAAACTCCTCGGCGGAGCGCGAGGCACAAACGTTGCGAATCGTGTACTGCGGCTTGCGGTTGACGTTCAGATGCAGTCGGCCGAGGTACTCACCGATCATCCCCAGCGACAACAGTTGCACGCCTCCCAGGACCAGGATCGACACGATCGTCGAGGCGTAACCGGTGACCGCGATATTCGACAGCAGGTATTGCAACAAGTAGTAGGCCCCCGTCAGCAAACCTGAAAACGCCACGACGAAGCCGATCAGCGAGACCGCTTGCAGCGGCAGCAGCGAGAAGTTGCTGAACAAATTCAGAGCCAGCACGCACAACTTCGGGAAAGAATAATTCGACCGGCCGATTTGTCGCGGATGATGCTCGACGGTGACTTCGCCAATGCGTTGCGAGTTCCAGGCCAGCAGGCCATCCACGAACGTGTAGTTCAGGGAATACGAGAACGTGGCCTCCAGGACTTCACGGCGAATGATGCGGAAGCTGCTGATGGCCACGCGCGTCTTGAACATGGTGCGAAAGACGACATTGACGAGCCACGATCCAAGATTGCGCCAAGTGCGATGCTTGCGACGGTCGGCGGCTCCGTAAACCACATCGAGGTTCTGCGTGCGGATCGCATCCAGGAGTTTGGCGATCTCTTCGGGCGGGTTTTGCAGGTCGTCGTCCAGCGTCACCACGAACTGGCCTTGCGTGTGTCGAAAGCCGCACATCAGCGCGTTGTGCTGGCCGAAGTTTCGCATGAACTGCACGCAGACGATGCGATTCGGATGCTCGGCCTGAATCTCCCGGAGCAGGTCCCACGAACGATCTCGGCTGCCATCGTCGACGAAGATGACCTCGTGCGTGACGTGCAATTCTTCCAACGCCGCGAGCAGCCGCGCTGTGAGTGACCGCAACGACTCCGCTGAATTGTAAACCGGAATAACGACGGAAAGTTCCATGCTGTCACCTTCCCTCATCCGCGGCCTGAGGCCAGAAATGAAACCACTGCCGGACTTCCACGGCCTCGCAGTTCCAGCGTGAGTACAACCCACACGCCGCGCGGTTTTCCAATTGCGTGACGACGCTCACCTCGGTTGCACTTCGCTGTCGCAGCCAGTCGTGTGCGGCTGTCATCAAGAGCGTAGCCACTCCCTGGCCGCGACGGTCTTCGCGAACCGCCAGTAATCCGATTTGCCCGGCTCCCGCTGTTTCTGAGAGTGTGATGACTCCCGCGAAATCGTCTGGGGCGTTCGACGGAGTGGCCACGAGAACCACGTCGGCGAGTTCGCCCAGCGTGCTGCGATTCATCCAGACTTCATACAGCTCTCGAAACTGGCCGGCCGGAATTCGTGGATCAACATGAAACCGCGAGTGCCCGCCAGCCACGATCGACAGTTGCAGTAATTCCCTGGACGCCGGACCGCGAGGCAGTTCGCCAACGCGATAGTCCACACACCGACCTGGCGAGCGGGGCGGCGTCAGCGTTTGGCTCTGTCGCAAGTCATTGAGCGATGCGACGAATTTCACTCGGTGATTGACCGCGAGACCGTGGAACTCAGCCAGCAGGTCCGCGGGCAGAGTGCGTTCTCGGTAGGTTGCCCAATAAACCAAGCGCAGACCTTCCGCGCGGGCTGTCGTCAGCGCGCCCCACAAGTCCTCGTCGTTCATTTCCGGTACAGGAAGTTCGGCCACCGGAACTCCGAAATGCAACGAGTCCCACTCCAGGCGGCGTAGCGCGACGGTTGGCGAACTGGTGGCGGTGAACATGCTCGGCCCTCGTGTCATCTCGCGAATGCCAATTCCACCGGCTCGGATGCGGGAGTCGCCGCGCGCCGCAGAAACTGCGAGATGCTCTCCACGATCCGCCATTGCTGGGCCTCCGTCAGATCGTGGAACAATGGCAGTCGCAACAATCGCGAAGCGAGATCCTCGGCCACGGGCAAAGCCCCATCGCGATCGCGGAACTTCAGCCCCATCGGCGAAGCGTGCAGCGGGATGTAATGAAATACCGCCAAGATCCCCTGCGACTTCAGATGAGCCATTAAGGCGTCGCGCGTCGTGGTGTCCGGCAGCAGCAGGAAGAAGAGGTGGTAGTTGCTTTCGCAGTCTTCCGGAATGCGAGGCAGACGCAACAGGCCCTCGGCTTCCAAGTGTTTCAAGTGCAGGCGATAGAAATGATAAATCTGGCGTCGCCGTTCGGTGATCTCATCCATCTGTTCCAATTGGCCGCAGAGAAAAGCACTAGTGATTTCGCTGGGGACATACGACGAACCGACTTCGACCCACGTGTATTTGTCGACAAGCCCGCGAAAGAACTGGCGACGATTGGTCCCTTTGTCGCGAATGATCTCCGCCCGTTCGAGGAGAGTCGGATCGTTGATGCACAGCGCCCCCCCCTCGCCACAGCTAAAATTCTTCGTCTCGTGAAAGCTGTAGGTGCCCAGGTCACCCAGCGATCCCAGGGCCTGGCCGTTGTAGAAGGCATTCACCCCTTGAGCCGCATCCTCGATGACCTTCAGGCCGTACTGCCGAGCGATCGTGAGAATGCGATCCATTTCACAGCCGACGCCGGCGTAATGCACGACGATGATGGCCTTGGTTCTGGGCGTGATCGCTTCCTCGATCAGAGCGTCGTCGATGTTCAACGTGTCCGGCCGGCTGTCGACGAACACCGGGCGAGCCCCCAGACGCACAACCGCGTTGGCCGTCGAGACGAACGTGTAAGTCGGCAGAATCACTTCGTCACCCGGCCCGAGGTCGCACAACATCGCGGCCATTTCGAGAGCCGCCGTGCAGGACGGAGTGAGCAACACCTGCGGAATCCGAAATCGCTGCTCCAACAGGCGGCAGCAGCGCTGCGTGAAAGCGCCATCACCGGCCAGGTTGCCGAACGTGACCGCCTGCGCGATGTAGTACAGCTCGCGCCCCGCGATGAACGGCTTATTAAATGGAATGTTCGCCGACATGCTGAACCTGATCGTGATCTTTGCGAGAGGCGGCCTGTGAGCGGCACGGCCAGAGAAAGCTGGCACCGGCCTGGATTGAGCGAGCGGATCGCGTCAACAGCGATTGACGTTCTTGCTCAGTTTCAACTCGCCTTCGATCAGTTTCAGGAACACGCGGTTCACGATCTGGCCCCGGAATCGAATCCTGGACGATTCTGAAACACTCCCGACACGGGTCATTCCACGTACAGAAACTCGTTGCTGTTCAAGAGCACTCGCGCCAGCGCCGGCATACCGTGCCGCTCGGCGAATGCACGGAGTTCAGCGGTCTCGGACGTGGACCCCTTCCGCCCGAGAACTTGCTCGACGAGTTGTGCGACGTCGTAATCGGTCGCCTTGTCCGCGAGTCGCTCGGACATCCGCAGCATGAACGAGTGATTGAGCAGCGACAGCGCTTGCAGCGGAGTGGTCGTCACAGCGCGGCGTGGAGCCTTCGTCGAGGGGTCGGGGCAGTCGAGGACTTCGAGGAACGGATTTCGTCCCGATCGTACCCACGTCCGATACAGGCTGCGGCGCTGGAAGCTGACCCCCACCGGATCGACGATGTCATAGAACTGTGAGTTGAACGTGAACGTCGTGAAGTCGTGATAGCCCGGCCCGCCGACGGTCGGATTCAATTCTCCCGCAACGCTGAGCACCGCATCGCGCAGAGTTTCGGCATCGAGTCGCTGCGGACTTTTGCGCCAGAGCAGTCGATTGCCGGCGTCCTTGTTGGCCGCATCGACTCGCGGACGCGACGACTGGCGATAGGTCGCCGAGTTCACAATCAAACGATGAATGTGCTTCAAACTCCAATCGTGATCCATCAACTCGGCGGCGAGCCAATCGAGCAGTTCCGGGTGACTCGGCCGTCCGCCGTTGAAGCCGAAGTCGCTGGGAGAATCGACGATCCCAACCCCGAAGTGGTAATGCCACAACCGATTGACGATCACGCGAGCCAACAGCGGATTGCGACGGTCGCTGATCCAAGTCGCCAGAGCCTTCCGGCGTTCCGCATCGGAGGCATCTTTCGCCAACAAGAACTCCGTTTCATTCCGGCTGATGGCTGATGGCTGTCGGCTGATGGCTGTGATCCCACCCGCAGTCACCTCCTCGGCCGGAGACGCCGGATTGCCGCGCAACAACAGATGCGTGGCCTCCGGATTCTTCGGCGCGACCGCGTAAACGCGATTCTCACTCGCACGCACGAGTTGCTTGCGGAGATGCTCAGACTCGAACTTCCGTTGAGTCCGTTCGGTTTTCACTGACTCCGGCAAGCGCGCGAGCAGTTCTCGTTCGGCAATCACATCCGTAAAGACACCGGCCGAAGCCGCGACCTCCGCCGACGTCAGCGCGCGGTCGTACAACGCGGCACGGTCGATCGCGGCCGCGAGCATTTTGCCGCCACCAACCGGACTGTGCCGCAGGCCAAACAGGATTTGAGCTTTCTCCGCCGCGAAGGTGACCGGCCCGTTGCTCTTGTAGGGCTGACCATACAACTGGCCGTTGCGATAGCCGGTGATCGAGCCGTCGGCGTCGTACACAATCGCCAGATGGATGACTTGCTGGTCAGCCTCGGTCTCATCCAGAGCTTGAAAGCTCTGCGTGCGGACGTAGCCGTTGCTGCCGGCCATCCAACGTTTTGGTTCGCGTTCGGCGAAGACGATCGAATCGAACGTTCCGCCGTCGAGCGATTGGATCGTGATCGCTCCACCGCCGGTTTGATTCAGGTGAACGAGTCGCAGCCAGACTTCGAGCGTCTTCTCTTTGATCGGCTTCTTCAAAGGCACGGTCTCAGCAAACGCCAGTCGGCCATTGACGAGCAACGCACCCTCCTTGAGCTTCGCGCCGTTCGCCGTGACGTGCAGTTCACCCAGCGAGTCTTTCAGATCGTCGTTGAACTCCCAACGCGCGATCGGCTGCGGTGGCGGAACTTTCCTGTCGAAGCGGGTGCGCCGTTCGGCAAGGATCGCTTTACGAGTCTCTGCTTCAATCTCGGTCAACCGCGCGGTCACAGAATTCAGCTCGCGGTTCAAGTCCGACACGATCCTCTGTTGCGAGGCACGCCAGACGTCGTCCCCGGCGGGAATGTCGCGCTCGCCGTGACGGACGCCCGCCAGCACGGCGGACAAGCGGTAGTAGTCGCGAGCTGGAATTGGATCAAACTTGTGATCGTGACACCGAGCACAATGCACGGTCAGGCCGAGAAACGTCTCGCCAATCGTGCTGACGTAGTCTTCCATTTCATCCTGTCGCACGACCGCGCGCATCGCCGCGCTCTGCTGTGATTGACCGACCTCGTCATAGGCCCCGGCCACGAGAAAGCCAGTCGCGATGACCGCTTCCGGATCGTCCGGTCGCAGCACGTCGCCGGCCAATTGCAGACGGACGAACTCGTCATACGGCAGGTCTCGATTGAACGCGCTGACGACCCAATTCCGGAACCGCCACGAGTTCGTCCGCAACTTGTCCCGTTCAAATCCCTGGCTCTCGCCGAAACGAATGATGTCCAGCCAGTGCCGCGCCCAACGCTCGCCGAAGTGCGGTGACTCAAGCAGCCGGTCCACAAGTTTGTCGTACGCTTGCGGCGAGTCGTCCTTCTCGAGCGCCGCAATTTCTTGAGGTGTCGTTGGCAAGCCGAGCAAGTCAAACGACAGACGCCGAATGAGCGTCCGGTTTTCGGCGGGTGGCGATGGCGACAGTCCTTCGTCGGCAAGTTTCTTCCAAACGAAATGGTCGATCGGGTTCCTGATTTCCGATTTGAAATTTGAAATCTGAGATTTGAGATCGGGCAACTCAGGCCGTCGCACCGGCTGCGACGACCACCAGTCGTAACCGGCACGCGCGCTCGTGGTGAACGCGAACGGATCAATCGGCGATGTCCCCCACTTTGCTCCGCCGTCGATCCACTGCCGCAGCAGTTCGACTTCTGCCTTCGGCAGCGGTTTCTTCGGAGGCATCTCGCCATCGCGCACGCGCTGCCAAAGCAAACTGTCGGCGGCTTTGCCGGGGACGAGCACCGCTCCCGTCTCGCCCCCCTTGGTGGCTGACTCGACTCGCGAGAGATCGAGCAGCCCTTTCTTCTCGGCCCCGTTGTGGCAATCCAGGCAACGCCGAACCAACAGCGGAACGATCTCGCGATCGAAGGTCACCGCCGGCTCATCCGCAACGACAATGAGATTCCCGAAAACGACAATGGTGGTAACGCCCAGCACCAGCAACCAAAGGCGATGATTCACAGGACGCTCCACGTCTTTGATGGAAATGCAACGCGTGCGATGGCATCAGAGATCGTTCTGCCAATCGTAGAAGCGTTTCACGAATTCAAATCGTTGGTACAAAGATTCCAAAGGGGCAAAGACGATGAAGAACAATTTGCCCGCCACAGAATCCCACAACCCGACCTTATTGAGGAACCAACCCACCAGAACGGGGCCTTCGACGTAGGCCAGCAGCAGCAGCAGCGCACCAATCGTCTCGACGCGACCAGATCGACGGGGCGAGTCATCGGAAGTCTTCTGGGAATCGGCAGCGTCGGTCATGGTCAACTGCTCCTGGCGATTGAGTGGCGGCGGTGACGACGTTCAAAGACCAAAGAGGTGGGTTTGCCACACATAGAAATTGTCGACGAACTCAAAATGCTGCGCCAGATAGCCCAACGGGGCATAGAACATTTCAAAGGCCGACTCGGCGCGATCGAAAACCCCGATTCTCACAAGTCCCCACGCAACCGGAATTGGACTGAGGACGTAGCACACCAGAACCACGACAAAAATCACCAGGCCACGACTGGTGTGATTGGCCGAGCGATCGCTGGGTTCACGCGATTCGAGATCATCGGTCATGCCGGGAACCTCCCAAGTCGGCGAGCGCAGTGACTTTCACACTCAGACTGACCATTTCGCAGCCGCGTGAGGATTCTGATAGTCTGACGGCGTCCACAGCAACCCCTTGAAGGATCACTCGTGAAGATCGCGTTGGCACAACTTAATCCCACCGTCGGCGACCTGCGTGGCAATGCCGCGTTGGTCCAGGCGGCAGCCGATCAGGCAGCGGCAGCCGGTGCCGACTTGCTGGTCACGTCGGAGTTGCTCATCAGTGGATATCCGCCGAAGGATTTGTTGCTTCGCGAAGGTTTCGCTCATGCGTGCGACCGGGCGGTGAGTGCTCTGGCGAAAGACCTGCCGCGCGGATTGGCGGTGCTGATTGGGCATCCGACGAAATGGGGCGTGACCGAGGGACGCATCGCCAACGCGGCTAGCCTGCTGCTCGATGGCGAGGTACTCGACACGATCCACAAGACGCTGCTGCCGAATTACGACGTGTTCGATGAGCAGCGCTACTTCCGTCCGGCCGAACGAGTGCGGCCGATGGAACTCCGAGGGATCAAGTTAGGTGTCCACATTTGCGAAGACGCTTGGTTCGGCGAGCCGAACACGTTCTATCACGAGCGGCCGCTGCAACAGGCCGATCCGGTCGCCGAGCTGGTTTCGTTCGGGGCCGACGTGCTCATCAATCTCTCCGCCAGTCCGTTTGAAAGAGACAAGCCGCATCGCCGGTTGAATATCTTGCGGCGGCATGTCTCACGGCATCGCAAGCCGTTCGTATTCGTCAATCAAGTCGGCGGCAACGACGACCTCGTCTTCGACGGCAATAGTCTGATCCTCGATTCGGCTGGCAACGTCATCGAACAGCTCAACCCGTTTGAAGAAGACCTGCGCGGGTGTGCCTTGGCGAGCGGGGGGCGTCAGCCCCTTGTGAGCGGTACGGCGCTAGCCGCCGGTCTTTGTCGGGAAAACGACACCACGACACCGGTGGCTAGCGCCAGGCCGAACGCACCGGTGGCTAGCGCCATTCCGCTCAAAGAAAGAACCCGCCCGCGTGAGGCCGATCTGCTCGACGCCCTCGTCCTCGGCCTGCGCGACTACCTGCGGAAGAGCGGCTTCACCGACTGCGTGCTGGGCTTGAGCGGCGGCATCGACTCGGCGCTCGCGGCGTACATCGCGGCGCAGGCTGCCGGCAAAGAGCACGTCCACGGATTGCTCATGCCCAGCCGCTACAGCAGCGAGCACAGCATCGGCGATGCGAAGTTGCTGGCCGAAAATCTCGGCATCGACCACGCGATCATTCCCATCGACGAGATGCACCGCGCGTACGAAACGACTCACGTCGTCGGAGCTGACCTCGCGAGTCAGCCGGGGGGTCTCGCCGACCAGAACTTGCAGGCGCGGATTCGCGGAGCGCTCGTGATGATCCGCAGCAATCGGCATGGTTGGCTCGCACTGGCGACGGGCAACAAGAGCGAGTTGGCGGTCGGCTACTGCACGTTGTATGGCGACATGGCCGGCGGCTTCGCGGTGCTGTGCGATCTCTTCAAGCGCGACGTCTACGCCGTGTCGCGATACATCAACGACGTCCGCGAAGGTCGCGAAGTCATCCCGCTGAGTTCGATCATGAAAGCCCCCAGCGCGGAGCTCGCACCGAATCAATTCGATCAAGACACGCTGCCGCCGTATCCGGTGCTCGACGCGATCCTGGAAGGCTTGATCGAGCGCGAAGAATCGGTCGCGACGTTGAGCCGTCAATTCCCCGTGGAGACCGTGCGTTGGGTCGCCACCAAATTGGACCGCAATGAATTCAAGCGCCGGCAAATGCCGCCGGGCATCAAGCTGACCTCGCGAGCCTTCGGCAGCGGCCGACGCATGCCAATGGCAGCGAAGTTTGAAGTAGGTCAGCCTTTCTAGGCTGACCCGATGAAGAATCGACGCGATTGGAAGCGTTCGGGTCAGGCTGGAAAGCCTGACCTACTCCAGAACCGGAACTCCACGACATGCTGCCTGACGTCACCGATCAAGAGCTGTTGGAACGCTGGACTCAGGGAGACGAATCTGCGGCGGAGCAGATTTTCGAGCGTTACTCGCGCCGGACTTGGAAGCTCGCCGAGACTCTGATCGCACAGCGATTGAAGCCACGCTTTGATGGCGAAGATGTCGTGCAGAGTGTGTTCCGCACGTTCCTGCGGCATTCGCGAGACGGAGACTTTCAGGTCGGGCCGGCCGAGAGTCTGTGGAAACTCTTGTCCGAAATCGCCCGCAACAAAATCCGACAGCGGGTCGCCTTTCACACCGCCCAACGTCGCAGTGTGCGGCGAGAGCAGCCGTTCGACGAGCCGCCGGATGATTCTGTTATCGACGTGTCAGAACCGGCGATCCAACCGTCAGCCGAGGACACTCTGGCGCTCGTCGATGAGATCACCGCGGCGCTCGACGCCTTTGATCCGCGGAACCGAGACGTTCTGCGTTTGTGCTTCGATGGGTACTCGACTCCGGAGATCGCCGCCCTGCTGAACTGTTCGCGCTGGTCGATCCGGCGTGCCCTCGACGAAATGGGCCGCGCGCTGCAAGCGAGATTGCAGTGCGACGCCTCGTCGACCCCCGCCGTCAGCCGGACGTGACCGCAGTGTTTTTCAGAATCTTTGCAAAAAACGGTTTTTCTCTGCCCCCATCTCGGCGCGTTTCGGCATGTGCCTGGTAGACGGGGTCGGTGTGGCCCCGAACTGGGAAATCCACTGTTTGAGGCTCGCCATGCAACTCAAGTCTCTCTGGACCATTGATGACATTCGGCAGCGATTGCCCGCGAATGGTGGGGTCGGATTTCTCTTTCATGCCACCGACCCAGCGACCGTTCAATTCGCGTTCGAAGCGGGTGAGTTTCGCGAGGAAGACTATTGGGAACAGCCGCCGTTCATTGGCAGCCCCATCTTTTTGGACAACCGTGTGATTGGCTGTCACATCATCTCGGCCATTCCGGCGCAGTTTTGGGCCGGTTCGCATTCCACCATTCGCCGCTTTCGGAGTGTCGCGTATGAGCCGAGCCTGCAAATGGCCGCAGACTGCGGACTGACACATGTCGGCCTCGGAGCACTCATCCCGTTCGCGACGCAATACGGACAATACGGCCATCGTCCGGAGTCACTGCGTCTGACCACCGGCCATGCCGCGACCGTTGCCGCGATTTGGCAGACTGTGGTCGCCGTCGCCCGCGACTGCGAAGTCCGCCCTGAGCATCTCCAGTACGCCATCTTCGGAGCGGCAGGTTCGATCGGAGCCAATACGGCTCAATGGCTGGTTCGACAAGGTTGCACGCATTTGCGATTGGTCGATATTCCTGAGCGAATGCCACGGCTGCGTGAGTTGGCGGCTCAGATTCGCGAGTCATCACCATTCACAGCGGTAAGCTGCCATGTCCCGAATGATCTCGCCACGTTCGCGGAGTTCGATGTCGCAGTGATCGCGACGAATCGTGCGGAACCGTGTATCGACGTGAATCTCCTGCGCAAGGCTCCCGTCTGGATCGACGACTCGCATCCGCGCGCCGTTCTGCCCGAAGCGGAAGCGGCGTTAGCGTCCGACGTGATGTATCTGGAGTGTTATCTGCGTGGCCCGCAGGGCATGTCGCAGACATTCCCGTTTCGACTGCCGACGTCGCGAGACTGTTACTCCTGCTTCGCCGAGGTCTGCATCTGTTGGATGGAAGGGATGCCGGCGGATTTTGTCGTGGGAGCTCCGTCACTCACGCAAATCAGTTTGATGGATCGGCTCTTGCCGCAATACGGATTCTTCCCAGGCCCCCTGCTGAGCAAGTCCGGCCGAGACATCAGCCGCGAGCAGCTTCAACGAGCCAGCGATCGCCTCCGACATCGCGCACGAAACCGAAGCTCATTTCGCGACGGCACGACCAGCCTTCACGCTCAATCCGTCGGCGGCTTGGTGGTCGCCTAACAAGTTCGTTTGGTCTTCTGACTTCTGAATAGCGCTTTTCAAAGGAACGCTCATCATGGCCATCGTTGTCTGTTGTGAAACCAAGGATTGCCGAAAACGTCTGCGCGTTCGCGATGAACTCTCCGGGAAACGAATCAAGTGTCCGGGCTGTGGACACCTTCAGATGGTGCCGCGCAAAGACGGAGATTCAGAGGCGGCAGTCCCATCTTCCTCGACGATGCCACTGGGCGCTGTTTGCAAACCAACAACCGAGCCGTCCCGTTCGCTTTCGCAGGCAATTTCTGTCAATCGCCGCTCGTATTGGTCTGTGGTTGCCGTAAGTGGTGGCATCGTGTTGCTGTTGTGTGCCGTGATTTTCGTGGAAGGCTTCCAAACGTCGGGACGCAGTCAAAGCGATCTCTCAATCTCCACCACTCAAAGCCAGCAGTCACAGGAACCGACGATCGAAGTCTCGCAGGAATCCACTCCAGAACACACGAAACAACTCATGGCTGTCAGCAGCGGAGACCAAATGGCTGAAGAGACAGCGACGCAGGGTGAGGACGAGTTGTTTGTCGATAAGCGGCCAAAACTTGAGGACACGATCGCCCAGGAATCGGCGAACACTGAGGCCCAAGGTCCAGAAAAACCCATCGCACCGAAACCGGAGAATGCGGTGGGATTCGCGGCTGTCGATCATGCCTGTGAATTGGGACGCTTTTTTATCGAGGTTCGCCGTTATGAGGTGCTGATTGGCCCATCCGTCCGCTGGGTGATTTCGACGGATATCCGCTACGCACTAGCGATCTCAGAGGATCGACTCTCGCTGTGGGACGTTGGCGATCGACGCGAATTGCGGAAGTTGAAAGGGCCCTCCACGACGACCGCCATTTTTTCGCCCGATAGCCGCTACGTGCTCTCCGCAACTTCACACGGGGCAGTTCGCCTGTGGGACGTCGAACGCGGTGAAGAAATACGTGGTCCAGAGACGCATTGTTTCGACAGCCATCTAGGCCATGCGGTGACGTGCCTTGCCTTTTCTTCTGATAGCCGTTTTGCCCTCAGTGCTGCGGCAAACAAGGTGATCGTCCTGTGGGACATTGAGCGGGGCAGGGAACTACGTCGATTCGAAGGAAATGCGGAAGCGGTCTGCTGCATGAGTTTTTCTCCGAGTGGCAAGTTGGCACTCTCTGGTGGAGGGGATTCAGTGAGGTTGTGGGATGTGTCAACAGGGAAGCAACTGAGTCGTCTGGAAGGAAACCGCACTCACGCAGTCGGTGCGACCTTTTCGACAGATGGGCGGCAGTTACTCATCAGCCATTCAGACAAAACTATTACGCTCTGGGAAACAGAAACGGGAAAGCAACTCTATGGGAGCGAATGGCAAACTAAGTGGGTCCAACAGATGGTCAAGACGCCGAGAGGTCAACCGATCCACTCCAACAGGATTCAGGATCAACAACCTGCCGCGACCACATCCGCTCCAAGTTCATCAGGGACGTATTATTTCCGTCGTTACATCATCGTCCGGTAACGATGGCGGTTGTCGAATGGTGGCTTTTGCTGAATACGAATATTCGATTTGTCTCTCGCAGAAAGTAATCAAGGCAATCTTCTCCCACTTCTTTCCGGAAAAGGAACAAAATGATGGCAACATTACCTCTGTCAACTACGGAAGGACGCAAAGCCCGCGAGCTTGCAGGGCTGATTGCTGAAACTGGAGATGTTGGTCTTTGGCGCGATCTCATGGCACTCTACTCCTCCACGTCGTCCCCGACCGCCAAATCGGAAGTCATCCGAATTGCAGCGTCATTCGTAGGCGCAGCCGAAAATTTCTTGGACTCAGCGACCGTCACGAGCTGGAGACTCGAACTCAATGGCAAAGTGCTTGATCAACAGCAGCGCGGACAACTCTAGGAGACATCGCTTGCTTCTCGCGCCGCCGAGTTTATGTTGCCTTGCCTTGATCGCCTCTCCCAAGTCGCTCGAACCCCGCAGGTGGAACATGTCGGATGCGAAACTGATCGCTCATGACGAATTGACGCACGACGATTGGGCCGCGTTGTCGGAGGCGGTCTTGCAGTTTGAGGCTCTGTGGCAGCAGGCAAGCTCGCCATCGATTCGGCCGTTCTTGCGATCCGAAGGAGACCCGTTGCGGCTGCGGCTGTTGATCGAACTGGCGCGGGTCGATCAGGAACGTCGTTGGGAGCGGGGTGATCGCAAGCAGGTCGAAGATTATTTGAAGGACTGGCCGGAACTTGGTGGCACACCGCGCGCATTGGCGGAGTTGTTGCAGTCCGAATGTTTGACGCGGTTCTGTCTGGACGATCCTCCGGGAGCGGCGGAGGTCAGCCGGCGGTTTCCGCAACTCGCCGATCAAGTGGATCTCGAACAACTGCGTGTTCAAGCCGCCAACGAGAATCGCCCCGGTTCCACCGAGCAGAATGAAGCCACCGCGACATTCCGCCCGGCGCGGCGGCCGGATTCGGCGGACGCGCCGCGAGGCGGGGCCTCGCTCGGTCCAACGCGGCTTCGCTCCGGGCCGCGCATCGGGCACATGACCGGGCAGCGGTTTGGCCGTTATGAGATTCGCCGCCTGATCGCCACGGGCGGGATGGGTGTCGTTTACGAAGCGCGTGACACCGAGTTGAACCGCATCGTGGCCTTGAAGATTCCGCGCGCCGACATGCTGCACGATCGCACGGCCATGCAGCGGTTTTTCAACGAAGCTCGCGCGGCGGCCGCGATTCGGCATCCGCATGTCTGTCCGATCTTCGATGTCGGCGAAGTCGAGGGGCAGCAGTTCCTGACAATGCCGCTGGTCGAAGGCGTGTCGCTCTCGGCCTGGTTGGAGAACCGCACCGCCGCGCCGCGCGAGGCGGTCGAGATCATTCGCAAGCTGGCCTCGGCCGTGCAGGCAGTGCATGACGCCGGGATTCGGCATCGGGACATCAAGGCGTCCAACGTGATGATCGACCAGCGCGGCGAGCCGATTCTGATGGACTTCGGACTCGCGCGCGTCCCGCAGACGGGCGAGCAACTCACGCATTCCGGCTCGCTGATCGGCACGCCGGCGTACATGGCTCCCGAACAGATTCACGACGGAGCCACCGGCGGCGACGAACGGAGCGACGTCTACAGCCTGGGCGTGCTGCTGTTTCAACTGCTGACCGGCCGCCTGCCGTTTGAAGGCCCGATCACCCGCGTCCTGGTCGAGATCGCCACGCGCGAACCGCCGTCCGTGCAGTCGCTGCGTCCCGACGTCGATCCCACCCTCGCGGCCCTCTGCCACAAAGCGATGTCGCGCAACCCAACGGATCGCTTCCAAACCGCAAGAGATTTTGAAGTCGCCGTAGGTCAGGCTTTCCAGCCTGCCCCGATCGCTCACCAGCCCCCGCTCTCGCCATCAACGCCCCCCGCTCCAAACGCTCACAAACTCTCTGCATCTCAATCAAACCCTGACGTCCCCAGCAAACAAGATCAGACGATGACGGCAGAGGGCCCACCGGACGCGAAACCCGCGTTGGGCGTCGGTGGCCGTTCGGGTCAGGCTGGAAAGCCTGACCTACGTTGGATTGCCGCCGCGGCGTTCGTCGTCCTGGCCGGCATCGTCATTCGCGTCGCGACCGACAACGCAGAACTGGTGATCGTCGCACCGGAGAAAGGGGTCGAGGTCTCCGTGCGTCAGGTGGCCGGTGGAGACAAAGCCCTTTCGCTGACGACTGGCGAGAACACCGTGCGTGTCCGCTCCGGCGAAGTGGAAGTCGTGCTGACCGGCGCGAACGCCGACCAATACGAAGTCGGCGACAACCGCATCGTGCTCAAACGCAACGACCGCAAAGTCGTCGAGATCACTCGCCGCCCCGTAGGTCAGCCTTTCCAGGCTGACCCTTCCGCCCCTGCGAAATCCGCAACCGCAAAAGTCGGCCTGGAAAGGCCGACCTACGGCTGGGACAAACTCGACCCCAAGCACATCGCGCCGAGCGAACGAGTGGACCGTCAGCCGGAAGGATTGGTCGCTGTTCTGGGCGAGCACCAGAACCGCGCGTGGTCTGCCATTCGGTACGCGGCGGTTTCCTTCGATGGTTCGCAATTCGCGATGTCGATTCATGACGGAGCGTACTACTGGAACCGTTCCGATCTCACACGGCCGAAGTTCGTGCATGACGAAAATTGGGGAGATGCTGGATCAACATTTGTCGCGTTCCTGGGTGATGGCCGAACCGCCTTTCATCGGACGACTGCCGAAGGGCGGTTTGAAATCGGCATCGCCCCAAAAGGGGACGGCGCGATTGCGTGGACCAGTCTGTATGAGTACGCCTCGCCAGAGCGACTATGGTACGACCTAGTACGCGGAGCCTCGGCATCCATCGACGGACGCTGGCTGTCGCATGTGAGTCACGAACGCGGCGTTGACCTCTGGGATGTCTCCAAACCAGAACCAAGGCGCGTCGCGAAGTACGACACGCCGCAATTGCATTTTCCGATACCCGACCGGTCGTTCTCGCCCGACAGTCGCTGGTTTTGCTACGTCAACGCCAGTGACCTCACGGTACGGATCGTGGACTTGCAGAGTTCTCCGCCGAGCGAAGTTGCCAAGTTGCAGGCACCGTCGGACGCTCAGGAGGGCGAGCCAGCCAAAGGCATGGTCGCCGCGACATTCATTTCCGATGGCCGACTTGCCACCTGCGACGGCAACGGGCGTGTCTGGCTGTGGAACGTCAGTAAAGAACCAACCCGAAGCGGCCTCTCGTTTGTTGCGCACGACCCAAGCGTTCGAGGATTGATCGCCGCGACACAGGCTCCCGTACTGATTGCCAAGGACAACAGTTCTGGCGGATTCCGAGTCTGGGATTTGTCCGCGGCAGAACCCCGCTTGCGTTGCGCTTGGAATTCCAGTTCAACGGGCATGGCAAGCGACGGGCTCGTCACCACAGCAGTCGCGGTGTCACCGGATGGGCGCACGCTGCTGACGGGACACCACACCAACGCCCTCCGTTTCTGGGATATCACTGGAGCACAGTCCGTCGAACGCCTGCCGCTCACGCCGAATCCCACCGTGATCACCAGTGGCTCACACGGAAATCACTCGTATGGCCCGTTCGTGTTGGACGACCTGTTGCTCACCACCGATGAAACTCACCATCCCCGCCTGTGGCAAATCGAAGGCGACCGACTCGTGAGTCGTCCCGCTCCCGCCGATGGCGACAAAGTGGTCGGGACACTGTTGGGACATTCCGCCGACGGTCGCTTTCTGGCGGCGAAAGCCGAGTGGCACCGGCCGTTTCATCTGGCGATCTTCCGCCGGGACGGCAGCCGCTTTGAGGTCGTTCACGACATCGACAAAGAAGACTGCCACAGCGCCGCGCTGAATCACGACGGCTCGAAGATGGCGATCGGCATTGGCTCAAAACTCGAACTGTGGGACTTTGAAGGGAACCGCTCCCGAAAGCTCGCCGAGACCACGACCATCGAAGACAGGTTTCTCCAGATCGAATTTCTCGGCGACGATCGCCTGATCACTCGCAGTCGGAGCAACGTCAGGCCGACCGTGATCCCCCAACTCTGGGACATCCAACCGCCGACGATCAAATTGCAGTCGGCCGTCGTGGAAGACACCGTCTTCACTGTCAATCAGTTCGCCCTCGCTCCCGACGGCCAGACGCTCGCGACCGCCAAAGGCGAGAGTGCCGTGAAATGCTGGGACTTGCGCACCTCACCGCCGCAGGTGACTCCGGCATTCGCCAATCGCACCGAGCACTACAACGGTGCCGGCGCGATCGCCTTCTCCCCCGACGGCAGCACGCTCGCCGCGTATGCGCTCCGCGAACCGCGCGACGCCAACAAACGGAGCGACGTCAAAGCGGACCCAGCAACTCTCGGCTACGGCATCGACCTGATCGAAGTCGCGACCGGCCAGACCAAGCGACGTCTGACCTATCCCGGCCCAGTGCGGAACATCCAATTCACCCCCGACGGCCAACACCTCGTCACCGCCAACGGCAACAGCACGATCTACGTCGTGCGCTTGCCGTAGGTCAGGCTTTCCAGCCTGACCCGAACGCTCCACCGATGCTCCATTCTCACCAGCTTTCATCTACGTTCCGCGCGTGTTGCCCGTTCGGGTCAGGCTGGAAAGCCTGACCTACAGGGGGATTCGCAGCATCAACGCCATGTCGGCCGAGAGCGGCTCTCCAAGCGGCCAGACAGAGCGTTTCGAGGCGGAGGACCACGGCCAGTCTTCAGGCCGAGAGCACAGTCCGGCCGCGACGGGATTGTTTTCGATGTAGGCGATGATCCGAAAGAACTCGGCCTCGTCGCGCGGCCAATGGTCGTACGATTCGTCTTGCCAGAACACACGGTCTCGTTGCTGTTGGAGTTTGTTGACTGCAAACGCCACATAGCCCTTCAAGCCTTGCATCAGCTTGCGGTACTTCCACACCGGCGTCAGCAACAGGTGAATATGGTTCGGCATCACGCAGTACGCGAAGAGCTTGTACCGTTCGGGAACGCCGAACAGGATCGCGTCATGGACCAACTTCGCCACGTCCGATTCGCTCAGGTGCAATGGTCCGGTCTTCTGACCATCGAGGTAGCCGTCGGTCATCGCGAAGAGGATTTTGGAATGCCTCGTTCGTCTCGCGTGTGGTGTTTCTTTCGGCCGGAGCGGTTCGCGTTCTAGTTGTTCGCGCTCTCGCAAGAATCGGTCGCGGACTTCTTGCGGAATCGCACCTTTCAAGTTGCAGGTGATGAAGATGGGGAACCCTTCGGGAATTTGGTGCGGCAGGTGACGCTCGTAGACTTCGCTGGTGGGGTAGGTGGGTGGCATGGGGTTGGTCTTTCGTAGGTCAGCCTTTCCAGGCTGACCCGATCGACGATGAAGTCGTGTTGCCTGTTCGGGTCAGGCTAGAAAGCCTGACCTACGATTTCCATGACTTGCTGGTCCGGGGACTGGTGGATTTACTTTGGCATCACAGGTTCACTCAATTCCTGGCGGGGAGGTTCTGATGCCCAGCACAGCTCTTGTTCAAAGTCCGTCGTCGCGATGCGAGTTCGGTATCGCTTGGACGGACATCACGCCGCCGGTCGGGATGTATCACCGCATGTGGGGCGCGGCGTCGCATGATCGCTCGACCGGCATTCATCGGCCGTTGCGGGCCACCGCCGTTGTGATGCGACCGATCGTGGGGCACGTTTCCAACGTGCCCGGCCAGCAAGCAACGGGCACGTTGGAAACGTGCCCCACGAAAACAGTGCTCGTGTCGCTCGATCACTGCTTGCTGCGCGCGCCGGAAATGGAAGCGTTGCTCAGCGAGACGTGTCGGCTCACTGGGTTGAGCCGATCCGAGTTGCTGATCACGTTTTCGCACACGCACTCGGCGGGATATCTGTCGCGCGACCGTGCCGACTTTCCCGGCGGCGATCTGATCGGGCCGTATCTCGACAGCCTGCCGGGAAAGATCGCGGAAGCCTTCCGAACCGCGCAGGCGAATGTTCGGCCAGCAACGCTGACGTATGGTTCGACAACCTGCGAGATGGGTTGCCAGCGCGACTACTTCGACGACGAGCGTGGGCATTATGTCTGCGGCTTCAATCCCGATGCGGCGGAACCGTTGCCACTGAATGTGGTGCGCGTGACCTGTAGGATGGGCACTCTTGCCCGTCCGGATGGCAACGGCGACGACACGAACAAGGACGGGCAAGAGTGCCCATCCTACGTCGCGACGATCGTCAACTATCCGTGTCACACAACGACGCTGGCTTGGGAGAACACGCTGGTCAGTCCTGATTACGTCGGCGCGTTGCGTGAAGTTGTCGAAAGTGAAACGCATGCGCCGTGTCTCTTCCTGCTCGCACCGTGCGGGGACATTGGACCGCGAGACGGCTATGTCGGCGACGCGTCGATTGCGGATCGCAACGGCCGGCAAGTCGGCTTCGCGGCGTTGAGCGTTCTGGCGGGGATGAATCCCGCCGAGACCGATCAAGTTTACGTTGGCCCCGTGTATTCCGGAGCGACACTCGGCAATTGGCGGCATCAACCTTGGGACGCCTCGCGACATGCCAGTACCTCGGTCGCGAAACACGCCGCGCTGGCCGTGCCGCTGCCGTATCTGGCGTCGCTGCCGAAGCTCGCCGAGGCCGAGCCGGTGCATCGCGAGTTGATCGCCGCCGAACAAGCCGCTCGCGCCGCCGGGCGACTCGATGAAGTCGCGACGTTGCGGGCGAAGGTTGAACGTCAGCGGCGACTGCTGGATCGCATTCGACCGTTGCCTCAAGGGGAGACGTACCCGTGTCCGGCCTGGGCGTGGCAGTGGGGCGATGCGTTTTGGGTCGCCGTCGAAGGTGAGCCGTATCACTACTTCCAGTCCGAGTTGTTGCGGCGCTTCCCGAATCGTCCACTGATTGCGATCACGTTGGGCAACGGAACGAATTGCAGTTACCTGCCGACACGCGAGGCGTACTCGAAGCCGCAGCTCTATCAACCGGAAGTCGCGCTGACGGCTCCGGGAAGTTTGGAGACGTTGACCGATGCGATCGGCCGCCAGTTGGCGGAGTGGGATACGTAGCCGTCACCGCTCCGCGTGACGAGCCGAAGTGTCCCAGGGCTGCGAGTCCGTGAGATGCCCAGCGTGTTCAACAGTCGGCTCGTCACGCGGAGCGGTGACGGCTACTTAAAATCGCGGCGCTTGATGAGCGTGATTTCATTGCCGGTGGCGTTGTGGTGGACTTCGTCCAGAAAGCAATGAATCAGGAGTAGTCCACGTCCGCTGGACTTGGCGAGGTTGGCGGGGTCGCGCGGATCGAGGAGCGTACTGCGATCGAAGCCGGGGCCATCATCGCGGATGACGAACTTGGCGGACTCACGTGAGAGGCTCGCCTGCACATGCACCTTGCGGTCGCGAAATTGCGGTTCTTGGGCCGTGCGCAACGCAAAATCGAACCAGTTGTGGCCGTCGCTATTGCGTAGTTCGGAGCTGAGTTCCAGGTTGCCGTGATAGATCGCGTTGGTCATCGCTTCCGACAGGGCGATGCCCAAACGCAGTTGAGCGGTCTCGTCGCACAACCGCATCAAGCCGACACAGTCTTGCAAGTGCGACACCAGATGCGGCACCACCGACAGGTCGTTGTCGAGCACAAATCGCAGCTCATTCGTCAGCAGTCCATCAATCAGTTTCTGATGCCGCGGGTTCGCCTTGGCGATTCCCAAGACCCGTTCCAACGAAGGGACGAGATCGGTTCCGATGCGACGTTTGGGGATGTAGCCGACCGCTCCACGTTGCAAGGCTTCGGCCGCGACTTCTTCGCTGCCGTATTCCGTGACCAAAATCGTCGGCACACGCGGGAAGCGTTTGCGAATCTGTTCGACCAATTCCAAGCCATTCATGACCGGCATCAGCAAGTCGGTGAGCACCGCGTGTGGCGCTTGGCGGCTGATCGCTTCGAGCGCCGCCGCGCCGTTGTCGGCGACGGTCACTTCAAAGCCGTGAGACTCCAACGTCCCTTTTAAGACCGTGCTTTGAGTGCGACTGTCTTCGACCACCAAGATGCGACTCATGCCGAATGTCCCTGGCCCGAAAATCCGTGATGCCATTGAAGGGCGGAAGATTAGTGGCGAGTTCTTCGAGCGGAAAGCGCGAAGGGGTCAAGTGCGAAGGGTCGGGTGTTCAAAATTCAAAATTGGCGGAGGGTGCGTGTTGACGCATTCCAAACCGGTGAACCGCCAATTTTGAATTTTGAACACCCGACCCCTCCTGCCGACCCCGTCAACCAATCGGTCGCTTGAGAATCGTTGGATCGCCCGCGAGAGTACGCCCCGCGAGGAAACACGATGAAAGGTCCGGGATTACGAATCGAAATTGATGTGCGTCGCGCGTGGCGCTGTCCGACCTGCGGGCAGCATCAACGCTGGCCGACGGAGATCACCGCGCCCCGCTGCTTTTGCGTGCGCGACGGCGTGCCGATGAAGCTCGCTGAAGGACAGCGCTCCGGGCGACTCGATCTGCGACCGGAGCTGCGCTCCGTGCTCGACCGTATTCAGGGAGGCGAGGAGATTCCGCGATTGACGTCCCCCATCTCCTCGGAATCGGACGCGGGACCAAAATCGAGAGGCCGGTCGCCGCGTCCCGAACGATACGGCGATCGCTCGAACGAACCGCCGCGCGAACCTCGACCGCAAGAGACGAGCGACTTGGCGATGCCGGAACCGCTGCCAAATCCGGCTCCGCCAACGCTGACGGCCGCAGCACCAGCGGTGCCCTCTCCGCAGGCTCCGCCGTACAACGTCGACGACTTCGGTGCGGGAATTGAGCCCCCTTCGGAGCCGTAGCCGCAGTCACCAGACTGTGGGCCGACTGCACCGATCCCCACGTTCTGGCGAACGTGGCTACTCCGGAAATTCGCTTCTCGCTGCGACAACGACTGCAATATGGCCGACACGGAAATCGTCATTCGAGGCGCACGCGAGCACAACCTGCGGGGCGTCGATCTGCGGTTGCCCAAGAACAAGCTGATCGTGATGACCGGCGTCAGCGGTTCGGGCAAAAGCTCGCTGGCGTTTGACACGCTCTATGCCGAGGGCCAGCGCCGCTACGTCGAATCGCTGTCGAGTTACGCTCGGCAGTTTCTCGGCCAGATGCAGAAGCCGGACGTCGATTCGATCACCGGCCTCGCGCCGTCGATCTCGATTCAACAGAAGACGAGCGGCCGCAATCCACGCTCCACTGTCGGCACAATCACGGAAATCTTCGACTACCTCCGCGTGCTCTTCGCGCGCATCGGGCAAGGCCACTGCACGCAATGCCGTCGCCCGATCACCGCTCAGTCGCCGGAACAAATCATCGACAGCATTGCGCGGCTGTCCGAGGGAACTCGGTTTCTGCTCCTGGCTCCAGTCATTCAACGGCAGAAGGGTGAATACCGCGACCTCTTCGACGATCTGCTGAAACGAGGCTTCGTGCGTGCTCGCGTCGATGGCCGCATCGTGGCGCTCAGCGACGATCTCCGACTCGACAAACAGATGAAGCACACGATCGACGTCGTCGTCGATCGGCTGGAAGCGGGCAAGTCGTCGCGCTCCCGCTTGGCCGAAGCGGTTGAATCGGCGCTGAAGCTGGCCGATGGGCGAGTCGTGATTGCCGAAGAAGACACCCAGGCGAGCGGGGGGCGTCAGCCCCCCGGTGAGTTCGACGCGGATGACGTCGATCATGCCGACGACGAATCTACCGGGGGGCTGACGCCCCCCGCTCGCCAAGAATCGGGGAGCGACCGCCTTTACTCCGCCCACTACGCCTGCACGCATTGCGGACTCAGCTACGAACCTCCCTCGCCGCAACTCTTCAGCTTCAACAGTCCGCAAGGGATGTGTCTCGACTGTAACGGACTGGGCGAACGGTTTGAGTTTCCGATGGACCGGCTGATCCCGGATGAATCGCTTTCGCTGTGGGACGGCGCGATCGAGTTACTGGGGCCGGTCAAAGAGATCGGCAAGTGGCGGCGACACATCTACGACGGCGTTGCCGAGACACTGGAATTCGACCTCCAGTTGCCGAAAGGATCGTTGCTCAAGACGCCGTGGAACGAACTCACCGACGAAGTGAAACGCGCGATGCTGTATGGCACCGGTTCGCGGCACATCGTTTTTCGGTGGCGACACAGCGGCGGCATCTGGAAACATGGCGGCACGTTCAACGGCACGATCCCGGAACTGCTGTCGAACTACAGCAAGACTCGCAACCCCGCGCGACGGAAACAGCTTGAGAAGTTCATGGAGTTCGCGGGTTGCTCGACCTGCGGCGGCACCCGGCTGAATGCGCAGGCGCGATGCGTGACGGTGCAGTCGAAGAGTTTCCTTCAAGTGAGCGGCAAGGCGCTAGCCGCCGGTGTCCCACACGAACAATCAACTCCACGACACTCCACGACACCGGTGGCTAGCGCCATTCCGCTGGCCATCCACGAGGTCTGCGCGCTCAGCATCCAAGAGGCTGCACAATTCTTCGAGGAACTCGAACTCAATCCAACCGAGCAGCTCATCGCCACTGAGGTCTTGAAAGAAATTCGCGGCCGGCTCGGCTTCTTGCTGCGCTGCGGCTTGGATTACCTCACGCTCGACCGCGCGGCTCCGACGTTGTCAGGTGGCGAGACGCAGCGCATTCGCCTGGCGGGCCAGATCGGCTGCGGCTTGGTCGGCGTCGTTTACATCCTCGACGAGCCTTCGATTGGTCTGCATCCGCGCGACAACGAGATGCTGCTCGACAGCCTGTGCGAACTGCGCGATCAAGGCAACACGGTCATCGTGGTCGAACACGACGAAGAGACGATGCGGGCCGCCGATCACCTCGTCGATTTCGGTCCCGGCCCAGGCGTGCGCGGCGGCCGAGTTGTCGCGGAGGGGTCGTTCGAGAACATCCGCGACGCGAAAGAGAGTTTGACCGCGAAGTATCTGACGGGTGAGTTGGTGATTGACGTGCCGAGTGTGCGGCGGGTTGATGCGGTGCGTGCGGAGGCGATTCGGGCTGAGCGAGAGGGGGAGAGGGGGAGAGGGGGAGAGGGAGAGAAAGACAAAGGCAAAGACAATGCGAAGAAGACTCGCCGTGCGAAGCTGTCTGTCTCCCCCTCGCCCCCTCCCCCCCTCACCCTCTCAAAAGAGATTCGCATCCTCGGCGCAACACATCACAACCTTCGCGAGGTCGATGTCACGATCCCGCTCGAAGCATTCGTCTGCGTGACCGGCGTCAGCGGGTCGGGGAAGAGTTCGCTGATCAACGACATCTTGTGGCAGGTGCTCAATCGCGATCTCAACAAAGGAAACGGCACGCCAGGGCCACATCGCAAACTCACGGGGCTTGAGCATCTCGACAAAGCGATCGACATCGACCAGTCGCCGATCGGCCGCACGCCACGCTCGAACCCGGCGACGTATGTCAAAGTCTTCGATTTGATTCGCGATCTGTTCACGCAGCTGTCGGACTCGAAGCGCCGCGGCTACAAGCCGGGGCGGTTCAGCTTCAACGTCAGCGGCGGACGCTGCGAAGCGTGCGAAGGGAACGGCAGCAACAAGCTCGAAATGGATTTCCTCGCCGACCTGTGGGTGACGTGTCCCGTCTGCGGCGGGCATCGCTTCAATCACGAAACGTTGGAGGTGAAGTTCAAAGAGAAGAGCATTGCCGACGTCCTCGAACTCGACGTGCAGCAAGCTCTTGAACATTTCGAGAACATCGCGCCGATCAAGAAGCTGCTGCAAACGCTGCACGATGTCGGCTTGGATTACCTCAAGCTCGGCCAACCGTCACCGACGCTGTCGGGGGGTGAGGCCCAGCGCATCAAACTCGCTCGCGAACTCGGCAAGCGTTCGACCGGCCGTACCGTTTATCTCTTGGACGAACCGACGACTGGGTTGCACTTTGCCGACATCCACCGGTTGCTCGACGTGCTGCACGGCTTCGTCAACGGCGGCAACACGGTGATCGTGGTCGAGCACAATCTCGACGTCATCAAGACGGCCGACTGGGTGATCGACCTCGGCCCAGAAGGGGGATCCGGTGGTGGCCGGGTTGTCTGCTGCGGCACGCCGGAAGAGATTGCCGCGTGCGCCGAGTCGCACACAGGACGTGCATTGCGAGCGGTTTTGCCCGGCGCTCGGCGCGGGTCTCCCGACCCCGCCGCTTCTACCGACCGAAGGTCTCCCAAGAAAACGATCGCGATGTTAAGCGCGGCGGAATCGCGGGGAGACCTGCGGTCCAGCCAGCGGCGGGGGCAGGAAACCCGCGCCGAGCGCGGCGACACTCAGAAAAACATCACGATCCGCGGCGCGGCTCAGCACAACCTGCAACACATCGACCTGACGATCCCGCGCGATCAGATGAGCGTCTTCTGCGGGCCGAGCGGCAGCGGCAAGAGTTCGCTGGCGATGGACACGCTCTATGCCGAAGGGCAACGGCGGTATGTCGAATCGCTGTCGAGTTACGCTCGACAGTTTCTCGGCCAGATGCCGAAGCCGAAGGTCGAGCACATTCATGGCCTCTCGCCGTCGATCGCCATCGAACAGAAAACGACGGGCAACACGCCACGATCAACGGTCGGCACGGTCACGGAGATTTACGATTACCTGCGTCTGCTGTGGTGCCGGCTCGGCACGTTGCACTGCCCGGAGTGCGGTATCGCGGTCACGACGCAATCGACGGATGAAGTGATTGATTCGATCTTGGGGAAGCGGCGAGGCGATGTAACCCGAAGCGTCAGCGAGGGCGAAACTTCGAAACGCACGACATCGAAACGTTCGCCTTCGCCGACCCTCGCTAACGCTTCGGGTTACATGATTCTCGCTCCGCAGGATGTGAAAGTCGGTGACAAGCACGAGCGGTTATGGGATTCGCTGAAGACTCGTGGCTTTCGCCGAGTGCGCATCGACGGCCAGACGTATCGGCTGGAAGACGTCCCGAACGTGGACCGCAAGAGCAAGCATGCGATCGAGGTCGTGGTGGATCGCATCACGGCCGGTTCGTCGCGCAGCCGTCTGGCGAGTTCGGTCGAACAGGCGTTTGATCTCGGTCGCGGACTCATTCGCGTCGCGCAGGTCGATGAGAGCGTGCCCGAAGAACATTGGCGGATCGACAGCTACTCGCTGCATTACGCCTGCCGGCAATGCAGTCGCGGGTTTGCGGAACTCACGCCGCACAATTTCTCGTTCAACAGCCCGCTCGGCTGGTGCCCGGCTTGCGAGGGCCTGGGAGTTCAGCAAGGGACCGATCTCGCGGCACTCATCAACGAGCCCAAGAAATCGCTGGCCGACGGAGCCGTGACCGCATGGCCGAATGTCGCCGAGAGTCCGTTGTTTCGTGCGATGCTGACGGCGCTGGCTCAGCAGTTTGGCATTCCGCTCGACGTGCCGTTCGAGCGGCTTGATCCGCGTCATAAGCGGCTGGTGCTGCATGGGACGGGAGAGCGATGGGTGGAGTTGGGGGAATTGCAAATTGCAAGTTGCAAATTGCAAGTTGCAAATTGCGGGCTGCGGTTTCAGTACAAGGGGCTTTATCCGGCGATTGAAGAAGCTGGGCGTGTGTCGTACGCCTATCGGCAGAAGTTGTTCGGTCTGACGGGTGAGGTTGCTTGTTCGGTGTGCGATGGCAGTCGGCTGCGCGATGACGCCGCGAACGTGCGGATGCGTGGATTCACGTTGCAGCAGCTTTGCGAATTGCCGCTCGATGAAGCGCTGAAGTTTTTGAAGGGACTGAAGCTGACTGGCAGCGACAAAAAGATCGCCGGTGAGTTGCTCGATGAGGCGACGCATCGACTGAGTTTTCTGGTCGATGTCGGCTTGAGTTATCTGAGCCTCGCGCGAACGCTGCCGACGTTGTCGGGGGGCGAGTGCCAGCGGATTCGGTTGGCGGGACAGATAGGCCGCGCGTTGACCGGCGTGTTGTATGTGCTCGACGAACCGACGATCGGACTGCACCCGCGCGACAACGGGCGATTGCTGTCGGCACTCAAAAAGCTGCGTGATCTCGGCAACACGCTCATCCTTGTCGAACATGATCGCGAAGTGCTCGGCGCCGCGGATCGGCTCTACGACTTTGGGCCGGGAGCGGGACGGCTTGGCGGAATCGTGACGGCGGAAGGATCGCCGAAGCAGATCGGCCGCGATGGTGCGTCGCTGACGGGGCAGTTCTTGTCAGGTCGCCGCGAGATTGCAATTCCTGTCGAGCGACGGATGAAGTCAGAAGGGGAGAAGGGAAGAGGGGGAGACGAGAAGAAGCCGCAGAAGCGAAAGCGATCCTTCTCTCCTCCTCCACTCGTCTCCTCCTCCCCTCCCGGCGGCGGCTGGCTCGAACTGCTCGGAGCACGGCATCACAACTTGCGAAACGTGCATCTCAAGATCCCGCTCGGCACGCTGACGGTCGTGACTGGCGTCAGCGGTTCCGGAAAGAGTTCGCTGATTCAAGAGACGCTGGCGAAAGCGGTCGCTCGAAAACTGCATCGGCTGAATGAGACGCCCGGTCCGCATGATGAACTGCGTGGGCTGGAGCGCATCGATAAGTTGATCGTGGTCGATCAACAGCCGATCGGGAACACTCCCAAGTCGAACCCCGGCACGTTCACCGGCGTGTTCGACGAGATTCGCGAGTTGTTCGCACAGCTTCCTGAATCCAGAGTGCGTGGCTGGCGAGCCGGTCGTTTCAGTTTCAATCGTCCGGGCGGGCGTTGCGAGGCGTGTGAAGGGAACGGTCAGAAGCTGATCGAGATGCACTTCCTGCCCGACGTCTGGATCGAGTGCGATCAGTGCCGAGGTAAGCGCTATAACGCCGAGACGCTCGCCGCGAAGTATCGCGGGCAGTCGATCTCGGATGTGCTCGACATGCCGATCGGCAAGTCACTGGAGTTATTCGACAACATCCCGCGCATTCGCGGGACGCTGGCGACGCTGTGCGCGGTAGGACTCGATTATCTGACGCTCGGCCAATCCGCGCCGACGCTGTCGGGAGGTGAAGCTCAGCGCGTGAAGCTGGCGGCAGAACTCGCGCGGCCGCAGACGGGACGCACCCTCTACATCCTGGATGAGCCGACCACCGGCCTGCACTTCGATGACATCGACAAGCTGCTGAAAGTGCTCAACAGCTTGGTCGAGAAAGGGAACACGGTCGTTGTGATCGAACACAATCTCGACGTCATCAAGACGGCCGATTGGCTGATTGATCTCGGCCCGGAAGCGGGGGACGGCGGCGGCTGGATCGTCGCCGAAGGAACGCCTGAGGATGTCGTTGCCCGCCACTCCGGCCGAACGCCGAACGCCGAAGGCCGAGAGCTGTTATCCCAACTCTCTCACACGGCAGTCGCACTGGCGGCGATTCTCGAATCAGGAACGCGCAGCGAGCGCGCGTTCTTCGATGCCGACGCCGTCCGCAGGAAGAAAGTCGGAGATGTCACGCTCGGCGAACTGGGCCGCGACGCGAAGATGCCGTGGCAGATTGATGGCCGCAAATGGCATCTTGTGGAACGAGTCGCTCTCAATAGCAAGCCGTGCCGTTGGGAAGGGGCGGCGTTGGAGCGCGTGATCGATGCCTTGGAAGCGGAATTGCCAGCCGACGAGGCACCGGCCCTGCAACCGCCAGAAAGTTCCAAGAAGAACAAGTTGCCGGCAACACTCATCGGCAAGTTGGCCGGCAAGCTGAGCGGGCGTGTGACCACCGGAGCGAAGCTCGAACAAGACCAGCAAGCGCGGGGCGGTCGCCTGGCGATTCACCCGGCAGCCAAGCTAACAACGAATTGGTCGGAACGGAGCGTCGTGGAAGTCATCGGCCCGGATGTCTCGCGCGGCTGGTTCCTGCACGCGCTGACTGGGGACGAATGGCTGCTGACGCTGAAGTTCCGAGTCCCGGAGAACACCTTCCAGCAGAAGTCATTGGCAACGGCATTGAAGCTCAAGCCGGTGGATGACATTCGCGAGATCGAAGCCTACGGACGTGCCGACCGAGTCCGAGTGAAAGAGGAAAGCGGTCCCTGGCAAGAGGTCACGCTCAGCGTGCATTGGCTGCGCGAGATTGACACTCCGGCGTTCTGGGAGTTCCTCGACCAAGCGAAGCGAGCGTACCTGTTGAAGGCAGGGCGACGGCGCAAGGTGTCTCGTTCAAGTGCTCGGTCCTGAGCGACGATTCCCAATCGGATGCGTTCGATCGGACGGCAGATTTGTCGAAATGATGTCAACAGGCGCGGCAGCGGTGGTTACAGTTCTCGCAAGGCTTCCGCGAGCTGGCCATCTTGAGAGGCTGCTGACGTCTGGCATGGCGTTCGCCATCGTGGAATAGAAACCGTCGGCGTCATAGGGACGCTGCGAATGGATTGGTGAGTTTGGGAGAGATGATCATGTCCAAAGTTTGGTTCACTGCCGTCGTGCTCGGGCTGACTTGCACCGTTGCCATCGCGAAGGACAAAGATAAGGGGAAAGGTAAGGACAACCCCCCTCCCAAAGCCGCACCCGCAGCACCGGCACCTCGTCCCGCTCCCGCTCCCGCTCCAGCGCCTCGACCCGCTCCCGCTCCAGCGCCTCGCCCCGCTCCAGCACTGGCTCCGAAGCCGGCTCCCGCACCAGTTCAGAAGCCGACGCCTGCGCCGGTCCAGAAACCAGCACCTGCACTGTCGCCGATGCCTGCTCAAAAACCCGCACCGGCACCAACACCCGCGCCGGTTCAAAAACCGGCACCGGCACCGGTTCAAAAACCCGCACCGGCACCGGTTCAAAAGCCCGCACCGGCACCGGTTCAAAAGCCCGCACTCGGTCCCGCGCCTGCGCCAACACCCGCGGCAACACCCGCGCCGTCGCTAAAGCCGGCTCCTGCACCTGCGACCAACCTTGCTCCGCAAAAACCAGCGGACGCACCCAAGCCAGGCAATGTGCCGTCGAATGATCGCTCGCGGCCGAACCGGCAATCCGATGCTTCCAAGCCCGCGCCCAATCAGCTTCCGAACACAGCTCCGGCGCTGCCCGCTAACAAAACGGGAACGGCTCTCGGTCCGCTTCCCGCACCGAGCACTCCGAACGCCGGGCAACCGTTACGTCCCGCACCGGAAAAGTCCGCCGATCACAAACACACGGCGAACAAGCCGCTGCCGACGGCTCCAAAATTTGAGACGAATAAAAAGATCCCTCCGATCGGAGCACTGATCAACGGGCAGCCGAAAACGAACCCCATTCTTGGTGGCTTGAAACCCGACGCCGGGCACCAGCACCCTGGGATCTCCAAGCCTGCGAGCAAGCCGGCCTCCAATCGCGATCATGACCGTCATGATCGTGACGATCACAAGCACAGTCATTACGGCAGCTCCAATCGAACAAACTGGTCGTTAATCATTCTCGGTGGAGCCGCACCAGTGGGTCGTGGCTGGTACGGGCCGGGTTACGGCCGAACGTATGGCGGTTGGAATAACAACACTTACTACGTGCCCGCTCAAACCTATGGGCCGGTGATCAATGCCCCCATCCCCGTGAATGTGGCACCCACACCATTGCCGCAGCCTGTTCGAACGACGAACGAAGATTTTTCGATGTTGCCGATTGGTCGCCAGCGAGAGCTGCTGCTGCAAGCACTGAATGCCCTGGAAGACGATTTCGCTCGCTCGCCCAACGGCGACGATTGGTCGCGGCAACTGCAACTGGCAACCACCGCGAAGCTCATCGGTGAAGGAGACGAGCCGACGGAACCGATCACTCGCGCTCGTCTGCGAAGCGTGGTCGAGTTGTTCGACGAAGTCGCCGCGAACCCGGACTATCGCCCCGTCTCCGAACTGTTGAGCTTCCGCTCGCTGCAAGCCGGGCTCCGCGAGTTCGCCAGCGAGCCAATCGGCCAAGCTCGTGGTCGGCTCTCACGATCGGCGGACCTGCTGACACAGCAGCTCAAGACTTGGCCGACCGGTGAACGTTGGAAGGACTATCTGCAAGTCGCCTGGTTGGTGGGGACCGAAGAAGAAGAGAAGCTCGAAATGCCCGAACGATTGGTCCGCTTTGAAAAGCTGCTCGCGAAATTCGATCGCGTGAAGTCCGACGAGCAATTTCAAGTCGTCTCTCAGGAGCCAACCTTCGGCACCACGCACGTCGCGCTGCAAGTCTTTGTGCGCGAGCTGCGACTCTTCATTGAGGCCAATGCGCAGGCACCAAGCCCGGCGGAACTGAAGTTGCCAGAGCTGAAGCTGCCGGAACCGAAGGTGATCGAGCAACCGTAGATTGTTGCTGGGTGAGTGAGCGGCACGGCGCTAGCCGCCGGTCTTTCGCGTGAGAATTCGATTCCATGTCACCGGTGGCTAGCGCCATTCCGCTCACTGCGATCGCATGGCAGACGCCGTCACGTCTTCGGCAGCGATTCCATCCGTTTGAGCGCGTCTTTGTATTCGTAATCGACCGCCAGCACTTCGCCGTAGTGCTCTTCGGCTTTGGCGTAATCCTTGGCCTCTTCGCACAGACGGCCGAGGTAGTAGTGTGCCTCCAGGAACGAATCCCTATGCTCGATGGCGTTGAGCTTGGGCACCGCCTTCTCCAACTGCTTGCGAGCCAGGATGCCCTTCTTGTCGTTGATGAAGCACTTCGCCAGCAGTAACAGAGCCGCTCCTTCCAACCGGTTGTCCTGCACCGCCGCTTGGAAGAGCGGAATCGCCTGCGAGTACATCTTGAGCTTGTAGAACCGCTCGCCCAGCGTGAACTTCAATTTCATGTCGTTGGGATTGCGTTCGACGCGCGTGCGATAGGTCTCGACTTCGCGTTTGATCAACTCGGAAGCCTGCGCCTTGGCCATCGCCTCCGCCTCTTCGTCGCCGGGCTTCTTCTGGGCATTGGCTTTGGCCAGATCGACGCTCTTCCGCATCAAATCGAGTTCCACGTCCTCGACTTGTTCGCGGATGTTCGGATCGCCGCCGGAGAGTTCCAGCGCCTTTTGATACATCGCGCCCGCTTCTTCCAGCCTGCCGCCGCGCTTGTAATAGTCGGCGAGTTTGAGAAACCCATTCTTGTTGTCCGGGTCTTTGCGGACGATCCGTTGCAGGTCCGCTTCCTCCGACTGACCCGGCCCGTCCGCGGCACCGCCGCCTGCCGCAGCTTGCTTGCCGATGGCCTTGCGGATGTCCTCCAGCGAACGTTCTTTCTTCGAACCGTCCTCTTCCGTGAAGTCGCCATCGCGGATCACCGAACTGGCGTTGAGCTGCGTGATCTTCGAGCGCGCTTCCATGTCGAGCGGGTCGAGCTTGAAGGCTCGATCCCAATACTTGATGGCCTCAATGAACTCCCCCTTTTGTTCGAGGAGCAATCCCAGAGCTTTGAGCAAGATCTTGTTGTTCGGATCGGACTCAACCGCCCAGCGATAGCATTGCACGGCGACATCAACGAAGCCGAGATTCGCGGTCGCTTCGCCGCAATCGGCATTGAACTCCGCGTCCCACGGCACAAGCTCCAGCCCCTCTTCGGCGGATTGATCGAGCTGCGTCCAGTTCCTAGTCATGCGCGACTTTTTGATCGAGCCTTTGACTCCCATCAGTCTCATGCCGGCCATTTTCGCGCCGGTCCCTTTGGGGTATTTGCGCCGCTCGCAGCCACGCAGCGTCTGGCGGAACAACAAGTTTCCGGGATCCAGCTTGACCGCTTGCCCGGTCATTTGAATGGCGTAGTCCCAGTTCTGCTTCGCCATCGCCTCGGTCCCTTTTTTGAAGGAATCGGCGGCATATTTTTTCTTGAGATCTTCGGCCATGTGATGTCGTCGGATGGAAAGTGAGTGGTGGTCAAGGACAGGGCGAATCGCGATCGGACAGCATGTCCGGTTGGTACGAATCACCGGCACCACTCTATGCGGCTGAGCTGGAATTCGGAAGCAGCCATCTGACTGCTCATTTGTTAGCGGAATTGCGGATGATGTGTCCGAGTCCTACGATTTACCCGGCCAATCAACTCTTGAAAGCGAAAATCAATGACAAAGGAAGCCCCGGTTGCGGCGGGCGACACTCCCTGGCTGCTGGTGAGTGTTCGCGACGTGAAAGAAGCGGAAGCCGCGCTGGCTGGTGGTTGCGACATCCTCGACATCAAAGAGCCCAAGAACGGCCCGCTCGGCATGGTTCCGCCCGCTCAAATCAGCAAAATCGTGGATGCCGTTCGCAAGAAATCGAAGACCATCCCCATCAGCGTCGCCTTGGGCGAACTCTCCGAGTGGGATGACCTCAAGAAAATCCCCAAAGTGCCGGCGGGAGTCACCTATCTGAAGGTCGGCACCGCTAAGGTCGGCAAGGATGCGAATTGGCCCGATCGCTGGAAGGTGATTCGTAAGCAGTTTGAATCGAACGCGAAAACGAAATTCCATTGGGTCGCGGTCGCGTATGCCGATTGGCGCGCCGCGGGTGCTCCGTCCCCGACGGCGATCGTGGATGCGGTGCTCGAAGAATCGCTCACGAAGTCCGGCGGTTGCGTCGGCGTGCTGTTCGATACCTGGGCCAAGCAAGGCCGCAGCCTGTGGGAATGGATCAGCCGCGCGGACCTCAAACGTCATGCCGACGCGCTGCATCAAGGTGGCCGCCTCGTCGCGCTGGCGGGAGGCTTGGCCTGCGACAAACTCAACGATCTGCACACGCTCGATCCGGACATCGTCGGCATCCGCTCGGCCGCCTGCAAAGACGGACTCCGCAACGGCGTCGTCGTGAAAGATGCCGTCAGCGCGTTTCGCGCCTGCTTAAGAGCGTCGAAGAAGTAGTCGTTCGCACGGTCAAATGAGTCGTTTAACCCCTACGCCATCGGCGTGGGTGAGAGGATCAAACGACCCGCGCGCACGCCGTTGGCGTTGCGGTTAAACATTCCAGCACGACGGCGACCGCGTTCCCGCCGCCGAGACACAGTGCCGCAACACCCCATCGCTGGTGACGCTGTTGCAGTGCGTGCAACAACGTCGTGGCGACACGCGCGCCGCTGGCCCCGAGCGGGTGCCCCAGCGCAATCGCTCCGCCGTGGACGTTCACTTTTTCCAGCGGCAGTTGCAGCCGCCGCACGCACGCCAGCATTTGAGCAGCAAAAGCTTCATTGATCTCAAACAAATCCACGTCATTGATCGCCACACCGGCGCGGTGCAGTGCCTTCGTGATTGCGGCCACCGGAGCCACAAAGAGATCGCCTGGCTCGGTCCCCGCTGTGACGTAAGCCACGATGCGTGCCAGCGGCGTCAGTCCGTGAGCCTCCTGAAACGCTCGCGACGCCACCACAACAGCGGCCGCTCCGTCGCTGATCATTGAGGCGTTGCCGGCCGTGACTGTGCCAGCCGCGTCAAAGACGGGATTCAGCCGCGCAAGCTGCTCGCTGGTCGATTCCGCTCGTGGCCCTTCGTCGCGAGTCATCACAACTTCCGTTTTGCGCTGCTTCACGGTCAGCGGGACGACTTCGTGATCGAGCAGGCCTTGTGCGATTGCGGTGACGGCTCGACGGTGACTCTCTGCGGCGAATCCGTCTTGATCTTCACGAGTCAGCCCATCGGACATGGCGAGAGCTTCCGCGATCTGTCCCATCGAGCGTCCGCTGAATGGACACGTCAGACCATCTTGCAGCAGCACATCCAGCAACTTTCGATCGCCCAGCGGCGGCCCCGTGCGCTCCAACAAATACGGAGCACGGCTCATCGACTCCATGCCCCCGGCCACGATGACGTCCGCATCACCGGCGCGAATCGCCTGAGCCGCCAGCATGATCGCCTTCAAGCCTGAGCCGCAGACCTTGTTGATCGTCAACGCCGCGACCGTTGGAGGCAGGCCGGCTGCCAACGCCGCTTGCCGAGCCGGTGCTTGTCCAACTCCCGCAGCCAGCACGTTACCCAGGATGACCTCGTCGATCCGCTCTGGCGTGACGCGAGCTTGTTCGATCGCCGCACGCACGACATGCGCGCCTAGATCGGTTGCCGAGAGCGACGACAGCGTTCCCTGAAATTTGCCGATCGGCGTGCGGCAGGCGGACAGAATGACGACATCGTTCATGACAAATCTCCGGCGATAAAAACGATCGCATCAAGACCCCGACACCCCGACGAATTTAAGGAGACGACGAATGCTTCAACAGCCAGCCCATTCGTCGTCTCCTGAAATTCGTCGGGCTCCTCTTCGCGTCAGCGATGATCCCTTCGCCGTGCTACAAATTTCTGTGATTCGCCTTATCCTGCCACCACGAACGCTTCCCTTTGTGGAGATCGGAACATGACCGCCAACGCTCCGTGGGTCGATGAGCTGACATTCGGGCCGGTATTACGCCGCACCGCTGAGAAGTTTGGATCGCGCGAAGCGTTGGTCTTTCCGCAGGCGGGAGTGCGGCTGACCTGGTCCGAATTTGATCAAGCGGTGGACCGCGCCGCGCGCGGACTGCTGGCGATCGGTCTGCAACCGGGCGATCACTTCGGCGTCTGGTCCACCAACTGGCCGGAGTGGGTGATTCTACAATTCGCCACGGCGCGGATCGGCGTGGTGCTGGTCACGATCAATCCGGCATACCGTCCGGCGGAACTGGAATATGTACTCGCTCAGGCCGACCTGCGGGGCATCGCGCTGATCGAACAATTCAAGGGGTCGCAGTTCTTCGCGATGCTCGACGAAGTTTGTTCCGAACTGAAGACCTCCGCGCCGGGCGAGCTGCACTCTCCTAAGTTCCCTCGATTGCAATGGGTATTGCGCATGCGCGGGGCCGAGCATCCCGGAATGCTCGGCTGGGATGAGTTGCTCGCGCGCGGCGAGCAAGTGTCAGCCGCACGACTGGAGGAAGTTGAGGCGGGATTGAAACCAAACGATCCGATCAACCTGCAATACACCTCCGGCACGACCGGCTTTCCGAAAGGAGCTTTGCTGACGCACCGCAATCTGCTGCTCAACGCGTTCTATTGCGGCGAGTGTCTGCGGCTGAACGAGACGGACCGCATCTGCATTCCGGTGCCGTTGTATCACTGTTTCGGCTGCGTACTGGGGACGGCGTGCGCGGCGGTGTTCGGCGCGACGATGGTGTTTCCACACGAGAGCTTCCAGGCCGAAGCGACGCTCGACGCATTGGACGCCGAGCGCTGCACGACGATCTACGGCGTCCCCACAATGTTCATCGCACAACTCGAACATCCCAACTTCACGCAGCGGAATCTCTCGTCATTGCGAACCGGAATCATGGCGGGCAGTCCGTGTCCGATCGAACTGATGAAGCGTGTCACGCAAGACATGGGCGCGAAAGACATCACGATTGCCTACGGTCTGACCGAAGCCTCGCCGCTGATCACGATGACGCGCACCGACGATCCGATTGAGAAGCGCGTCGGCACCGTCGGCCGCGTCCTGCCCGGCATCGAGGCGCGAATCGTCGATCCACAAAACGGCCAGCCGCTGCCGGACGACCAATCGGGCGAACTCTGCTGCCGCGGGCACAATGTCATGCTCGGCTACTACAAGCTGCCGGAGCGGACCGCTCAGGCGATTGATACGGACGGTTGGCTGCACTCCGGCGACATGGCCTTACGCCAACCCGACGGCTACTTCCGCATCACCGGCCGTTTCAAAGACCTCATCATCCGCGGCGGCGAGAACATCGCCCCGCGCGAGATTGAAGAGTTGCTCTATCAGCATCCGAGCGTGCAAGACGTGCAAGTCGTCGGAGTGCCGGATCGCAAGTTCGGTGAAGAGATTCTCGCCTGGATTCGGCTGCGTCCCGGCATGACTTCGACGGATGCCGAAATCCGTGACTTCTGCCGCGCCAATTTGGCCCACTTCAAGTGCCCAAAGTACGTGAAGTTCGTCGAGAGTTTCCCGACCACAGTCACCGGCAAGATTCAAAAGTTCAAAATCCGCGAGCAAGCGATTCAGGAACTCGGCCTCCAAGACGTGGCCGCGATCGAGACCGCGTGAGAGTGACCAACCAGAAGCGTCGGTATGAAGTGACGCAGTTTTTGAACCGGCCCCATCCGGCTTGCCCGGATGGGGAAGACGATGGAGAGCTAGTCGCGAGCACCACATTCCTTCTTCCAGTTTTCCCGCAGTTCGCCGCCTTTGG
>CAMDEA010000028.1 GCA_945893045.1 Planctomyces sp. SH-PL62
CCGGCCATGCTCAAGTCGCTCGATATGTTCGGCTTCAAGAGCTTCGCGGATCGGACGCGCTTTGACTTCTCGCGCGGGATCACCTGCGTCGTCGGGCCGAACGGTTCGGGGAAGAGCAACGTCGTGGACTCGATCAAGTGGGTGCTGGGCGATCAAAGTCCGAAGAGTCTCCGCAGCAAAGAGATGACCGACGTGATCTTCAACGGTGCGTCGGGCCGTAAGCCGGCGGCGTTCGCTGAAGTGCTGCTGACGTTCGACAACTCGTCGCGCTGTCTGACCCTCGATGCCTCTGAGGTGCAGATCGGCCGCCGCCTGTGGCGTAACGGCGATTCGGAATACCTCATCAATCAACAGCCCGCGCGGCTGAAAGACATCAAAGATCTGTTCATGGGGACGGGAGCCGGCTCGTCGGCTTACAGCATCATCGAGCAAGGACGAGTCGATCAAATCCTGCAATCAAACGCGGCCGCACGGCGACACGTCTTCGAGGAGGCCGCCGGAGTCTCGCGATACAAGGCTCGCAAGGAAGAGGCGACTCGCAAGCTGGAGCGGGTCGATCAAAACCTGCTGCGGCTGCGCGACATCGTGGATGAGGTCGAATCGCAGCTCAACACGATGCGCACGCAAGCCGGGAAGGCGGCCAAGTACCGCGAAGTCTCGGCCGAGCTGCGCGAGTGGTGGTTCGGCCTGGCGGCGGACGATCATCGTCACTTCTCCGCACAGCTAAAGGTCGTCGAAACTGAACTGCGTTCCGGCGAGACCGAACTCGCAAACTTGTCCGCGCGCCAGCAAGACCTCGAACAGAAACTTTCTGTCTTCGACGCTGAGATCGCGGAGGTGGACACTCGCCTGCGGCACGCCGAACGAACCGCCGCTGGCAATCGCGAAAGCGTCGTCCGTCAGGAAGCGACGTTGCGGCATCTGACGGCTCGCGAAAAGGAACTCGGTTCCGAGCTGGACCGCTTGCGCCGGCAGCGAGCGATCATGCGCGGCCGATCCTGCGAGTTGACCGCCGAGCTGAGCCGGTCCGAGGCAGAACTCGCCGACAGCAACGTCCAGCACGCCAAGTTGCAAACCGAACTCACCACTACTCAGACGGAATTGGCAGAACTCGCCGCGCAGCTCAAAGCGGATCAGGCGACGTTGCAACGCGAACGTCAGAAACAAGTCGAACTGATGCAGCAAGCGAACTCAGCACAACAGCGAGTCGCCAGTTTGCAATCCCAGCAAACCGCCGCGCAGTCCGCCTTCGTGACGACCAGGCAGCGGCTCGAACAGTGCAATTCGGAGATCATCACGGCTCAGTCCGTGGTTCTGCGCCGGCAAGCGGCCGTCGAGACTGTGCTCACGGAAGTCGCGTCGCTCGACGGTCGAGTCCGCGAGGTTCGAGAACGTCAGCAGCAACTGCTCGCAGAGCAAGAACGCTGCCAGGCACAACTCCGCGAACAGCGTGAAGATCGCAGCGCGAAGCAGTCGCAGCAGTCGGTTCTGGAAGACCTCGAACGCCGCCAAGAGGGACTGGGCATCGGTGTGAAGGAAATCCTGAGCCGAGCACAAACGTCCGACTATGCTCCCTGGAACAGCATCCTGGGCAGCGTCGCCGATCTGCTCGAAGCGGACCTCGACGAAGCCGCCATCCTCGAAGTCGCACTCGGCGCGAGAGCGCAACTCATCGTCGTCCGTGAAATGGCCCCGCTGATCGAATACCTCAACAGCGGCACCAGCCGACTGTCAGGACGTGTCGGGTTCGTTGAAATCTCTTCTTCACTCCCCCTCTCCCCCTCTCCCTCTCTCCCCCTCGCCGCCACTCCCGGTGTCATCAAACGCGCCGACCAACTCGCCAGTCTCAAGACCGCGCTGCCCGGATTGGCCGAGGCGTTGCTCGGCACGACGTGGGTCGTGGATACGCTCGACACCGCGTTGCGACTCGCTGACGGCGAAGGACGCGGTTGCCGCTTCGTCACCTTGCAGGGCGAGCTGTTGGAAGACGACGGCACCCTGTTCGCCGGCACGGTCCGCAGCGAGAGCGCGCTGCTGACGCGCCGCAGCGAACTGCGGCGGTTGAAGAATGATCTGCTGCGACTCGACCGCACGATCGCCGATGGCGAACGACAGTTTGCGGACGTCACGCAGTCGCTGAAAAACGTCGAGCGGTTGATTGAATCCGCGACGAGCGAGAAGCAAGAACTTGCCGACCGGCTCACTCACGCTCGATCGGATCTCAGCGTGCAACGCCAAGAGGTGGAACGGTCCAACCGAGAACGCGATTTGATTCTGGCGGAAGGAGCACGCTGGGAATCGCTCGCCACCGAACTGGATCTGCAAATTGAGAGGGCCGTGACCGAACAAGCGTGGTTCGAGGACAACCTCGCGAGCTTGCGCGATTCGTTCGTCACGTTGGAAGCGGACGTCGCGAGCCGCGAGTCTCAGCGACAGGCGCTGACTCAGCAGCAGATTGAGCAGCAATTGCATCTGGCCAAGCACGAGGAGCGCTGGCAGGCCCTGCGCGCGGCCGTGACTCGTTTACAGGACGAACAGCGGCAACGGGACGAGCAATTCGATGAGGCCGAACGTCGCCTGACCGCCGCCGCCGCTCAAATGCGTCACCTTAATTTGCAATTGCTCAACACGAATGCCGAGCTGTGGGAGCTGCAATTGTTCGACGAACAATTCGCCGCCGAAGTCGCGTCCGTCCTGGCCGACAAAGATCGCCTGCGGACCCAGAAGTCGTCGTTCGCCGAGGAAGAGGCCCGGCTGCGAGCCGCTCGTCGTGAGCTTGCCGACCGCTTGCACGCCAATGAGATCGCCGCTCGCGATGCACGGCACCAATTACAGGTCTGCGCGGAACGCATCGAAGAGGAATACCAGATGACGCTCGACGAAGTTGTTGCGTCAGGAGCGTCGGCGTTCGCGAAATGGCAAGCTGAACTCCGGCCGACCGCCGAAAGCCGAGAGCCGGTCGCCGTTGTCCCAACCCAGGAAGCGGAAGACGACGTTCCACTGAACTCTGAAATCTCAAATCTCAAATTTCAAATCTCAGATTCAGATTCGATCTCGTTCCTCGAAGTCCGCCCGGAACTCGAAGAGCGTGTCAACCGTCTGCGCCGCAAGCTCAAGATGATGGGCAGCGTCAACACCGACAGCCTCAAAGACCTCGACGAGTTGGACGGGCGGTTTCAGCATCTCAGCACGCAGTTGCAAGACCTCGAAGAAGCCAAGGCGACGCTGGAAGACATCATTCGACAGTTTAATGCCGAGAGTCAGCGGATGTTTCTGGAGACGGTCGAGGCGATCCGGATTCAGTTCCAGCACCTCTTCCGCAAGATGTTCGGCGGCGGGGAAGGGGACATCATCCTGGAAGACCCCAACGACGTGCTGGATTGTGGCATCGACATCGTGGCTCGCCCGCCCGGCAAGGAACTTCGCAGCATCTCGCTGCTGAGCGGTGGTGAGAAGACCATGACGGCGATCGCGCTGCTGATGGCGATCTTCCGCAGCAAGCCCAGCCCGTTCTGCATCCTGGACGAAGTGGACGCCGCCCTCGATGAAGCCAACGTCGAGCGTTACAGCGGCGTCGTCAAAGAATTCCGCGAGACGACGCAGTTCATCATGATTACGCACAACAAGCGCTCGATGCAGGTCGGCGACATCCTCTACGGCGTGACGATGGAACAGAGTGGCGTCTCCAAACGGATGTCCGTCCGCTTCGAGGACGTCAGTGACGACGGTCACTTCCGCATGTCGCCAGCCCCCGGCTCAAACGCGGCATGATCTTGTGGCCGAGTTGCTCCGCAACTCGGCTTGGAGTTGCAGAGCAACTCCGCCACATTGGACGCTTCTCTGCCCAACTTGCCGGGTGGGGGGACCGCTTCTAAGATACGCCCCCTTTCGCGGCTGGATTTTCAACGGAACGTCTTGCGTGGCTTATGGTCCGGGCGTTCGTTGTGGAGCCGTCAGTCGCTTTTTCGATGAGACAATGAGAACAGACATGGAGCTTTTCATGAAATTCGCGATCCTCGCCGAGGGGAATCCCGCCCCTCAGCCCAGTTTCAGCGAGGCATTGGGGCCGATGGTCCCCTACTTCCTCGTGATCGCGGGCCTGTTTTATTTCATGATCTTGAAGCCGCAAACACGCGAGCGTCGCCAGCGTGAACTGCAACTCGCCAGCTTGAAGCGGAATGACCGCGTGGTGACGTACTCCGGAATCATTGGCACGATCACCGGCTTCTCCGACGACAACAAGGAAGTGACGCTGCGAGTCGACGACAACGTCAAGCTGCGTTTTCTGCGGAGCGCGATCCAAGGCCCTCTGGCGGAAGTGTCGGCAGCCGCGGAAGCTCCCAAGCCAGGAGCCAGTTGAACGCTTGCAGACACCCGATTCATCGGGTCAGGATCGTACGCTCGACCCCATCAATGGGGTTACTACGAGCAAAGATTGAATGGCCCAGAACGAATGGAACTCTCTGATTCACGGCGGCTTCCATTCTGAGCGAGACTCAGGCGAGTTTCGCGAGACTTCAGACCAGACTTTCAGGAAGAAGATTCGATGGACGTTTTCTCGATGGGATTCTCCGTGTTGGCGGACGCCGCCGACAAAGTGGTCGCGCCGCAACCGGAGCAAGTCGCCGACCTCGGTTTCCGGTTGCTGATGCTGATCGTACTGTTTGTGGTGCCGTACATCGTCGGGGCCGTTCTGGCGCGCCTGTTGCGCATGAAAGAATACTCCAACCGCATCGGCAACGTGCTGCTGGCGTTCACGCTGGGTCTGACACCGTTCGCCTTCCACATCATCCAGGCGGGAAGTTTTGACGGTTGGAAAAACGCGCTCCGCTGGGGCATTGACCTCGCCGGCGGCACGAACCTGATCTATCAGGTCGAGACCGAGAAGGCCGTGGAGGAAGGCAAGCCGATCGGCCAGGCGATGGACAAGATGATCGAAACGATCGCCAAGCGCATCAATCCGTCAGGCACTGAAGAAGTCACCGTCCGCAAAGTCGGGATCGACCGGATCGAGGTCATTATTCCCGGTGCCGATCCGGGAGTCGTCGAAGAGAAGAAGGCGGCAATGCTCCGCTTGGGCAGCTTGGAATTCGGCATCGTCGCGAACGAAAAGGATCATCGCCGAGAGATCGCCCTCGCCAAAGCGCTGCCGAACAGACAGGACAACCTTCTCGAAGGAACGCAGATCGTCGCCGTTTGGCGCGAAATCGCCGAGAAGTCTGACTCGATGCCGCCCTCGTCGGTGCGCACGGTGTCACGCAAGGACCAACAAGGCAAAGACGTCCCGATCAAGCAGGTGCTCATCATCAAAGATTCGGAAGAAGACATTGTCACGGGCGACTATCTGCGTCGGGCCAGTCCCAGCATCTCAGAGGATGGTTCCCCCTGCGTGAATTTCAATTTTGACAACGAAGGGGCGATGCGGTTCTTCCGCCTGACCAGCCGCAACAAACCTGCTTCCGACGGCACCAAACGCCAGTTGGCAATCATCCTCGACGGCAAAGTCCACTCGGCCCCGAATATCAACTCGGCAATTCGCGACAGCGGTCAGATCACCGGCAACTTCCCCCCCGCCGAACTCAAGGCACTGGTCGAGGTGCTCAATGCCGGCGCTCTGCAGCTCCCCATCACCACGACGCCGATCAGCGAATTCACCATCACCCCGACCTTGGGAAAAGACGTCCAGACGAAGGGGTTCATCGCCATCCTCTTCAGCGCACTCGTCGTGTTCGTGTTCATGTTGGTCTATTACCGCTTTGCCGGCATCGTGGCCGACCTGTCGCTGCTGCTCAATTTGATTTTGATTGTCGGTTCGATGGCGATTTGCAACGCGACTTTTACGCTGCCCGGGTTGGCCGGCATGGTCTTGACGATCGGTATGGCGGTCGACACCAACGTGCTGATCTATGAACGCATGCGTGAAGAAATGGAGCGGGGCAGCAGCCTGCGGATGGTCATTCATAACGGCTTCGACAAAGCGCTGTCGGCGATTGTGGACTCCAACATTACCACGCTGATCGCGGCCGTCGTGCTCTACATGATAGGCACCGATCAGATCAAAGGGTTTGCCGTCAGCCTTTTCATCGGCATCACGATGAGCATGTTTTCGGCCTTGTCCTTCGGACACCTGATGTTCGACATCGCCGAACGCAAACGCCTGATTCGCGACAAGTTGACAATGATGAAGGTGATCGGTGCCACGAGTTTCGATTTCATCGCCAAACTGAAACTGGCGGTGACGTTCTCCGTGTCATTCATTCTGCTGGGGGTCGCGCTGGTGTGGTATCGAGGCCATGACAGTCTCGACATCGACTTCGACGGAGGTTCGATGGTGACCTTCAAATTCGCCAACGACCAAGAGATCGGCGACGTGCGAAGCAAGCTCCAAAAGGAATTCGGCAATATCACGCTGGAACGCCTGGCGGAATCCGGGCAGCCACAGTCATCCGAATCCGGAAAGCAATACCGTCTGCGCACCAAGGACCAGGATGTCGATCGGATTCGCAAAGGAATCGCCGCGATTTTCCAAGCTCCGAACTATGAGCTGCATCGCGTGACAGTCCAGTTCACCGCGCTGGCGGCGGCGACGAATCCGGTGTCTCCAGATAAGTCAATCGGCTCCAACGGCGACGACGAAGTCCAAGCGGAAGCCACGAAGACGGACGCCAAAACAGACGAGCCTAAAAAAGACGCGAACAAAGCGGCTGAGAAGAAGGACGAAGCGGTTGAGAAGCCGGCTGCGACGGCTGAAAAACCCGACGACTCCACACCGTCCGTGACCTCGGACAGCGGTAAGTCCGACAGCGGCGACAAGCCGGCGAACAAGGAAACGTCCTCCGAGAAGCCGAAGCTGAATCTCGGCGGTGACGAAGACGATGACGAGTTTGCCTCCGCACATTCCACCGAACTGAGCTTCAGCAGTCCGATTTCAACGGCGACCGCTGCCGACTACCTGTTGAACGCACTCAAGAAGGTCAACCCGAAGTACCTCGAAGCCAACGCCTTGTTTCGGATCACCGGCACGAGTGGACCGGGACTGACCGCCCAGGAAGGAAAAACCAAAGTCTTCGACAAGATGAAGGTCGAAGTCAGGAAAACGGTCAGCGCGGACGAAGTCCAGCAAGCTCTGTTGGCGATGCAGACGACGCTGGAAACAACGCCAATCTTTGAAGAGGTCTCCAACTTCGCCGCTTCGGTGGCCGAGGACATGCAATATCTGGCGATCCTCGCACTCCTGGCCAGCGGCGCGGCGACGATCATCTATCTCTGGTTCCGGTTTACGAAGGCGGACTTCGGCATCGCCGCCGTGGTCGCCGTGTTTCACGACGTTTTATTCACTCTGGCGTGCTTACCATTCGCGTACTTCTTGTCGGATACGGCGGTCGGACGGATGCTGGGGTTAGAAGACTTCAAGCTGAACCTGTCGATCGTCGCCGCGTTCCTGACGATCATCGGTTACTCGCTGAACGACACGATCGTGATCTTCGACCGCGTCCGCGAAATCCGTGGCCGCAATCCGCTACTCACTTCGCAGATGGTCAACGACAGCGTCAATCAAACGCTGTCACGCACGATCTTGACCGCTCTGACCACGTTCATGACGGTCGTGATCCTGTACTTCTTCGGGGGCGATGGCATCCACGGCTTTGCGTTCTGCATGTTGATCGGCGTGATCGTCGGCACCTACAGCACGATCTACATCGCCAGTCCACTGCTGCTGTGGATGTGGAACCGCGAGGAAAAGCAACGCATCGCCAGCCGGCTGTAATCGCAAACTAACCCGAAGCGTCAGCGAGGGCGAACGCTTCGCCGAGCATCAACCGCCTGATCGCTGCCGAGTGAAGCGCCTGCCCTCGCTGACGCTTCGGGTTAGTAGGTTCTTTGCCACGTCGCACGGAAGCGTCCGCGTAGCGCGTCCCACAGCGCGACGACCGTTGTGGCGTTGAGGGCCACGAACATCAATTGTGCTCCGAACAGCACGGAGCGTCGGCCGGCTCGCTGGAACCACCAGCCGACCAATGCCGAGGCATAGAACGCAACGTGCCACATCAGCAGCACGGCGTAAACCGGATGACTCGCGAGACACAGATTCGCGGCTGCCGCCAACAGCAACAACAACGGCGAAACCAATCGTGCCAGTTTGTGCGAGACGAACTCAAACCAAATCGGGTTCCGCCACGGCAGCAGCCAGGCGGGATGATCCACGATCAACTGCGCCGCACCAGCCACCGTGCGGCGTTTGCGGATCGACTCTTTCGTGGTTGAGTCCGAGGGATGGTCGAAGGCGATCGCCGCAGGCTCGAACAGACAGCGATAACCGGCGGTCACGGCCTGCATCGGGATGACCACGTCATCCAAGATCGTTTGAGGCGGGATCGGTCGAAACAGCGAACGTCTCAGTGCGTACAAGGCTCCCGTCGCACCCGGCACGCTGCGGAATCGTCCCTCGCATTTGCGAATGAATTTTTCGTAGCGCCAATAGATCCCAATCCCTTTGGACACGGTCGTGACGTCCCCTTCCGAGCGAAAGACCAATTCGCCCGAAACCACGCCGACTGTCTCGTCCGCGAAGTTTGCGGCGAGTTCCGCGATCGCTCGGCGGTGGAGTTCCTGCCGGGCATCCATCAGCACCACGACATCGCTCTGACACTGCGGAAGGACGTCATTCAAGACGGATGGTTTGCCTCGACGCTCCGGAAACGGGATGAGTCGAACGCGTGAATCGTTCAAAGTCGCGATCACTGCGGACGTGTCGTCGGTCGAGCCGTCCGAAGCGACAATCAACTCGCGGATCAAATGCGCGTCATCGCTCGCAAGCACGCTGGCGATCTTCGCCGGCAACCGAGCGGCTTCGTTGTAGCCCACGAGCACCACCGAGACGGGGTCCAAGCTGGCCTCTTTTCGCGTTCGCATCGGCCGCAGTCGCGACAGCGCAAACACCAGCAGCGGGTAGCCCAAAAAGATGTAGGCCACACCGAGGATGCTCAGCCAGAAGATGATTTGCCAAACGGTGACCGCGGTCATGTTGTTTCAGTAGGTCAGGCTTTCCAGCCTGACTCGTCCGGTGATGTTGTAAGTGAGGTCGTGGATTTGGTGGCCTTCGGGGTCAGCCTGGAAAGGCTGACGTACGGCGGACACACGCTCCAACAGTTCGGCGAGTTGTTCGGTCTGCTGGCGTCGCTCGAATGGGGACGAATCCCACAGGCCGGTGGGTAACGACACACCGAGCCGGTGCCGCTCAATCTCGTCACCCAAGCGTTGAACGATTCCGGTCACGTCGCTCGGCGAATGCACGAACGCGAACGGACAATCGTGTAGCAACGCCGAGACTTCACCCGGTGGCACGATCGCAAAGATCGGACGGCGAACGGCGAGGTACTCGAACATCTTTGCCGGCACGACTCGGCCCGCTTCCGGTAAGTCCGAAAGCAACAAGCACAATCCATCGGCGGACCGCATCAACCGCAAGGCTTCGTCGTGATCGAGGTACGGTTGCCGAACAACTCGGCAGGGCAAGGGGCCGAGTTGATCGAGCCATTCGTCCTGAGCCGCCGTGCGCCGGCCGACGAAATGCAATTCCAACCGCGAGGCCAAGTCGGGATTCCGTTCGGCAAGTTGTTGCGCCGCGCGGACGACTGGTTCGACCGACGTCAGATTCCAGAGCGTGCCGATGTAAGCCAGCTTGTACGGCTGAGTCGGATTGTTGGCTGATTCCAACGCCGCATCCGGGAGCGGCGGAGTTCCCTCGTGAAAGTCCGCCGTGTCGAAACCGTTGTAGATGTGCGTGACCAGCGGCCGGCATTCCGACGCTCGCGCGACTTGTTTTAGTGACTCCGCGCTGTGTCGCGTCGTCGCGATCAACGCCGATGCCGCTCGCACGCAGAGACTCTGCTGGTGCTGTTGCCACGTCCGCGACAACCAACCCAAGCGTTTGTTTTCGAGATACGAGTTGCTGATGCTCCACTCATCGCGATAGTCGAGCACCAGCGGCAGGCCCGTGCGGCGAGCCAGTTCCGCTCCGATCAACAGCGACGAGAACGGCGGAGCCGTGACGAAGATCGCGTCGTGCTTGTGCTGTCCGAGAACTTTGAGACCGGCCTCGATCGCCTGTGAGTTCCACAACACCTGCGGATCAGGTTGCAGCAGGAGATTTGCCACACCGCGCAGCATCCGCTTCGCGGCGGCCATCAAAGTCACCCGAAGCGTCAGCGAGGGACGGTCATCGCCCAAACTTCCCGCTCCCTCGCTGACGCTTCGGGTGACTTTGATGGCATTGCTGGCGGAGACGATTCGCTTCAGCGCATAACCGGGTTCGAGCGTGCGAGCTTTCACGATCACCGTCTGCGGAGGAATGTCCGCCAGCAGCGATTCGTCGAACACCGGCACGGACGGGTTCTCGGTGGTCAGGACCGTCGCGTCCCAGCCGAACTCCGGCAGGTACTTCACGAACTTCGTGACGCGCTGCACACCCGCTCCGCCGACGGGCGGGAAGTTGTACGAGACGACGAGCACTCGTTTCGTAAGTTTTGAATTGGACATGGTCGTGTTCATCAGACAGGAATTTCGTGGGGCAGGTTTTCAACCTGCCCGGATCGGATTGGCAGGTTGGAAACCTGCCCCACGTTTGAGTCACCGCGCAGGCTTTTCAGCAACGACACAAGGTCGTGAGCCGTGTCTCTCCAACACCGGCACAGGGCAGATTGTGCGACGGCGAGATATTCGGGACGCAGAACTCGCTCGATCGCGACGGCCATCGCGGCCGCGTCCCCGACCGGCACCAGTTCGGCGAACGGCGATCCCGCTTGCGATTGAGCGATCTCGCGCACGCTGCCGACATCGGTTGAGACGAACGGCCGTCCGCACGCGACTGCTTCACGCAGCACGTTGGGCAGACCTTCCGACCAGCTCGACAGCACGCAGAGATCGGCCGCTCGGTACCAGTTGGGAAGCTGTGCCGGCAACTGCGTGCCGGCGAACGTGACGTGATCGCTGAGTCCGCGACGTTCCACATCGGCTTGAACGGCCGCTCGCAATGGGCCATCGCCGACGAGCAGCAGGTGCAAGTCCGAGTGTTTGTGCCGTGCCAGGTCGAATGCGGCGATCAGCGTGTCGAGACCTTTGACAGCGACCATGCGGCCAACCCACAGCAACAGCCGGCGATCGGTCGGCAAAGAAAGCTTTTTGCGAGCAGCCTCAGCGTCACCGGGGAAGAAGAGCTTGTCGTCCACTCCCTGATAGATCGTGTGGACTCGCGACGGTTCGGTTCCTAATTCGATCACCGCGCGCCGCAGTCCTTCGCTGACGGTCATCACAGCACTCGACTCACGCAGGACTCGTTGAATCTTCGGCATTCGGCGGCGGTCGTTTGGCAACAGCAGTACGTCCGAGCCGCCGATGATGACGACACTTGGAATGCCCAGCGGCTGAGCGGCCCGCAACGCGACCTCTCCATCCGGGTGTGCCCAATAACTGACAACTGCCTCTGGCTGAAACTCATTGACGATTCGCCCAAGGTGCCGACGTACCGACCACCGCATCGACTCACCATACAGCGATCGCGCGAAGCCGGGAGTGTAGAAGTAGCTCGGATACGAGACTTCGATTCCCGTGGTCTCCGTCACCCAACGATCGGCTGTGCGGTTTTCGCGTCGAGTTTTCCACACTTCGATGAACGACCGAGGCGCGACCACGCGCACGTCGTGCTCGAACGCGAGTGCTCGACACAGTTCCAAATTGAACGTGCCAGTGACGCGAGCGGTCCCGTGGGGAAAAATCGAACTGAGGTAGAGAATTCGCATAGAGAAAATCATTGGCGAGCGGGGGGCGTCAGCCCCTCGGTGATTTCGAGAGTCGAGCAACCTTTCACGAACCGGGGGGCTGACACCCCCCGCTCGCCGAGGCCCAAAAGCTCCTCGTACAACGCTTCGTAGTTGCGGATCATCTGCCGGATTTCAAAGTTCTGTTCGACTCGCTGGCGGCCAAGCGTGCCCATTGCGGACCACAAGTCGCGATCGGCGCACAGATCGACGATCGCGCGAGCCAGCGCGGCGGGATCGCCAGCAGGTGCAAGTCGGCCGGTCTGGCCATCGAGAACGACTTCGGGGTTTCCGCCGACCGCTGTCGTGACAACCGGAAGCCCGACGGCCATCGCTTCCAGCAGCGTCAGCGAGATGCCTTCGTTCAAACTCGACGACACGAAGAAGCCGGACTCGGCCAGCAGTTTGGGGACATCGTGCCGCTCGCCGAGCAGTTCGACCTGCGGGCGGAGGTTGAGTTCGTCGATCAGCGTTTCGAGCTTCGCTCGTTCGGGACCGTCACCGACGATTCGCAATCGGAAGTCGGGGACATGCGGCAGCACGAGCGGGATGGCTCGCAACAGTGTCGGAAAATCTTTGGTGGCCGACAGACGGGCGACGCTAATCGCCACCGGCTTTGATTTCGGGCCGTGGTAGGTGAAACGATCCAGGTTGATGCCGTTCCAGATCGTCATGATCTTGCTTTGCGAACCGCGATCTTGTTGCTGGCACAGTCGCGTGGCGTCGTGTGACACCCCCACGACTCGCTGCGTCCAGCGGTTCGCGAGTTTGAACTGCCACTGGGCCTTCCAATGATCTCCGCAGCCTCCACCGTGCTGCGTGTTGATGACGATGGGCACACCGGCCAGCTTCGCGGCGAGTGTTCCGTAGAACTGCGCGTAAGTGTTGTGCGTGTGGACGATCTGCGTGCGTTGTGTTTTCAGTTGCTGCACAAGCTGCGCAATGGATCGCCACTTGCGAATCTTCAGGCTGTCGTTGAGGACTCGCGCCGAGCATCTTTCGGCACGGATGTCGGCCGCTGGTTGTCCATCGCCAGCGAGAGCGATGAATTGCAGTTCAAAAGTTTTCCGGTCGTGGAATCGCGCGAAGTCCACCAGCAACCGTTCGAGGCCGCCGGTTTGCAGGCACATGCTGACGTGGCACACGCGGATCGGTTGGCTCGGAGCAAACGACTCGGCCAGCCCGCTGGATGCGGTTGAACTGAGAGGGCTGTTGACGAAAACTTCTGACAGGCTGGGCATGTCGCACGCTCACCGAAGGGGGGAACACGATCCGCGCAGACAATGGGGCGGGAAAACCTAGGTCACGTCTGGCTCGGTGACGGGATGAAGCGCGCGGAGCGAGTCGATTCTTTGCTCGGCATGACCGGTGCGATCGGCGCATGCGGCATGAGCCAACGGAAAGTAACCCGAAGCGTCAGCGAGAACGAATGCTCTATGCGGCCGTGACATTGAAAGCGTTCTGGAGCGTCCGCCCTCGCTATCCGAGATTATTCATGGCCTACTCATTGAGGAGAGCAGCGTGCAGCGATGTAACCCGAAGCGTCAGCGAGGGAGTGTATGACGACTCCCTCGCTGACGCTTCGGGTTACATCTACGGAACGGTCGCGAGCAAATCTTCCACGAGCTTCAGCAGGGTCTCGTGGGTCATCGTCAGATCGACTTGGTCGCGGCCGCATTGGGCCGGGTCGGAATGGAATCGCCGCAGGACGAAGTGGCCGCCCGATTGGCACTGCAACAAGACTTCGTAGTACTTGGCTCCACCGGTGCGCAGGTCGGGGGACTTCGAGCGGATGAGGACTTGCTGCGTCGTCGGATCGAATTCCAACGGGCCAATGTTTTCAAGGAGATACGTGATCCGCTTCGACAAGTCTTCGGCCCAGTGTTCGAGCATCGCAAACGATGCTCCCACAAGCCGCGGCACGTTCATGCGCAGCTCGCGAAACGCACAGCTCAGCGTATCGACGATCGTGAAATCGAGCGACATGTCCACGCCATCGGTGGTGGGCAGCGTGACCGTTGTCGGTTGAGTCGAATTCAATCCGATCAGCCGGGGGAGTTCTTGCGAAAGTGTTTGGCTCAGGCTCATGGCACACCTCCCGGTGTGGGAGCAAAACGGAGGAAGGGCGAGAGGCTGGTCGCGGCACATGGCCGACGACAAGCACCTCGCCCTTCAACGTTCAGTTCAGAAAGAGCATTGCGGAGCGCATCATGCGAACCGCATCAGGCGGGAAGGTCAGGAAAGCTTACGTCATAGATGCTCGTGCTATTTGCTCAGAAGTTGCGCCCATACGTCAACAGCGGTTTCTCGGTCTCTACCTAACGGTTCGGCGTTCGTGTGGGATTTGACGAGCCGATTTTCGCCAATCCGGCATTTTTCGCCGAGAACCGTGCGGAGGAGTCGCACGGCTTTTACGGCTTCTGCCGCATCTCATGGTTCGTTCCGTCGAACGAAATCACGGCCGGCTTCTCGTCCACGATGGTCTCGATGTGGACGGGGCGGCCCCAGATGCGTTGCAGATTGGCGAGCGTGTCGCGGGCGTAGTCGTGCTTCAACTCCGCCCCTTGGAACTTGTGCTTGAGATACAGCTCGCCGCGGTTCTTGTAGTTGCCGTCGGTGACGTAAATGAACGGCCGGCCGTGATTGGCCAGGCTCGTCAGCATCTGCTGCTTGATCTCCTGGAACTGCCGCGAGGCGATCTCGTAGTTGTCGTTCCCGTCGTTGTAGGCAAAGCTGAAGAGCTTGTGCTTCTGACAGAACTCCGGCGTCAGATAGGCGTCGACAAAGGTCACGTCGTTGTGGACGCGGCGGACCTCGAAGATCTTCTGGCGGCCCAGCTTCAGATCCTTGTCCCAACGCCGTTTCTCATCGTAGTCATCGCACGTTTCCCAATCGTGGCCGAATTGGCCTTTGTCCCAACGCTCTTCGATGTCGCGATAGAGCTCGATGCCGATCTTGTACGGGTTCAACCGATTGGGGCTCATCGCCATCGTGCCGGAGTGATGGTCGGCGTAGTCGATCACCTCACCGTCGCTCAAGCCGAACGTCGTCATGATCGTCGAGTGCCAATAGCTGGCCCAACCCTCGTTCATGATTTTCGTTTGACCCTGTGGAGCAAAGTAATACGCCTCGTCCCGGACAATCTGCAGGATGTCATGCTGCCACGGCTTGAGCGGTGCGTGCTCCAGCAGGAAGAGCAACAAGTCGCGCTCCGGTTCCGGCGGGAAGGTCCGCGGCTCTTCCTTCTTCTTCTGTTTCGCCTTTTGTTCCTGGTCAGCTTTGTCGAGGGCGGCGCGCGGATTGATGAAGTCGTCCATGTAATCTTTGGACGGCAGCTTGCCCGGCGTGTCGTCCGAGTCGTCCTCGTCGTTGCTCTTGCCGAGCGGACTGGCAGCGGACGGAGTGACGTGTTCATCGCGCCGGCGAATGTGCGGAGCGTGTGGATCGACCAAGTCTTCCAACGACAGGCACGCGTCGAGGAACGCTTCGACTTCCTCGTGGCCGTAGCGGTCGATGTAGCGATTCACACGCGCGGCGTGATTCGCCATCTCGTCGAGCATCTTGCGATTCGTCGGCTGGAACCAGGCGTTGTTCTTGAAGAAGTCACAGTGGCCATAAACGTGAGCGATGACCAGCTTCTGGTCCATCAGCGCGTTGGACTTCAGCAAATAGGCGTAACACGGATTCGTGTTGATCACCATCTCGTAGATTTTTTGCAGGCCGTACTCGTAGCCTTTCGAGAGTTCGTCGTATTGGGCTCCGAAACGCCAATGTGGATAACGCACAGGGAATCCACCGAACGCGGCGAGCATCGACATCTCGTCGTAATCGACGACCTCGAAGTTCGTCTCGAAGAAGTCCAGCCCGTACTCGCGAGCCTTATTCGCCAGCACCTTCTGGACGTCGGCGAGTTCTTGCGGCAGTTCGCGTTGAATGCTGATCGGCATGTTCGGTCCCCTTGGTTCCTTCCACGAGACGCGCCTTCCCTGACCACCGAACTATGCCAAGCGAGGCAAGCCCGCCACCGATGCGTGACGACGGACTCTTTGGTCCGCCATCGTGTTCCGATCACGCCACTCCATCGGCGGTCAGTCGAGCGGGCAGTAACATACCCGCCAACCCCATCTCGGCGAAGACCGGTTTCGCCGCACTAACCCGAAGTGTCAGCGAGGGCGAACGCTTCACAGACCGCGGATGACGGCGCTTCTTGGAGCGTTCGCCCTCGCTGACGCTTCGGGTTACTTTGCAATCAAGGAACCAACTCATGGCTGTGGGAATCAATCTTGTTTACGAAGGACAACTCCGCTGTGCGGCCACGCACGGTCCCTCCGGAGCCACACTGGCGACCGACGCGCCGGTGGATAATCACGGCAAAGGCGAGAGCTTCTCGCCCACTGATCTCGTGGCGACAGCACTCGGCGCTTGTGTGATGACGATCATGGGCATCGTCGCCGAACGGAATCAGATCGACCTGACCGGCACGCTCGTCTTCGTCACGAAGGAGATGGTCCAGCAACCGATCCGCCGCATCGGCCGGCTGCCAGTGACGGTGACCATTCCCGCCGACAAAGCCGCGAAAGTTGCCGCCGCCGATCGAACGAAGATCGAAACCGCCGCGAGACACTGCCCGGTGCATCAGAGCTTGCACCCCGACATCGACTCGCCGATTGAGTTCGTCTGGCTGAGTTGAAGCTGTCAGACGTGTCCCAGTTCCTCGTGCAGTCGATTTGCCAGCAACACGAACGTCTCGACTTCCAACTGCTCGGCCCGGACCTCGGGCTTGATGCCAAGCTCCACCAGCACTCGGTCGATCGCGTTACGATCGAGGCGTCCTTTGAGCGCAGAGCACAACCCAACTCGCAAATGTTTGCGACGCTGTGTGAACACGTCTCGAACCAGTTCGTGGAAGAAGGCTCGATCGGTGATCGCCGCTCGGCGTTCTCGGTCGGGGCGGATGCTGAGGATGGCCGATTCGACATTCGGACGCGGCCAAAAGACTTGCGGGCCGAGCTTCTTCAGCAGCTTGATCTGACACTGCGACTGCAACCAGATCGACAACGCTCCGTAGTTGCTGGCGGCTTTCGGCTGCGCGGCCATGCGCTGAGCCAACTCAAGCTGAATGGTCACGACCATCGCGACCCACGGCAGTTCGCTGGCGACGAGATTCGAGATGACCGGTGTCGCCACGTCATACGGCAGATTGGCGACCAGCTTCAGCTTGCGATCGGGGTCTTCGCGAAGCTTCTCTTCGACAACCGCCATCACGTCCGGGTTGAGAGTGTTCTTACTTTTGAGCGCATCAGCATTGATCAGCGTCACGTTCCGCAGTCCGTCGAGCATCTGCTTCGCGAGTCCGAACACGTTTTCGTCGTACTCAACAGTGACAACAGCGGCCGCGTCGCGAGCCAGAAACGTCGTCAGTCCACCTGTTCCCGTGCCGACTTCCAGCACGACGTCATCGGGACCGATGAAAGCCTGATCGGCGACGTACCGCACGATGTTGAGGTCGATCAGAAAATTCTGGCCGAGATCACCACGCGGAAAGAACCCATGCTGAGAAAACAGTTTCGTCAAATGCGTACGCGTCTGCCGCTCGGCTTCGTTCATTTCACGGACTCCGCCGAGGCTGCGCGAGCCAGCAACTTCGCGACATATTTCGCGAGCACGTCGGTCTCGATGTTGACCTCGTCACCGACTTGTCGCCGGCCGAGCGTCGTGACCGCCAGCGTGTGCGGGATCAGCATCACTTGAAAACTCGTCGCAGTGACACGCATCAGCGTCAGGCTGATGCCATCGACGGCCACCGAACCTTTCTCAACCATCTGAGCAGCGAGCGCTGCCGGCACCTCAAATGTGTAGTCGGCAAATTCGGAGCGAGAATCAATCGCGGTGACTCGGCCGACGCCATCGACGTGTCCTTGCACGATGTGTCCGCCGAAGCGGCCATCGGCCGGCATCGCGCGTTCGAGGTTCACGACATTGCCAACATTCAGACGGCCAAGATTGGTCTTCGCGAGCGTTTCGTGTCCGGCTTGAAAGCTCCACAACACGCCGTCGGCCGCGACGACCGTCAAGCAGCAGCCGTTGATCGCCACGCTGTCACCCAGCCGTTTGCTCGGCGACGCACCTTCCAGAAACTCCGTCGGCACTTCCACGACCAAACGCTTCGCATCCCCTTCTTCGGTGAGCGATCGCACGGTTCCCAGAGCCTCGACTAATCCCGTAAACATCAGGCATCGTCCATGTCGTTTTCGTGATCGGAGGAATCGAGAGCCGTCGGGCCATCATTCTTCCAGCCCGTCTCTGGCAAGGGAGTTCCACCGGCCGTCGCCGGCCGCGGATGGCCTCGATACCACCAGCGCATCACTGACTCGTTCCACAACGCCTTGATCGGCGCACCGAACGCGAACCAGCAGCAGAACAGCGGGACCGACACCTGCCACATCACAATCATCACCGCGATCGCGAAGACCACTTGAATCAGATGCTGCCGAGGCCGCCGGCCACGCACCAGTTGATTGAAGAGATGGGCGTAACGAAACCGCGAGACCATCAAACACGCGACCGCCAGCGTGATGAACGGCAGTATGTTGGCGGTCCAGGTATTGAGCCAAGTCGCGACCTGTTCCCAAAGTTTTTCATTGGCCGCGTCTTCCAAGTTGCGGAATCCAAACGCCATGATCGGAAAACTGGCCACGGTTGCCGCCGCCGCCGGTGACGGCAGGCCACTGAAGGCATCGTGAGCATCATCCTCGTCGGTTTCGACATTGAATCGTGCCAGTCGCAAGACCGCGCAGGCGACGTACAACGCTGCGATCCACCACACGAAGCGCAGGTGAGACAGATACCGTGACTGTGAGAATTGCAGCATCAAGAACGCCGGAGCCGCTCCGAAGCTGATCGCATCGCACAGCGAATCAAGCTGTGCCCCGAATTCGCTCGTCTGCTTTGTCAGCCTCGCCGCACTGCCGTCAAGGGCATCGAAGACCATCGCCAAAATAATCAGGCAGGATGCGATGAACAACGACAGATCGGGGTCGCCGCCAGACCACTTGGCTGCGAATGTGATCGCTCCGAAACCACAGACCGCGTTGCCCAGCGTCAGCATTGTCGGCAGCACGGCGAAGACTTTTTCGCGTCGGCTCATGATTCAAACTCCGCCAGGATCGACTTCCCCGCCTTCACTGTGTCTCCGAGTTGAACTCGCAGCTTCAACGCCGCTTCGCGCGGCAGAACCAATTCGGTGCGCGATCCCAATTTAATCATGCCGAACTGCTCGCCACGAGCCATCGAGTCTCCCGGCTTGAGCCAGCAGACAATTCGCCGAGCGATCGCGCCTGTGATTTGTCGGACAATGTACCGTCGAAACGGGAACTCCGTTTCCTGCATCCTCACGGCGAGTTGTTCGTTCTCGCGAGCCGACTCTGGCCGCAACGCATTCAAATACTTGCCGGGGCGATACCGCAAGCCGATGACTCGGCCAGCCACCGGAGCGCGGTTGATGTGGACGTTGAAGATCGACAAGAAGATGCCGATCTGCACCGCCGGCCCGCCGAGGAATTCGTCGTGCTCGATCTCGTCAATCGCCACAATCTTTCCGTCTGCCGGAGACACGATCAAACCCGGTGCTGCCGGAATGGCGCGCGGCGGATTGCGAAAGAACCACACAATCAACAGACCGATGACCGTCAGCGTTGTGACGCCCAGCCAGGCAACGGTCCTCGCCGGAGAAGGCAGTGATGCTGAGCACGGACATGTCAGCCAACACGTCAGCGCGATCGCTGGACCAAACGTGATCTGCGAGAACACGAACAACTCGCACAAGCCGCTGCGAGCGAACGGAATCTTGTCGCGCCAGCGGAACGGATCGTCGGCCGGCTCCCAGAAGTAGCCCCCTTGATTGCGATGAAACTTCACATCGCGCGAGTCGAGCACTTCATGCGGACAGCCATTGAATTCCCCTTTGCGAAGCTCCGCCATGCGTTTCACATAGCCGCGACGAAACGTCTTCAGCCACCAGCGACGGAAACCACCCCAAGCGATCTCCAAATGGCAGATGACTCCGCCCCCCGGCTGAATCCATTTCAGTTGCGGGTCCATCGGTTCCAGCGGCAGGGGCTCGGCGGGATGCGGGAGGGATTGTTCGGATGAATCAAGCATTCCAGAAGCACAAGTCTTGTGAGGCGGATTGTCTGGGTGAGATTAAGCGGACTGAATCTCGACCACGAGATTCGGACCATCGAGCAACAAACGGAACGAGTTCAGAAGATCGCGGCCCAGGATGACATTGAACTCATCCGAGTTCGCGATCACTTCCACGATGATTCCCTGGAGTTGCCGAATCGCGATCTCCGCAAGGAATGTCGGAGCCAAGCTTGCGTGGCCACCGAAACCCATGATGGGGATTTCGTCAATTTGGACCAATCCTATCTGCTCGGCGAGTACGCCGGGGATGACGGAGTGGTCAGCAGCACAGTCCAACAAGGCTGGGACGTCAGACACGCTCAGGCCAAGGCTGGGATTTCGAATCGTGACATGGACAAACGGAGCCGGCGGCTCGACCGATCGAAAGTAGTTGTATCGAACCATCACGACCTCGCTACGGAGCGTGGCGTGGGCATCCGAATCGGCGAAGGCGGCTCAGCCACGACATGCCCGACGTAAATCGGAACGTACCCGCACTGAGAATAAGCCTGCTGAGCCACCACAATCTTGTCATCCCCACAAGCCACAATCTGACCGTCGTGAACGGCCACAAACTTTCCCGCAGAATCCTTCAGCAAACGGGGCAGAAGTCGCTGAAACTCAGCGCGGTCATGCCGCCATTGCTCGTTGGAAGTCGCCAGCGGAGCCACGTCTGGAGCCGGAAGCGTTTGAATTGTGCCCATGAAAAATCTTCCTAAGTCGAGGATCTCCAATGCGGCGTGATTATAGTCGTCCGACATCTGTCTCGCGACAAGCGAATTGTGAGAACACCGATCTTCGATCACGCTCGATCCTGCTGCGCCAAGCGTTCCGATTCGGCAAATTCTCCGGCGGCTCATGGTGGCGAATGTAGGGCGACTTCGACAAACTCCCCGCCGATTTCGCTGGTAGTGACCGCATTGATGCGGTCGATTGGCAGACCCGAGGAATCGGGTCACTACGAGCCTCCTTTTTTCAGGACGAACGAACGATGAGTGTGGAAATTGCAGCCGTGCGTGCTCGCGAGATTCTCGACAGCCGCGGCAATCCGACGGTGGAAGTGGACATTGAGACGGAAGACGGACATCGCGGCCGAGCGGCCGTCCCCAGCGGAGCCAGCACTGGCTCGCACGAGGCGATTGAGTTGCGCGACACGAACGACAAGCAGCGGTATCTCGGCAAGGGAGTGCTGCAAGCGGTCGAGAACGTCAATGTGAAGATTGCCAACGAATTGATCGGCCTCGACGTTTGCGATCAAGCGTTGATTGACCATGCGATGCTGGAACTGGACGGCACTGAGAACAAGAGCAAGCTCGGCGCGAATGCGATGTTGGCCTGCTCGCTGGCGGCTGCGGATGCGGCGGCTCAGGTCAGTTTTCTGCCGCTGTTCCGCTATCTCGGCGGTGTCGGAGCGAATCGCTTGCCGGCTCCGATGATGAACATCATCAATGGCGGGGCGCACGCCAACAACGGCATCGACTTCCAAGAGTTCATGATCTTTCCGCTTGGCTTCGATTCGTTCAGCGATGGGCTGCGTGCGGGTGTTGAAGTCTTCCATCACCTCAAGAAAGTGCTGCACGACAAGCACATGAGCACGGCAGTCGGCGACGAAGGGGGCTTCGCTCCGGACATCAAGTCCTCGAAGGAAGCACTCGACACGATCCTGAGTGCGATCGAAAAGGCGGGCTACAAGCCGGGTGAGGAGATCAAGATTGCTCTCGATTGTGCCGCGACCGAGTTCTACAAGAACGGCAAGTATGAGATCGAAGGGAAGAAGCTGTCGTCGGCCGAGATGGTCGGCTTCCTGGCGGACCTCGTCGAGAACTATCCCATCTGCTCGGTCGAGGACGGCTGTGCTGAGGACGATTGGGACGGCTGGAAATTGCTCACCGACAAGGTCGGGATGCGTTGCCAACTGGTCGGCGACGACCTGTTCGTGACGAACACGAAGCGACTGGCTCGCGGCATTGAGTCGGGCGTTGCGAACAGCATCCTCGTGAAGGTCAACCAAATCGGCACGCTCACCGAGACCATTGAAGCGGTGCAACTTGCCCACGGCAGCGGCTACACGGCCGTGATGAGTCACCGATCCGGCGAGACCGAGAACACGTTCATCGCCGATTTGGCGGTCGCGCTTGGCACCGGCCAGATCAAGACTGGATCAGCCAGCCGCACGGATCGAATTTGCAAGTACAACCAATTGCTTCGCATCGAAGAGATCCTCGGCCCGGCCGCTCAATACGGCGGAACGATTTGACCGCGAACGTTGATTGAGAATTTCACCGAACTCAGGCCGGAGCCATAAAAAGCTCCGGCCTGTTTCGTTTCAGCGGGAATAATTGGCGGAGCGGAATCTCAATCCGACCCCGCGCTCGAAGACCACATGCCTGACACGACTGACCAATCCGAAACACATTCCTCGTGGACCACCTCGCTGGCCTTCTGGCTGGCATTGTTGGCGGCCATCGGCGTGTATGCGTTGGTCGCGCTTTCGCCGAAGCTGCTGACGTACATTCAACTGCGGCAGGATTACCAGGCGAAACAACGCCGGCTGGTCAGCATCGAGCACGAAGTGGAAGACCTCGACCAAGTCGTGGATTCGCTGGCCCGCGATCCCGAATTCGTCCGCAAGCTGGCCAGCGTTGAATTCGGAGCTCGCCGCCCCGGCGAGGAACGCATCCCCCTCGATGAGCACTTGCAGTTGTCGATCCGTGACAACGACCCGGTGTTCGAGACACAACCCAATTCGTTGCCGTGGTACGGCTCAGTGGTGGCTCCGTTCGCAACGCAACAACAACTTCGCGGCACACTGCTGCTGGCCGCGGCTACGATCCTGATCGGAGCGTTCATGTTCTTACAGCCCTCGCTCACAGCCGCCGACGCCGAAAACAGACCAGCGGAATCAGGCCGACCGGACAAACTGTTTGCGAGATATCGCCAGCCTTATTGACTCCACCTCGCCTTTCTGAATTCCTCTGGCCAGAGGAATGGGGCCTGAGGAATCGGCAGTCAGCACTGTGCGTCGGCGAGGTGTTGCCGTAGATTGGCTGCGTTGCTTTTCTCCCATTAGTTCGTGAATCGTGCCGCCATGTCGTCTCCATTGTTGGACCGCGAAGAATACATCGAGCAGGCGCACTTCTTCCGCGTCTTTGCCGAGCGGTTGCGTGAGAACATTCCCTCGCAGGAAATCCTCGTGACGGTGCAGGAGGAAATACTCAGCACGACCAAGCTGCCGATGGCGATTGATTTCTTGCGCAGCGAGATCCTGCTGAAGGGCCGCATCAGCGACGCAATGGCTCGGCTGGAGCATTACTTCGCGCCGTTCCAAGCCTTCATCATGGGGCAGGCCGAGGAAGAAACGAAATCTCGTTTCGACCAGTTCATGGCCTTAGAAATCCTGCAACGCGAGGCAGACTTCCGCGCCAACAATCCTACCCCGCAGGGGTTGTTCATTTATCAGTTCGAGTGTGTGTCTCGAAACCGCTTGGGCTACATCGACGGCCTGATCGCTCTAGGTGGCGATCCGCTCTATGACGATGCCTGGCGCGAGTGGTTCGGAGTGCTGCGGCGAGAACTCGGCACGTCGGATTTCGCCGACCTGCTGTATTACCGCTCCGAGCAATACGTCGCCGATCGTCGCCGAGCGAACCAAGATCCCGAATTCAATGTGCCGTACAAGACGCTCTTCAGCATCCGTGAGGGACGCATTGCAAAGGCGCATCGCAAAAAAGACCCGCTCTACATGTTCGCCGCATTGCAGCGGCATCTCGGCTATCCCGCCGTGCCGAAAATCAAATCCAAGTCCGACCAGCCGGTCATTCACCCCGTGCTCGAACAACGTCTGCAACAGTTCGAGCAAGCGCTGAAGATTGTGCAAGCCGAGCTGAAGGGGGGCGTCGACTTATCGAAATTCTTCAAGACGCCCGACGAGTTGCCGTAGCACGGACGCCTACGTCCGTGGGGTCGTTCGGACGTAGGCGTCCGAACTACTCAGCGCCGATCGTCTTCAGCGCTTCGAGAAACTCTGGCCGCGTTCGGATGGGATCGAACGCACCGTCGCCGCGCAATTCTTGCGAGAACACCTTGCGGAATTGCGGACCCGCGACGCGGTGGGATTCAGTCAGCCAGGCGATCGCTTGCGATACGTATTGTTTGGCGAGTTCGTCGCGACCTTCGGTGGACAGAGTCGGATCGACCAAGGCTTTGGCATACGCTTGCGAGTAAGTTCCGGCCTGATTGAACGACAAGGCCCAGGCCTGCGCGCCCAGCCGAGCGGGTGCGCGTTTGATGATTGGGGCGGCTTTCTCCAAATTCGCCACCGCTCCGGAGTGATCGTTCAGAGAGACCATCGCAAAGGCCAAGCCTTGCAAGCTATCGGGGTTCTGCGGGTCGAGCCGCACCGCTTCCTCGAAGTCTTCTTTCGCGAGCTTGGCCGCGTTCAGCAAATACGCCCAGCCGCGCCGGCCGAGCATGTTGAGGGACGGTTCGTATTGCAGCGACATCGTGTAGTCGTTGATCGCTTCGCGCGGCTTGTTCGTCAGAGAGAACGCCAAGCCGCGAGCACGGTACACATCACCGAGCGGTCCGGCCTTTTCGAGATACGACGTGAAGCCCGCAATCGCCTCGTCGAATTTGCGGAGCGACAGCAGGATTTCCGCACGCTCGCGGATGACTTTCGTGTCCGCGGGATTGAGCGTGAGCGAATGGTCGAAGGCGGCGAGCGCTTCGGGGAGCCGCTTGGCTCGTTGATGAATGGCACCGATCTCATAGAAGCTGAGGGCTTGGAACTTCGGGTTGGGTTCCAATCGCGTGGCTCGTTGGAAGTCCTCGAGCGCGGCGGCCGGAGCATTCAATCGGACTTGGATCATGCCGCGCACGCGATAGATCAAGCCTTGTTGTGGAGCCATCGGCAAAGCTTTGGTCAGTTCAGCGAGCGCGGTCTGACGTTCGGCGGCGGCGCGGACTGCGCCGTCAGCGGCATTCGAGAGTTCGAACTCGTCGGCTTGCCGGCGGCAGGCTTCGGCAAGATTCAAATGCGGAGCGGCTAGATCAGGACGCAATTCGGCGGCCGCCACGAAATCGGCCTTCGCCGCGTCATAGTTCTTTTGCAGCAAGAACACGAACCCACGATTGAGCGGCACCGCATACGCGCGCGGGCTGAGTTCCTGAGCGCGGGCCAGATCGAGCTGGGCGTTCTCAAACTGTCCGATGTCGGCAAACGCGAGGGCTCGGGTGAGGTACGGCCAGAAGAGATTCGGCCGGCGTGCGATGCACGCGGTGAAGTTCGCGGCGGCGGCGTCGGCCTGTCCCTGATTGAGATGGCAAACGGCCATCAGATTCAGCGACCAGAAGTCGTCCGGATCGACACGCAGAGCATTTTGCAGGTGCCGGATCGCCTGCGGGAACTGACGGAGTTGCCGCGCACGTTCCGCGAGCCAGTAATGATCGAGCCTTGTTTCCGCGGGCAATTTCTCCGCCGCTGCCAGTGTCCTCTGAGCGGCCTCGGCTTGTCCGAGCGTCGCGAACAAATCGGCCTTCAAGAATCCCACCGGCCGGGATGACAACCCGAACGACTCCGCTTGTTGGATTCGTTCGAGGCTCCGTTTCGCGGCGGCGGCAACATCATTCGGTTGATCTTTGATAGCGAGATTCGTTTCCGCCTGTGCGATCGTGACGAGCAATTCCAGCAGCCCGGCCTTCCAGGTGTCGATCGCTTCGGGGCCGAGCAACCGCAGCCGCGCGTCCAGTTGGTCCGGCTTTTCATAGTCGATCTCGAAGAGGTCCAACGCGGCGAGGCCGTGCTTGTGCGCCTCGCGCAGATCGTCGATGGAGTCCTCGCCGGAGACGTTGCCGCCGTAGACGCGGACTTGTTCGACCGCCTCTTGAAACTTGGCGAGCTGCGCTTTGGCGGCGAGGACGACCGATTGCTGCGCGAGCACTTGATCGACCTTGGCCAATTGCGACTCCGCCTGCCGATGCAGATCCGCGAGCGATTTTTCTTCGGCCAGCATCGTCACCGCCTTGGTCAACAACGTGCGGGCTTGAGCGAAGTCCTGGTTCGTGTCGCCCGCTTCTTTCGCATCGTCGAGTAACCGCGCGGCTTTGGTGCGCAACCCAACGAGCCGCTCGCGTTCGGCGGCAGCTTGCAGACGAGCGACGCTTTCGAGATCGCTCTGAATTCGCTCGCGAAGCTGCTCCAGTTGCGATTCGGCTCGGACTTGGCCCAAGGCTTCGGTCAACAGCGAGTTTGCCTTCAGCAGATCGGAGTTCTTAGTCGCGGTGCTGGCCTCATCGACCTTGGTTTGGGCCGCGAGCTGCAGTCCATTGACTCGGAGATTTTCCGCGATCGTCCAGCCACCGATGGCGATGCCGATCACGGCCACCGCAACTCCCGAAGTGTGGACCAGAGCTTGATGCCGCTTGTACCAGCGTCGCAGTCGCGTTCTCCATGGATCGGGATAGACCGAGACCGGCTCGTCGGAGAGCCAGGCTTCGATGTCGGCGGCCATATCCATCGCCTTCGGATAGCGGTCCTCTTGTTTGAGAGCCATCGCCTTCTGGCAGATGGCTTCCAGCGGCGGCGGAATTGTCGGATCAATCTGTCGCGGTGGTGTGATGTCGCCGCTGATGACCTTCTTCAAAACGTCCTGAGCTTTGCCGCGTCCGACCGGCGACTGATTGGTGAGCAGTTTGTAGAGGATGCCTCCCAGCGAGTAGATGTCGGTCCGGGCGTCGAGCTGGTCGATCTTTCCTTCCGCCTGCTCCGCCGGCATGTAGGCCGGCGTCCCCATGATCTGACCCATGATGGTGTGACTGCCGGCAGTCCGTGCATCCGTCGCGACTTGGCGTCGCAGAAAGCTGCCCGTTTCGGTGCTTCTGGACTGCGTTCCGCCAGGCGATGTTGCCGAAGTTCTCGTCGCGCCGACGTCGCTGGCTCCCTGTGTTTTCGTGACCCCGAAGTTCGATTCGGAAGTCTGCGTTTCAGCGACCGTTCCCGAATCGACTGCGACGTTGGGATTGGCTTTGTCGATCTGGCCATCAGAGTCGGTGACGACTTCGTGGTGGCCCATCACGTCGATCACTTTGGCCAAACCCCAGTCGAGCACCAGCGTCTCACCGAATTCCCCCAGCATCACATTCAGCGGCTTGAGGTCGCGATGCAGCACTCCCTTGCCGTGCGCATACCCGAGCGCCTGACAGACGGAGATGACCTGTCGCAGTAATCGCGTGAACGCCAATTGCCGTTCGGTGCTGCCGCGCGGCAAGGCATGCAATTCTTCAATTGCCTTCTCCATGTTGCCGCCCTTGAGCAGCTTCATGGCGTAAAACGGCGTGCCGTTTTCTTGATAGCCCACGTCGTAGATCGGCACGATGCAGGGGTGTTCCAACTGCCCGGTGATCTGCGCCTCTTCCATAAACCGTTCGACGATGGAGCGGTTCTTCAGAGCCTTCGGCAAGAGTTCCTTGAACGCGATCTGGCGGTGGATCGAGGTATCTTCCGCCAGCCAGATGTTTCCCAAACCACCGTGCGCGAAGTTGTCGAGCAGCTTGTAGCGTTCCTCCGTTCGCGGCCCCTGATGAGCTTGCGGGGTCGCGTTCGGAGGCGTCGCGCGATTTTGCCCGGACCAATTGCCTCCGGACGCACCTTGGGTGGGTGCCCAGGCACGCGCGACAGAACTGGAGCCGGCGGTCGCCTGAATCTCAGCAAACGTCGCGTTGGGATCGTGTGCCGGAACGCCGATCAATGTTTGCACGGCGGATTCCGGATGGAAGTTGCTCGTGATCGGAGCCGCCTGCGTTTGTTCCGCATCGTCCGTCGGTCCCGGTTGGACGAACGTGGCTCCCTCGCCCGGCGAATGGACGATGGTCGCATCGAGTTGGGCTTGGGGCACCGCGAGTGTGTGTTCGGGAGCGTTGGTCGGATCCGTGATCGCCATCGTCTGATCGGGCAAAGGTTCTGCGGCGTCGTGGCCAGCTTGGTCGTTCGGAGTCATGTCATCGACGCCTTTCCGATTGGGTTCGCTTGGATTGGAAGCGTGCGGCACAGACATGAATGACTCCTTCTAAACCTCGCACGGCCCTGAGTGAGATGTTTAACCGCTACGCCATCGGCGTGCGTGCCCACGCCGATGGCGTTGGGGTTAAACACGCAAACGTTGCTTCGTCTACTCGCGCATCGCGAACGGGTTGTCCAACGGTTGTCCGGACATGAAATTCAGACGTGTCGCCCGCAGGACTTTCCACTCGCCATCTTCCTTTCCCCACGTCAGCTCCCAGCGACTGGGCTGTCTCACGGAGTTGTAGCCACTGACCGTGACCGTCGCGGAAGCTCGGAATTGAGTGATCGCACGCGAGTCTTTGTTGGTCATCCTGGTGCGAATGTCGGAGATGCGCACGTCGTCTTGGATATCAACCAAATCCAGCGCATGCGTCGCCAGACGACGGACGTCGTCCCCCTGGATGAACTTCAATGACTCCGGCTCCGGCCCGCCGCCGACCACCGCGTTGAGCAATCCCCGCTGCAGCGAATCCCGCTGAAACGCCGCCGTGAAATCCAACAGCCGCTGCTCGACCCGCTCCGTCTCCGTGACGATTTGCTGCTCCACGACAAACACGAGTCCGCACAGCGCGACACACAACGCCACGCCCGCCAGATAGCCCGTCTTCCGCTGCGACATCCAACCCAGAAACAGCAGCACGCCGAGCACGCTCAAGATCAGAATCGGCGGCCAAGGCGTTTCCGTGAACCACATGAGTCAATTCCATTCGGGGTGTTCGGACGCGGTGGGAATCAGTTGATGAGCCTGCTGGAAAACCCGCATCAGCTCATCCCACACGTCATACGGCTCTTTGTGAAAGACGTACTCGGGCGAAGCGTCCAGCAGCAGCCAGTCGCCGCGGTTGACCTCCCCTTCCAATTGTTTGGGAGACCAACCCGCGCAGCCGGAGAAGACGCGGAAGCGAGCGTCGTCGTCCCCCTCGGACACGGCCTGCACGACCGAGCGGAAGACGTCTTGCGTGCAGCCCACAAAGACTCCTTCCAACGGCGGCGATTCCGAGAAGTCCAATTCATCGGCGTTGTGCAGAATAAAGAGGTTGCCCGGCTCGACTGGCCCCCCCATGTGGACGACTTCGCCCGTTTCCGGCAACTCGAAGTGCTCGGACAGAACTTGCGAGACGGTGACGGACGACGGCCGATTGATGACCAGCCCCATCGCTCCGTGCTGGTTGTGCTCCAGCATCAGAATGACGGTCTTGAAGAAATTGGGATCGCGCAGATGTTTGGCCGCGATCAAGAATTGGCCGCGAAAAGATTGAGACATGATGTGTTCGGAGAAGTCCTTGGGATCAAGAATGCGTGAGGCAGTATAGGCGCGACTCCGAGTGCCGCCCAGCGGCGGCTTTTGATACTCTGCCGCCCCTCACCGATTCCGATGTTTCTGTGAGCGGAACGGCGCTAGCCGCCGGTTTCTAACTCGGAACATCGTCTCGGCGAGACCGGTGGCTAGCGCCAGTCCGCTCAAAAACAACCAGCTCGATCAAGGAGGCCGGCATGGCGATCAAGCAACTGACCGAAGAGCAAATCCGCGAATGGTCCGTCGAACAAAAAGATCGCTGGTGGCTGGAGAACGTCTATCGCGGCAACATGCCGCAGCTCACGTTTCGCGCGGGACTAACCGGCTTCCTGCTCGGCGGCTTGCTGTCGGCGACGAATCTTTACATCGGAGCGAAAACCGGCTGGTCGCTGGGTGTCGGCATCACATCGGTGATTCTGGCGTTCGCGTTCTTCAAGGCGTTGCAGAAGCTCGGAATCAGTGAATTCACGATCCTCGAGAACAACGCGATGCAGTCGATCGCGACTTCGGCCGGCTACATGACCTCGCCGCTGATCGCTTCGCTGCCGGCGTACATGATCGCGAACCAAGTGATGATTCCGTGGTGGCAGATCATTCTTTGGAATGTGGGCGTGTCGATTCTCGGCGTGCTGTTCGCCTTTCCGATGAAGCGGCGATTTATCAACGACGAGCAGTACCCATTCCCGGAAGGCCAAGCGGCCGGCGTGGTGATGGACACGCTGCATTCGTCGGACGTGTCGGTCGGATTGTTCAAAGCCAAAGTGCTGGCGATCTCGGCGGGCGGCGCGGCCTGCATCAAGTTCCTGCAAGCCGAAAGCCTGCAACTCTGGCTGCAAGTCGTTGCCTGGTTGCCCAAAGCGACTGACGAAGAGTCTCTCAAAGCGCGCACGAAATTGCTCGAAGAGGGGACCAAGAGATTTTGGCACCTGCCCGAAGACCTGTTTCAGATTCTCGACTGGGCGAAGATCCCAATTCCAAAACTGCGCGGCGTTGACATGCGGCAGTTGACGATCATGCCTCTGGCCGACGTCGCTCTATTTGGTGCCGGCGGCCTGATGGGAATCCGCGCGGGCAGCTCGCTGATGATCGGAGCGGTCATCAATTACTGCGTGCTCGTCCCCTGGATGATCGAACGCAAAGAGATTCTGCCAAAAGTGACGCTGGTCGATGGCGTTGAAAAACTGACTTACGGAATGCGGATCATCACGCTCTGGTCGTTGTGGCCCGGCGTGGCGGCGATGGTGGTCGCGTCGTTCGTGGCGTTGTTGTCCAAGCCCGATGTATTCGTGAAAGCGTTCCACGGCTTGACCGGCAAGAAACAAGGCGAGGACGTCCTCAAGGGGATCGAGTTCCCGTTGTGGATTTCCGTGATGGGAATTCCGCTGATGAGCCTCGTCACGGCCGGCATGGCGACCGCATTTTTTGGAATCCCGATTTGGGTCTCGCTGGTGGGACTGCCTCTGACGTTCGTCTTGGCACTGGTCGGCGCGACTTCGACCGGTCTGACCAGCACGACTCCTATCGGAGCGACCAGCAAGATCACGCAGTTGTTCTATGGCATGGTCCGTCCCGGCGACATCAAGTCGAACCTCGCCACAGCGGGTATCACGGCCGAGGTCGTCGGCAACTCGTCAAACCTGCTGATGGATATTAAACCCGGCTACATGCTGGGAGCCAAACCGCGTCAGCAAGCGGTCGGCCACATCATCGGCATCTTGAGCGGCGCGTTTGCCGGCACGTTCCTGTTCTTCGTGCTCTTCACGAAAGGCATCGACCCGAAGAACCCTGAAACCATCGCCTCGCTGCAGTCCGACCAATTCCCCATGCCGTCGGTCACGGTTTGGACCGGCGTCGCCAAAGTGCTGACCGAAGGCTTGAGCAAACTGCCGCAATCGGTCGTCATCGCCGTGATCATCGCCAGCTTCGTGGCATTCGTTCTGGAGGGACTGCGGATCGTCACGAAGAACAAGGTGCCGTTGTCGCCGGTGGCGCTCGGCTTGGCATTCGTACTCGATTTCAAATCGGCCGCGTGCATGTTCGCCGGAGCGTTCGCGTTTTGGTTATTGGGCGTCGGTCGCCTGAAAGAAGAAAACGCTCACGGCAACCTGTGGGTCGAAAACCACGAACCGATCTGCGCCGGCATCATCGCCGGAGCCAGCCTGATGGGCATTCTCGACATCGTGGTCGGCGTGTTTCTGCTGTGAGCGGCACGGCGTTAGCCGCCGGTCGGTCGCGACTCGCCGCCATCGAGCATCTTGCCGGCAACGATCAATACGAACCTGACATGACTAGAGTCTCTGCCTTACGATGCCGAGCGTTGATCAGGTCTCTGAATAGGAGTCATTGCCCATGATTCATCGCCACCGAGAACGTCCGCCCGCCACGAACGAATTCCTGAGAATGATTGAAGGCCAGGTGGCGCACATCGAACAGGAAAATCGCCAGACCCTTCGCGAATGGCAGACGAAGTCGCTGGAGGAACGGGGTGCGGGCATCATCGTGTGCTGTCAATCCGCCGCCGCGATCATGGAAGCTCGCCGGCAAAGGGGAATGCCGCCATACCCGCGCGAACCGTGGCCGCCGTACATCTGGGAGATGTTGAGAAAGCACATGACCGAGGCTCGCAATGAATCACACGACGCCACCTGATGAAGTCGTCGTCGAATTGACGAGACAACTCGACGCCTTCGGAGTGGACTACGCCGTTGGCGGAGCCTTGGCGATCGGATTGTGGAGCGAGCCGCGAAGCACGATCGACGTGGACATCACGCTGTTCCTCGATCCCAAAACTCCGGAAGTGTGCATCAAACTGCTGGCCGCGATTGGTTGTGAATTCGATCAAGATCCGGCGACCAAACTGCTGCGCGAGTTTGGCTACTGCAAAGTCAACTGGCGTGATTGCACGGTGGACATCTTCTTGCCGACCAATCCTTTTCTTCTCGCGGCCAAGCATCGCCGGTCCAGCATGATGTTCCGCGGCCGCGAGGTTCGATTCTGGAACGCCGAAGTGATGGCGGTGTTGAAGATGATGTTCTTTCGAAAGAAGGATTCGATCGATTTGGAAAAGCTCATTCGTGCGCAACAGACCAACCTCGATCGGCCGTGGGTCCGGCAGAAACTGACCGAGATCTTTGGTGAATTCGATCCGCGCATTAGTACGTGGGATGAGCTGTGCGCGGACGTTGATTCGAATCCATGAAAGTCGCACATGCTTAAGGACATCAATCTCGCCGGCGCAACTCTGTCCGTCGCCGATGTCGGTCAAGGCCCGCCGATTCTGTTTGCGCATGGCTTTCCGCTGGATCACACGATGTGGAGCCAACAGCTCGCCGAGTTGTCGAGGGACCATCGCTGCATTGCTCCGGACTTGCGCGGTTTCGGACAGAGCAGCGTCACCTCAGGCAAAGTCACGATGGCGCAATTCGCGGACGATCTCGCCGCGTTGCTGGATGTGCTGGGAGTTTCGGAGCCGGTGGTTCTGTGCGGGTTGTCGATGGGCGGTTACATCGCCTGGGAGTTTGTGCGACGGCACGCGGCCCGGTTACGTGGGTTGATTTTGTGCGACACTCGTGCGGTCCCCGATTCTCCAGAAGCAGTGGCCAATCGGTTGAGGCTCGCGGAGGACGTGGTGCGGCTGGGTCCGGAATTGGTCGCCAATGCCATGCTGCCCCGATTGTTTGCGCCGAACACCACCGCGCATCGGCCGGAAGGGGTCCACGAGCTACGCCAAGTGATGCTGGCCACGAACCCGCAAGGCATTGCCGCCGCGTCGCGCGGCATGGCCGAACGGGGCGATGCTCGGCCGCTCTTACCGACGATCAACTGCCCGACGCTGGTGATCGTCGGCGAGCACGATGTCATCTCGCCACCGGCGGAGATGCGTGACATCGCCACGGCGATTCCGCGCAGCGTTTTTCAAATCATCGCTGACGCCGGACACATGGCTCCGCTGGAGCAACCATTGGCGATCAACGCCGCGATCTGCCAGTTTCTCGCGGCAGTCCCGTAGACGGGTCACTCCGTGACCCGAAGTGTCCGGTCACGGAGTGACCGGTCTACTTGGGGGACTGCTCGCTGCCGACCAATCGCAGGCGGTCGTTGTAGGTCAGCAGTTCGACGTAGCGTTCGGCGAGGTTCAGGTTCAGGCGGAATCCGCTGTATTGGTTGGTCAGTTCGTCCTCGAACAGCTTGCGGCCGGTCTTCTTGTCGAACATCAGCAGGCGGTGAACTTGAACGTGAACCTTGCCGCGCTGCTCGAATTTTCGGGTGGAGAATAACAACGCGGGGGACGCCCCGAAGTGGTTCAAGACCAAGGCTTGGTTGTCCACTTTTTGTTGCCAGAGTTCTCCGCCCGCGCGACGATCGAAGGCGAAGACCGTGCCGTTGACTGGGACCGTTACCAACTCGTCGCCATAGAAGTTCGTCTGCTGGCCCGACACGATCAGAAACAAGCGATCGTTGTCGGAGACCAAAAACCTCTGGCGGTTGAGACCGGACAAATCGGCCGGCTTGAGCATTCCCAGCGTTTGCGATTCGCGTGTGTCGAGGTCAAACGTGGCCAGCTTGCCGTCCTGGCCGAGCGTCGCCAGCGTGCGATTGTCCAACCAACCGAACTGGCTGGAGAAGGGGAACGTTTCACGCCACACGGCTTGGCGAGTCTGCGGATTCCAGCGTTCGATCGCCAGCAGATCACTCGGACCGCGTGAGACCACCAGCAGGTCATTGCCGAGCGCGGTCTTGGCCAACTGGAACTTCTCGCGCACGTTCCCTTCAAACGGCAACGAGCGGCCGTCTTGAGTCCGCAGCAACAATCCGCCGGGCCAGCGTGTGGACGTGAGGAACATCAAATCGTTCGTGGCTTGCACACGCGTGTCGTTCGGCAGATCACGCAGTTCCCAACGCCATTGGCCGGTCGCGGCATCGAGCATCGTCAGCGTGCGGCGACCGCGATACGCGATGAATTCCGGCGTGCAAAGCGCCAACAGCGCGTTGCGAGTCACGTCTTCATTGGGGTCGATCGGCAGAGAAAGAAAACTGGCACCCGGCTGCATCGGCAGCGTTTGGCGGCGAGCGACTTGTGTCGGATCGAAATTGTTGGCTCCGCGCGACTCCATCGAGCGAGTCCAGAGCACGCGATGATCCACCGGCGACAACAAGTGCAGCACCTCGCGATGGTAGACCAGCATTTGATGCCCGACGGTGCGAATCATCGTGCCGTTGGCCAGAGTGCTGGTCGATTTGAACCGCAGCGGCAGCGACCAATCGAGTTGGCTGTTGCTCAAGCGAGACATCGACAGCCGCTGCGTCGCGATCGGGCTGTTCAACATCTGGTACTGAAACCGCTGAGCCGTAAAGAACGGCCAGCGCGCGTCGGACAGCGAGCACTCCTGGACTTGCTCCATGCTCCCCTGATAGCCCAACGACCGCTGCAGTTTGAAATCGAGCTTGCTCCAGTCCGCCCCGTTCGACGCAATCGTCTTGCCGAGCCGTTCGGCGTTGATCTCCTGCTCAATCCATTGCTTCGCGGTCAGTCCCTCACCCAGTGGCAAGTCACCCAAGCGAGCCAATCGCAGTCCCGCGGCGGCCGCGTCGTCTGGCAATCCGAGCGAGCGATACAGTTCCAAAAGCCGACGCCACGCGCGAGCGGTCTCGCGCGCATCGGCGTTCTCGGTCAATCGCAGCAGCGCGAACTCGGCTCGCGAAACGTCACGCTCGGTGATCGCCGCTTCGATCTCTTGCCAGCGCAGTTCGCGTGTCGCCGGATGGAATGCGAACAGTTCCAGTTCGCGTTGCCGCACCGCAGGAGTCGCGTTGCTCAGATTCCGCACTTCGTCGGCCAGACGGCGATCCAAGTCCCCGCGACCGTCGGCCGGCAAGGAATTCCACAGATCGGCGAGTTGTCCGCCGACCCACGCTTCCGACCGAATGGACAACGGCGGCGAACCACTCAGCCGCAACACCGCGTCGCCGTGCTTGCGAGCTAGTTCCAACAGCAACTCGAACGCCGCGACGTGCTCCCCTTTGCCGCGCAGGTGCTCGACTCGCAACCGCTTCGCCTGCAATTGGTCATCGGGAGTTGTCAGCCATTTCTCAAAGAGGGCCAACTCCGCTGCGTGATCCACCGGTTTCTGCTGAATCACTGCGGTCAGCACATCCCGCAACGCGGCGAGGTAGCGCGGACGCAGTTCTACCGACACAGACTCGGCCGGCACGCGCTGCAACACGTTCCAGGCTTCGGGGGATTTGTGTTCGAGTTGCAGGATCGACGCTTCGGTCAACAACGCGAGCACATCGGACGGATCGCGTTCCTTGCGCTGTCGGATTTGTTCCACGACGGCGTCGCGCTGCTCGAAGCAGGTCAGTCCGGCCGGATGCGCCGAGACCACGCCGCCGCGATACAGCGACAAATTGCCCAACCGCGCTCCCGGTGCCGCCCATTGCCGCCCGGTGCGCGAACCGTTCTTGAGCGACATCGTCCAAATCTGTCCGCTGCTGAGCGGCACATGCCAGCGGTCATTGGAAATGGTTCCGAGTCCACTCGGCACGCCGTCGCCGTTGGGGATCGCTTCGGTCCAGGCAGACTCACCGTTCGACAAATTCAGCGCGCTGATGCTGGTCTGTCCCAGCAGCAGCACTTTGCCATCGGCGACTCCGTTCAGCGCCAGCCAGTTTTGAGTTTGTTTCGGCTTCGTCCAGCGGCGAGTGCCGTTGTGCAATCCGAGACACACGACGTTGGACGTGCTGGCGTCCTGCTCGTTGAACATCTCTTGTGGCGTGTAGACCACGGCATCGCCGACGATCACGGGAGCCGAAGGCAACCACCGCTGTCCCCAGGGCATCGCCTGCGTCATCGACTGCCCGAACACACGGCGTTGATTGTTGACCGCTTGCGGCGTCGAGTAGCGATGCACCCACAACAACTGCCGCGACGCGCGATCGACGGCCGCCAGCCAACCGACGGTTGTCGGACAGATCACCACGCCATCCGCGATCGCCACCTGCGCCGCGAACTGCCGCCGCGCCGCATCGCGCGAGATCGCCGCTTCCGCTGTCGCCAGCAACTGCGACCACAACAACTTGCCGCTGTCGGCTTGCAGGCAGAATAGCCGGATCTCGGCATCACGTTCGCCGATCACGAACAGCTCGTGTCCATCCGGCACCGGTGCGCCGAAGAAGAACACGCCGGGAAGCTCCGGCTGGAACGGCTCATCGGATTGCACGCCGCCGACTGCCCACAACGGCCGGCCGTTCCGCAGGTCATACGACACCAGCTTGTTACTGGTCCAATTACGGCGCAGCGGGTCTTGCCGCGACAAGTCCTGGTTGCCGCCGTAATAGTTTTGGAACTGCTGCATCACGAACGTGTCGTCCTCGACCGAGAACAACTGCCGCCCGTCGCTGCTGAGCACTCCGAAGTTGCCGTTCGCGAACAGCAACTGCGCGAGCGGATGTTGCTCCCACGACATGTTGCTGAATTCGTACTGCCGCACGCCATTGATGATGCGGATGCCGCGATTGACCTGCACGTACTGCTGTGGCGCGTTGCCGGGGCCGATCAAGTCTTCGGCTTTGAAGCGTTCGGCCGTGGACCACAACGGCCGGCCGGTCTCGACATCCAGGACTTGCACGCCGCTCAGCGTGCGCATCACGACCAGCCCGTTGACCAGCAGCGGCTGACAGACGGAGATCGTGGACCGGTTCTGATCGTGCATGTCTTCGATCAGCATCTCAAGCTGCTGCTGTAACGGTTGCACTTGCGTCAGTGGCTGCCGCCAGCGCGGCAACAACAACGGCTCGCCGCCACGGCTGAGCGCCGCGCGATTGGGAGCTCCGAAGAACATCGTCCACTCGGCCGAACTGGTTTGCGAAACCACTCGCGCCGGGATCGCCGCCCACCAATCGCTGACGCGAATCCGCGTGCTTCCCATTTCGAGGTGTTCGTCATCTCCGTTGAGCGGGCGGCTCGCCTGCCCGTCTTCAATCTCCGGCCGATTTCCCTTCAACCACTTCTCCGCCAGTTCTTTGTTCCCCGCCTGTTTCGCCGCGAGCGCCGCCTGCAATTGCCAGGATCGTTCTTTCGTCACCGCCGCTTTCGCATCTTCCAGCCAACGGAACCAGCGCGTGGCCTGTGTGAACTCGCCCCGATCGAGGTGCCGCATCGCCAGCCGCTGCGCCGCCGTTTGACCCGGTTCCAGCAGCAAGAATCGCATCGCGACGTGCGCCAGCCGATCAATCCGTCCCGAACGCTCCGCCTCCTCCAGACGCCGCGCCGCTTCCGCGCCCACCCGAAACCGAAATGACCGCAGGTCTTTCTCCGGCAGCTTCAGCATCAATCGCATCGCACGCTCGCGGACCGAATGCCATTCCCGACCGATTCGCTCCACCGAGTCTTCTTCTTGAGCGAGCAGGATCTGCAACAACTCCAGCGCCGTCGTCCAATCTTGAGCCTCGACGGCCGCATTCGCCTTGCGCAACATCTCGGCTTGTTTGCGATCCTTCGCAGCCCGTCCGTCGATTTGATCGCGCGCGTCAGGATCAAGCGGCTGTCCATTCGCGGCACGCGGCACGGCACCAAGAGGCAAGCCCGGACGAGGCACCGCCTGCCTGGGCATCAATTTCTGAAACAGATTCTGCAACGGATTCGGGACCGGCGGACCGGCGACTGGCGTCGGGTACGGCATCAACTTCTGAAACAATGGCTGCAACGGATTCGCTGCCAGCGGAGCGACCACCGGCGGCGTGGCCGGCATCAGCTTTTGAAAGAGATCCTGCAACGGGTTCGCCGGCTCGTTCGCCTTCTGCTGTTCTTGCGCTTTCAGTTTGGACGACGCCGGTCCCAGCAGCAGACCAGCCGCGATCACGCTCAACGACAGTACCGAAATTCGCCACCGCATGACCCGCTCCTGAAAAGGATGCTGAACGGTTCGCCGAGGGCGGGGAGTATAGCCAGCTCACGCCGAGGCTGCGAATTTTGGAAGGGCAGGGGGCTGACGCAACTCGGAATTAACCTTGCACGAAAGCCCAGGCTTACCAGTCTTCTGATCTGAAAGTGAAACTTGGTGATCGCTCCCCACGGATGGCATGGCGATACCACGGATAAAGCCGTGCTTCGCGTTTTCATCCGTGGTATTGCTATGCCATCCGTGGGGATGATTGGGCTTCATGGCAGGTCAATTGCGAACTATGGAACGAGGCTGATCCGCCGCGGCGGCCCCCGCTCGCCAGTCTCTCGTTAATGGCCGCTGTCGAGGATGGTGGCCAGTGCCTGACTGTCGGAGAACAGAGCATTCACGGCATGGCTGAGATTCACTTTGAACGACCGGCTGGAACTCAAAATTGCGTTCGGGGCGATGGCGACGCGGATCGTTTTGGTGGTCTCCCCCGCGGCAAAGGTGAGCGTGCCGGTGGTCGCCGCGAATTCGCGTCCCGCGACCGCAGTGCCGTTGGCGGTCGCGTAATTGACCGTCACCGCCTGACCGCTGGGTGCGGAGAGGCTGACGGTGAACACCGCCGTCTCACCTTCGATCACTCTGACGTCGCCGATCGACAGGCGGGGGGCTTGATCGTTGTTCCGGAGGGTGCCTCGCCCCTGGCCATCCAGGATCGCAGCCTGCATGGAGTTCGTCAGGTTGACGAAGAACACCTCGTTGGCTTCATGGAGCAAATCACCGTTCGTCACGACGGTGATCGTCTTCGTGGTCTCACCGGGGTTGAACGTGATCGAACCGTGAGACTCTTGATAGTCGGTCCCCTCCGTCGCGGTGTCGCCGGATGTGGCGAAGTCCACCGTCACGGGAACCGCACTGACGGCGGTCAGTCTGACGGTGAAAGTCGCATTCACTGTCGTGGTATCTCGCTCGGTGACGGTGACATCGTTGATGTTCAATCTCGGACCGGCGTCGTTATCGCGAATCGTCGCCTGACCGCTGCCATCCGCGATCGTCGCTCCGATGGCGGAGCCGAGCTGCACGTAGAACACTTCCTCGTTTTCGTGCAACATGTCGTCGAGCACCGGGACGGAAATGGTTTGGCTCAACTGACCGGGAGCGAAGCGAAGCGTGCCGCTCCGCGCCTGAAAGTCTCTGCCGGCGGTGGCTGACGCAGTGGGGGTTCGGGTGGCCTCACCGCTACCGACGCTGGACGTGCTGAAAGTCACCGACACCGGTTGAGTGCTCGGCGACGACATGGTCACGTTGAACGTGGCAGTGTTCGATGGGCCCGTCCGTTCGGAGACCAGCGCATTGCTGATTTGCAGAGCCATCATCACGTCATCGTTCTGAATGGTCCCGATTCCCGTCCCCTTCAGAATGCTGACGTCGTTGCTGCCGATGATGCTCGTCAGGAGCACGTTGAAGTTCTCGTTTGGCTCGAACTGGCCATCCCCATTGATGGTGACTTGGAGGGTGTGCGTTTCACCTGCGGTGCCGGCGAATTGCAGATGGCTCGCCGGCTGTGCGAAGGCCAGAGCATTGAGCAGCAGTTGGCGATTCTGGTTGCCGGCCTGGTTCAGCCGGTCGGCGTAAAAGTTCACATCGGTCAGAGCCACGACTTTGCCGGCTCCGTAATTGAGCGCCGCCAGTGCCGAAAGTCCGCTGCTGTTCCAGGTGCCCAACGAGACGGCGTTCCCCAGTCCTGTCAGGTTGCCGGGATAGTTAGAACTGATCATGGACACGTTCCCGAACGGCCCCTGCGTCACCGGGTGCATCGTGTTGGTGATCATTCCCGAGGTGATTGAGACGGTGGTGCCCGTCGTTGTCAGACCAAACGGAGACAGCAGAGTGCTGTCGTCGAAGTCCGCATTCTCGCCGAACACAATCGCACCGTTCCCCGCAGTGACGAAGCTCTGCAACGCGGCTTGCTCGGTCAGCGACAACGGCGATGTGACCGTGAGGTCGCTCGACACGCTGTTGAGCCACACGACATTGACCATCGAGAGAAACGTCGAGGTCAAGGTGTCCGTTCCCAGAATCGTCGCACCCGGGAAGTTGGCCAGAATCTGCGCACGCATGGCCGCCGCGCCCGCTCCGTCAAACAAGCCATACGTCCCGCCGCGGACGGAATTGAAGGCTCCAATGACCAGACTGCTGCTGGATGTGAGCGGCAAATAATCGTTATTGGCCGTGGTCGCCGTGCCGTTCTGTGTCTGGAACGGAACGCGGAAGCTGGACCCGGTCGTGTCACTCAACGTGACCGTGAAGGTCATGGGGGTCGTGCCACTGTTCCCCTCGGCCTGGCTGACATCGTTGATCGACAGCGTCGACTGCAAATTGTTGAGGTTGATGGTGATGACGGCCATGTTGCTCAAGAGGCCGGAGTCTTGCACCTTCACGGTCAGGTTGAACGTCGGTGTCGTTTCAAAGTCGAGCGCCGCCGAGTTCAAGACCGTCAATTGGCCGGTGCTGCTGTTGATCTGAAACGCGCCGTTCGTGTTGCCGCTGAAGATCGAGTACGTCAGCACGTCGCCGGGGTCGGTGGCGACGACCGTCCCCACGACCGAGTTGTTCGGGCTGTTCTCGTTGATGCTGAAGTTCTGATCGTTGACGACCGGCGCGAAGTCATCGTTGATGATGGTGCCGACTCCGGTGCCGTCGGTGATGGTGACGTCGTTGGTGCCGATGACGCTTCCCAGCACGACGCTGAAGAGTTCGTCCGGTTCGACGGTGGGATCACCGTTGACGAACACTTGAATCTGCTGGACCTCGCCCGCGGTGCCGGCGAATTGCAGGGCACTGGCCGGCCGCGCGAACGCCAGCGTGTTGAGCAGCAGCTTGGAATTGTCCGCGGCACCCAATCGGTCGGCATACAGGTTCACATCGGTCAGAGCCACCACTTTGCCGGCTCCGGAAGTGAGCACCGCCAGGGCCGATTGTCCGGTGCTGTTCCAAGTCCCCAGCGAGATCGCGCTCCCCAGGGTCGTGAGATTGCCGGGATAGTTGGAAACGATGGTGTTCACGTTCCCGAACGGCCCCTGCGTCACCGGGTGCGTCGTGTTGGTGATCATTCCCGAGGTGACTCCGACGGTGGTTCCCGTCGTGTTCAGACCAAACGGAGACAGCAGAGTGCTGTCGTCGAAGCTTTCATTCTCGCCGAACAGAATCGCGCTGCCGCCAGCGGTGACGAAGCTCTGCAACGCGGCTTGCTCGGCCGGCGACAACGCCGATGTGACCGTGAAGTCGCTCGACACGCTGTTGAGCCACACCACGTTGACCGTCGAGAGAAACGCGGAGGTCAAGGTGCTCGTTCCGAGGATCGTCGCGCCCGGGAAGTTGGCCAGAATCTGCGCACGCATGGCCGCCGCGCCCGATCCATCAAACAAGCCGTAGGTTCCGCCGCGTGTGGCATCGAAAGCTCCGATGACCAAATTGCCGTTCGAGTTGAGCGGCACATAATCGTGATCCGCCGTGGTCGCCGTGCCGTCCATCGTCTGGAACGGAACTCGGAAACTGGCTGCGGTCGCGGCACTCAGCGTCACGTTGAACGTGAACGTCGTCGTTCCGCTTTGACCTTCCGCCACCATCACATCGCTGATCGACAACGTCGGTGTGGAGGCCGCGCTGACCGTCAATACGACATCGTTCCCGTCGCCACCGACGTAGCTGATCGTCGCGCTCAAGGCTGAGCCGAGGAAGCTGCTGATCGTCGCGCCTTCGGTCAGTCCGTTGAACATGCCGACGATCGCGTCGGAGTCATCGTTCTCGACGATCGTGAAGGTCTGCGCGGCCAGTGGAGTGTGCGTGCCACTCAGGGCGAGATCGACTCCCGTCAGGGTCACAACGCCGGTCACGTGAAGCTGTTGGTAGTCGCTATCGACGGTCGTGCCATTGATGACGATGGCCAAATCGTCGTTCGTGCCGAAGGTCAGCGTGCCCGTGCCCGCATTCACATCAGAGCCGCTCGTCGCGGGGCTGACGCTGGTGCCCGGATTGAGCAAGACATCCCCGCCCGCCGAAGCCAAAGACCCGGTCGTGAAGTTGATCGCCGCGCCCGACAGCAGTTGCAGGTCCGTGTCCGCACTCCGCGTGATCGCCGCGCTGACCGTGATTGCGCCAGAGGAGCTGTTGCCAATCACCAGCGTGCCGGCCGTGACGCGGTCGAGTTCGGTATCGGTCAGGCTGAGCGAACCGCCGATTTCGTTGCCGAGATTGATGGGCCGGTTGGCGGATTGCGGCTTGATGGTCGTCGTTTCCGTGGTCGTCAGCGACGCGCCGCCGGCGATGGCGACGTCGTCCGCCGTGATGTCGATGGCACCATTCGCCTGGTTGACGCCCGAATTTACGTTGACCGTGGTTGTGGTGATGTTGAGGTTGCCGAGCACCGTCGCGCCAACGATGCCGACCGTCGCACCGTTGAGCGTGGTTGTACCGGTGCCGGCCGACTGCGTGATGCCGTTGACGACGCTGACGGCTTGCTGGAAATCGACGTTGTTGGCGCTGTTGGCGAGGATCGAGCCGAGTTCCGTGAAGTTGGCACCGACTGTCCCGGTGAAGGTGACGTTGCCAGCGCCAGCGGTCAGTGTGAGAACTTGGCTGCCGCCGAACTCGACGACGTACCCATTCAGGCTCGTTGCCACGGTGCGGTCGTTCCATTGACCGCTGCTGACCATTTCCATTGCGTCTTCGGTGGCGCTGTTGGGTTCCGTGGGTGCCCAGTTGATGTACTGGCCATTGACCGAAGCCGGGGCGTTGGTGGAGAACTGCTGACCTTCTTGCGGACCACCGATCCAGCGCCACTCGCCTTCCACTGTCGCGTCGCTGCCGCCTAGGAACGTTTGGCCCGCCCCTGCCAGTCGCACGCCGTTGATCACGGCATTTTCCGCGGGCGACTGTGGTGTCGCCAGGTAACCTGGCATGCCGTTGAGCGTCGCGGCTTCGGCTCCAGCTTCCGCGGCACCAAAGTTCACGGACCCTGCAACGTACTGGTAGAAATGGCCCGCCGACACGGTCCCGTTGAACTGCACACTGCCGTCAGTGACCGTGGCATCGGTATCCATGCCGACGCTGCGGTCGAGCCGAATCTCGCCATTCAGCGTGACGGCACCGGCGTCGTTGTTCGTGGTGTCGCCGTCGGTGGCGATGCTGGCGGCGTTCAGGTTGATGGCTTCCGCGGTGACGGCCAGATTGCCGGTCGAGGTCGTGGAGCCCAAGAGCAGCGGCGTGTTCAGGTTGACCGTATCGCTGGCGTTGTCGCCGTTGATTGTCAGGGCGGCGCGGAAGGAGGCATGAACGCTGGTGATGTTGACTGTGTCGGTGCCGTCGCCGGCGTTGATGGTCAGACTGCCCGAGGGATTGTCGAATTCGACCGACTCGCCGAAATCGGAGTCGATCTTGTTGTGCAGCGTCGTGCCGGTCGTCAACGCGATGATTTCGCTGGCCGCATTGAACGTGAAGACGCGGTCGGTCGCGATCAGGTTGTCGGTGATCGGTTCCAGTCCGCTGTAGGTGATGACGCGCGTGCCGCCATCGACGATCGTCACCGAGCCGCTATTCGCGTCCGTGAAGACATGCGTGACGCTCGCCACGGTGTCGGCCGCCAGAGTCAGCGAATCGCTCGCGCCCGAACCACCTTGATAGTCCACATCAAAGCCGAGGTCGGTTGAGACATCGACGCTCAAGTTGTCGCTGCCCCCTTGGCCTTTGACGATGATCTTTCCGCCGGCTCCCAATGCGGACGCGGGAACGCTGACGGTCTTGTTGCCGTTCGAGAGCATCGCTCCGGCAATGACCGTCGCGAACGCCTCGTTCGCATCGCTGATGATCAGGTTCGCGCCGCTGCGGCTCACCGACAACAGGTTGTTCTTGCCCGTTCCGTCGATGTCTTCGATGACCAGATCGTTGCCGACGATGGTGGTCGTCAGCGTATTGTTCTGCGCGGTCAGCGTGACGTCGTTCGAATTCGTGCCGGAGGTGTAGTCGATAACGAACGTCGTGCCGCTCACGACGAATGTGCCGCCGTCGGCAATGCTGTTACCGCCAACCATAAACGTCTCGGTCACGGCGTCGCTGTCGTTGTTGTCGATGATCTTGAAGGTGTCACCGTTGGCCGGCGTGTAGCCCAGCGTGATGACCAGATTCGCTCCGCCGAGGTTCACGGTTCCTGTGACGTTGAGCTGATCGTGGCCACTGACGACTCCCGCACCGGCGGTGCCGTCGATTTCGACGTTGAAATTCGAGCCACTGACGAGGCTGACGTTGCCGCTGTTAAGGATGCCGGGGCTGTTGCCCGGCGCGACGGTGCCGCCGCTCTGCGTGGTGATCGCGGCGGTGGTGCCCGTGCCCCCCAGCGTTGCGCCGCTGGCCACCGTGACCGCGCTCAGAATCGAACCCAGCGAGCTGGTCAGGAACGTGCCGCCGGTCAGCGTGATCGCGGCGTCTCCCGCGTCGAGATCGTTGGTGGCGATCGTGACCGAATTGGATTCGTTCAGGAATTGGTGGCTGTCGGGGAAGCCGTTGGAATTCGTCGTGAGCGTGGTCGCATCGAAAGCGAATGGATCGCCGCTGACACCAATCCCGCCGGTCATGCTGACCGTCTGGATGCTGAGTGCATTCGACTTCAAAACGTTGCCGCCGCTGCCGAGCACGCCTCCGCTGGCGAACAGAATCGTCGTGGGGATATTGGGACCGTCGGTGAGGTCAATCGCCGCCGTCACGTCGATGGTGCTGGTGGCGGCTCCGATTTGCAGCGTGCCGGCGGTGACGTTGTCCAACTCAGCGTCCGAGAGTTCGACCGTGTTGGCGATCGCATCCCCCACGGCACCGAGATTGATCGGCTTGAAGGCGGCGCTACTGGTGAACTCGACCAACTGGCCGGTCCCGGTGATCGTCCCCGCGATGTCCAGGTTGTCGGCGTGATAACCGTGAAATCCGCCGGTCGATTCCACATCGGCTCCAGCCGTGATCGTGAAGAACGCTTCGCTAACCGAGAGCGTGAAGGTGATCGACCCCGTGCCGAAAACGTCATTGCTCGCCAAAGTATTCTGGACCGTCACGTTGCCAGAATTGATGGTCAGCGCAATGCTGCCGGGATTGACGGTGTCCTCGGCCGACAATCCCAACACGCCATCCACGCTGCCGATGATGAGGCCCGCCGCGTCGATGAAGTTGATGAGGCCCGTGGTCGTGTGAATGGCCAACGTCCCCACGTCGTTGCTGGTGTTGGTCAACGTCACGCCGGTCACGGCCTCGACGGCGAGTTCCGATTCCGTCAGCCCCAATCCCATCGAAGTCTGCATGATCGCGGCACCGGTGATCAGCGACAGCCGATTGGTATTCAGCGTGTCGATGGCCGCGGAGAGCGTGATCGTTCCGCTTCCGGAGCTACCGATTCGCAGCGTGCTGGTCGTGAGGCGATCCAATTCCGCGTCGGTCAGGCTGAGCTGGCTGGTGGTCTCCGTGCCGAGGTCGATCGGGCGGGACGCGGTTTGCGGTTTCAAAGTGATCGTGCTCGCCGAAACCAGAGTGCTCGTCGCATGGAGTGCAACATCATCCGCCGTGATCGTGATGACGCCCGCTCCGGAGGTCGTCAGGTCCGCGCTCGCTCCGGTGGTCACGGACTCGGCGTTGACGATCAGGCTCTCGCCGCCGGCGAATGTGAGGCTATCGACGTTGAGGTTGACCGTGTCGCTGTCCGCATCGCCGTTGATCGTCAGATCGACGTTGAATCCGGCATCAACGCTGGTGAGCGTGACGCTGTCGGCACCGGTCCCGGCATTGATCGTCAGGCTGCCGCTGGGATTGGCGAAGTAAACCGATTCGCCCAGGTCCGAGTCGATCATCGTCTTTCCATCGGAGGCGGTGCCGTCCGTGACGGTGATCGACTCGGCCCCGCCGTTGAACGAGAAGACGCGGGCGGTCGCGTTGAGATTGTCGAAGACCGGTTCCAGGCCGAGGTAGCTGAACTGCGAGTTGCCCGTGACGTTGATCGTTCCGGCCGACGCACTCGTGAGTGTGTGCGTGACGGTCGCGAAGGTCGCGCCGCCGGTCAGCGTCAGGGAGTCGGCGGGGCCTGTCGTGGGATTGCCGCCGTCGTAGGTGATCGACTTCGGAAAGTTGCCGGCCGACAGATCAATCGTCAGTGAGTCATTGCCGGCCAGCGTGTTGACGAAGATTTGCGAACCGCCGACTGACGCGAAGGGGATCGTCACGATGTTCGTGCCGCTGCCCATCGCGCCGGAGATGTATGTTGAGAGCGTGAGGTTCGGATTGCTGATGATGAAGACGCTGTTGGTCGTATCGGACTTGATCGTCAACAAATCGTTCGAGTTGCCGCCACGGCCGTCCGTGATCACCAGATTGTTCGAGCCATCCAGAGTGATGACGGTATCGGCCTCGGTGACGCTCAGCACGACGTCGTTGTTGTCGGTGCCGCCGCTATACGTGATCGTCAAGTCGCGCCCTGAGCCGGCGACGTTCGCCACCACCGTCGCGCCGCTGGTGTAACCGCTGAACGTGCCGGAGACCGCCTCGGTGCTGTCGTTATTGACGATCACGAACGTCTGATCGAACGGGACTTCCGCCGCCGTCAGTCCGGTCGTGTTCAAGGTCAGCGTCGCGCCTCCCAGCGACACGGTGCCGGTCACGTTGAGCTGATCGTGCCCGTTGCTGTTCCCCACGCCGCCGTTGCCGACAATCTCGACGGCGAACGTCGAGGTGCTCGCGAAGGTAATGCTGCCAGTGTTGAGAATTCCGGGACTCGTACCGGGAGCGACGATGCCCCCCGCATTCACCTGCACCGAACCGGGTGTCGTCCCTGTGCCGCCGAAGGTCGCGCCGGAGTTGACGATCACATCGGGATTCGGCCCGCCGTTGACCAGCGATCCGTTGAGCAACAGCGTGCCCGCGTTGATCGTGGTCTCGCCGGTGTAGGTGTTCGCACCCGTCAGCGCGAAGGTGCCGCTGCCGGTCTTGATGAGCTTCATGCCGCCACCGCTGATGACTCCAGCAAACGTGCTGGTGGCATTGTTGAAGCCGACGGTCAACGTGGCTCCCGAACCTGTGAACGTGCCGCTGCCGGAGAGGCCGTCGATCGTCTCGTCGCCACCGGTGGTGTCGTAGGTCGCCCCCGCGCTGATCGTCACGTCGGCCGTGTCAGAGATGATGTTGGTTGTCGGAGCCATGCGAGCGAACGTCCCGCCATCCAACTGCAACGCGGCCGTGCCAGTTCGCAGTCCCGTCGTGTCGAGCGTGTCGAATTCGCTGAGGAACTGTGCTCCGTCGTTTGTGTCGTCGGTGTCGGTGAGCAGCGTCAGGACTGTCGTCGTGAGTGGATTGCCACTGGCTCCGATGCCTCCCGATCCGGCAGTGATGACCAGATCGCCGGCCGTGATGTCGGTCGTCTCGCCGCCGGAGATGACCGCTCCGGTGCCTGAGTTATTCAGCGCGATCGTGACCGCTCGGCTGCCGAATTCCAAAGTGGCGGTCGCGCCGCTGAACGTCAGCGAGTTATTGCCGCCGGTTGTCAGAGTCAGCGCGGCGGTCGTGCGCGAGATCGCCGCGCTGACGATGAGCTGCCCGGTGCTGGTGTCGCCGATGAGCAACGCCCCTTCGGTGTGATCGAGTTCGGCATCGGTCAGCCCCAAAACTCCCGGCGCGTCCGAGCCGCCGAGGTCGATCGCCGTGCCGGCCGTCTGCGGTTTGATCGTGAGCGTCGAAGTGGAAAACACATTCGCCGTCGTCGGCAACGTGAAGCTGTCGGTGATGAAGGTGATCTGCCCCGCGCCTTGAGTCTCAAGCTGGGCGTTGGCCGCGATCACCGTCGCTTCGCCGGTCACCAACAAATTCTCGCCGGAGGCGAAAACCAGATCGTCGTTGAAGTTGATCGTGTCCGCGCCGTCGCCGCCGTCAATGGTCACGTCGCGCGTGAACGGCCCGTTGAGATCGCGGGAATCGAAGTTGACCGTATCGGCTCCCGACCCCGCGTTGACGGTCAGCGAGTCGGTCGGGAGCGAAAAGATCACCGACTCGGTGAGCGTCGAGTCGATCATCATGTTCGCGCCGCCGGTGTCGTTGATCGAGATCGTTTCCGCCCCGGCCGTGAACGTGAAGACGCGCTGGGCGACGCTGGCGGTATCGACCACCGTGATATTGTCGGAGCGGGGTTCCAGGCCCAGGTAACTCAGTTGGCCGTTCCCCGTGAAATCGACAGTGCCCGTGCCGGCTCCGGTCAACGTGTGCGTGCCCGTGGCGAACGAACCGCCGCTCAACGTCAGCAAGTCGCCGGTCGTCTGCGTGCCGCCGTTGTAGACGATGGCATTCGGGAAATTGCCGGCGGAGTAATTGATCGTCAGCGAGTCGTTGCCGGCCAGCGTGTTGACTTGAATGTTCCCCAGGATCGACGCCAGCGGAACATCGACGGTGTTGAGGTCCACCTGCGTCGTGCCGGCCCCGGCTTGCAGCGTGTTGCTCGGATCGTTGACGCGGACGTTGCTGCCGTTGATCGACAGCGTCAGCGTGTCGTTCGACGTGCCGCCGTTCGTGTCGGTGATGACCAGATTGTTCGAGCCATCGAGCACGACGCTGGTTTCCCGTTCGGCAACGGACAGCACGACATCGTTGCCGACGCTGGCCATATCGGTGTTGGCGACGTAAGTGATCGTCGCGTTGAGGCCACTGCCGAGAAAGTTGCTGATCGTCGCGCCTTCGGCCAATCCGTTGAACGTGCCGCTGATCAGGTCCGTGCCGTCGTTCTTGATGATCGTGAATGTGTTCCCGGCCACAGGCACGAAGCCGTTGAATCCCAGCGTCGAGAGCGTGACGGTCGAGCCGATGGTGACCGTGCCCGTGACGTTGAGTTGATCGTGGTTCGTCACCGCGTTGCCGGCTGTCGTGCCGCCGATCTCGACTTCAAACGTGGAGTTGTTGGCAAATGCAAAATTGCCGACGTTGTTCAGAATGCCGGGACTGTTTCCGGGAGCGAGTTTGCCGCTGACACTGGTGCCGCCATTGATCGTGCCGGTCCCACCGAGCGTCGCGCCGCTGGCGACGGTCACGTCGGTCGTGGCGGCTCCGTTGGCGAGCGAGCCGTTGACCAGCAACGTTCCGGTGCTCACCGTCGTCGCGCCCGTGTACGTGTTGGCTCCGCTGAGGGTCAGCGTGCCGGAGCCGGTCTTGATCAAACTTCCGACACCGCCTCCCTCGCGAGAGTCAGCGATGGCACCCGAAATGGCTAGGGTTGCCCCAGTACCGATGTCGAAAGTTTGTGTCCGGTTACCGGTGTGAATGCCACTCGAGCTCGCAATGGCCATGTCCGCCGAAATCGTTCCTGCGTTACCCGTACCGGCCGTGTTGATGTTGCCGGGACTGGTGCCATTCACGATGAACCAGCCGCCACTGGCTGCGGTTACTGATGCGGCATTCTGCAGCGCCAAGGAACCGATAAATTCACGATGATCCTGTAGATTCCAAGTGCCGCCATCAATGGTCATTGCTGCTGCATCGGGAATGACATTTGGTGAATCGAGCCGCAAGACGCCGTTCGAGTTGATGACAATCGTACTACTCGTGCGGTTATTGGGGTTTCCACTTCCTGATAACGCCAGAATCCCATTGTTGATCGTCGTCGTCCCGGTGAAGGTGTTCGCGGTGCTGAGCGTCAGCGTGCCGACTCCCTGTTTGACGAACGAAAGCTTCTTGTCGTTGGCCGTGCCGCCCGATGGCCCACCGAGCTGTCCGCTGTATGTCGAGTTGCCCGCTTGGTTGATCGTCACCGTCGTCGCGGTCGGCGAGCCGTTGATAATGTTCGCCGATCCGGTTACTCCCGCGCCGGTGATCAGTGTCAGGTTCTTGGCCGGCTGCGTCAGGTTCGAGCTGACGGTGATCGTGCCGCTCGATGTGTCGCCGACGATGATCGTGCCGGCGGTGATCAGGTCCAGTTCCGCGTCGCTCAGTTCGAGGTTGTTGCTGCTGCCGGAGACGTCGCTAGTCGAGCCGAGGTTGATCGTGTCGCCGTTGTCGTCGGTCGCAATGTCGCTCGTGGTCGCCGGTCGCAGCGTGACGATGTTCGATCCGGCGGCGATCGTCGTGCCACTCGTCAGGACGATGTTGTCCGCGGCGAGAGTCACGCTGCCCGTGCCGCTCGATGTGATGCTGCTGCCGGCGAACTCCATGAGGATGCCAAAGGACGTGCTTCCGATGCCGGCCTTGCCTTGAACCGTGATCGAACCACTGTTGGTCGAACTCACGCTGGCGGCGGGAGTGCTCGCGCCAATCTTCACTCCGCTATTGCTGCTGCCGCTGGTACCGCCGCCAATGCCGCGCAGCGTGAGGTTTCCCGTGCCGGTCGTGGTGACGAGCGCACCGCTGTCCAGAAAGAGGCCGAAGGCACTGGAATCCGCGCTCGCGGTGTTCGCGGTGCCGACCATCAGGATGTCCCCGCTGCCGGTCGAGCGAACGATGCTGCTGTCTTGCAGGTCGATGCCGCGGTTGGTGAAGGTTCCTTGTCCCGCCGTGCCCGTGATGGTCACTGTGCCGGAGCCGGTCGATTCAACCAGCGCGTTGGTCCAAATGACGACCCCTTCTTGAGCGCTGCCCGTTGCGGACGAGCCACCCTGCCCGATGATGCTCAGCACGCCATCGACCGTCGTGATGTTCGATCCGCTGCCGCTGGTGAAGAAGCCCAGGTTGGAACCGGTGCCGACACCGCCGGTGCCGCTGAGGATGATCGTCGCCGCGTTCGCTCCGGTGCCCGTGGACGTGATGTCGCCACCGCCGGCGATCTGAATGCCGTAGTTGCTATCCGCGGTCGCCGTTGTCGAGCCTTGTCCGGTGATCGCGATCGCTCCACTGACCGATGTGACCAATGAAGTGCTGACGAGGATGATCCCGCGACTGAGCGACGCACCGTGCCCCGTCCCCGTCAGCGTGACGGAACCTGCGGTCGCTCCCGTCAGCGTTGATTGCACGGTCGAACTGGTCTGCACGCGAATCCCGGAACTCCCAGGCCCGGCTTGTACCCCACCGTGACCGGTGAGCGAGATATTTCCCGATCCGCTGGTCGTGACCGACGTGCCGGTCAGCGTCACTCCATCAAACGTGCCGTTCGTCGTCCCCGCCGCGTTCGCCGCGACGGTGATCCCGCCGTTGACCGTTTCCAGACTGCTGCCGCTCGCAGCGGTGATCGCGCTGCTCGATTGCAGCGCGATCGAGCCGCTGCCCGACGTGATCAGATTCGCGCTCGCGCCAACATTGATCGCATCGACATCCCCGCCGCTCGCGTCGTTCGTCAGGTTCACATTGAGCGACTCGCCCGACGCGAACGTGATGTCGCCGTTGAGATTGACGGTGTCGTTCCCCGCATCGCCGTTGATTGTCAGATCCACGTTGTAAGCCGCATCGACCGACGTGACGGTCAGGATGTCGGCTCCGGTCCCCGCGTTGATCGTCAGGCTGCCGGTCGGATTCACGAAGTAGACCGATTCGCTCAGGTCCGAATCGATCATCGTCTTACCGTCCGCCGCCGTGCCATCGGTGACGGTGATCGTCTCGGTGCCGCCGGTGAACGTGAAGACGCGATCGGTCGCGCTGAGGTTGTCGAAGACCGGTTCGAGTCCGAGATAGCTGATCGTCGAGTTGCCAGTGACGGCGATCGTCCCGGCCGAGGCGCTCGTCAGCGTGTGCGTGACCGTCGCGAATGTACCGCCGGTCAATGTCAGCGAGTCGGCGGGACCGGTTGTCGGATTTCCGCCATCGTAAGTGATCGTCTTGGAGAAATTGCCCAGCGAGAGATCAATCGTCAGCGAGTCATTGCCCGCCAGCGTGTTGACCATGATCTGCGTGCCGCTGACCGAGGCAAACGGGATCGTCACGGTGTTTGTGCCGCTGCCCGTGGCTCCGGAGATGGACGTGGAGAATTTCTGGTTCGGGTCGCTGATGATGAATTTGCTGTTCGTCGTATCGGACTTGATCGTCAGCGTGTCGTTGGACGCGCCCCCGTTCACGTCGGAGATGACGAGATTGTTCGAGCTGAGCGTGATGCTGGTTTCGATCGTGATCACGGTCAGCACGACGTCGTTGCCGTCCGTTCCGCCGACGTAGCTGATCTGCAAGTCGCGGCCGGAACTCGCGACGTTGCTCAGCACGGTCGCAGTTTCGGCGAATCCGTTGAACGTGCCGGTGATCGCCTCGGTGCGGTCGTTGTTGATGATCACAAACTGCTGCCCGTCGGGAACCTCGGCGGCAGTCAATCCGGTCGTGTTGAGGCTCAGCGTCGCGTTGCCGAGGCTCACGGTTCCCGTGACGTTGAGCTGATCATGCCCATCGGCGGCACCGGCTCCATCGTCACCGGCGATCTCGACGGCAAACGTCGAACTGCTGGCGAAGGTGACGCTGCCGGAGTTCAACAGTCCGGGACTCAGGCCCGGTGCGAGCACCCCACCGCTCTGCACACTCACCGTCCCCGCGACTGTCCCCGTGCCGCCGAGCGTCGTTCCGCTCGACACCGTGACCGCGCTGCCGCTGGCCGTGGAACCGTTCACATTCAAGCGTCCGCCGCTGAGGAGCGTCGTGCCGGTGAAGGTGTTCGCGCCACCGAGCGTCTGCGTGCCACTGCCAAACTTGCGCAGTCCGACCGTGCCGCTACCGTTTTGGATGACGCCGCTAAAGCTCGGCGTCGCATCGTTGGCCGATCCGATGCCAAACGTGATGCTCCCCGCCGCTCCGCTGGTCACGCTGCCGGTCCCGTTCAGTCCGTCGATGTCTTCGGCCTTGCCGTTCAGATCGAGCACTCCGCCGATCGCGATCGTGACATCGGTCGCATCGGGAACCTGATTGGCGTTGATGAGCTTCACGGTATCGGTGCCGCTGCCGTTACCGATCGTCAACGGCCCGGCGATCGCGTTGAGGCCGGCGGTCTTGCTGAGTTGCAGCGTGCCGGCATTGACGGTCGTCGTCCCGGTAAACGTATTGGCCGACGTGCCGCTGAGCGTCAGCGTGCCGTTACCGTTCTTCGTCAGGCCCCCGGAACCGCTGAGCACGGCGCTCATCGAACCGTCGGTATCGGCCAGGCTCCAAGTGCTGCCGGTCGAGCCGTGATTGATGGCCGCCGTGTAGGTGATCGTGCCACTGGCGGTGCCGTCGTCGTCAGCGGTGATCGTGACCGCGCCGCTGGCCGTCGTCAGCGTGCCACTGGTGTTCGACGTGATGTCGTCGTCGGCCTGCAGCGTGATCGCTCCGCTGGCGGACGTGAGCGCCGCGTTAATGATCAAGTCCCCCGTGTCGCCCCCTTGGGCGTCCAGCAGGATCGTGCCGCTGCCGGTCACCGTCACGGCTTCGCTGACGGTCATCGAACTTGCCGCGGCGATGCTCACGTTGCCGCCACTGGCTGAGATGCCGACAGTCGCGCCAATGCCACCGATCGTCAGATTGCCGGTGTTTGAGACAAATACTCCACCGGTGCCGCCGACCGCTTCCAGATTGCTGACCACGGTGCTGAGCACATCGCCGCTGGCTCCGACTCCACTACTCGACGTCGCGACCAGACTGCTGCCGGTGAGATCGGTTCCCGCATCACCCCCATCGGTGATCGCGCCCGTGCGAGCCGTCAGCTTGACGGCGTTCGTACCGGCATTCATTTCCGTCACCGAAATCGATCCGCCGACAACCGTGATCGGGTCATTGAATGTCGAACTGGTGATGATCACCGCCCCCGTGCCATTGGTCGCATCACCGACCGTGATGGAACCAAAGCCGTTGGCCAGTTGGGCAAGCTCGCTGTCATCCAAATTGTACGTGCCCGCGCCGCCTCCGATTCCAATGGTCGCGGCCGCAGTGCTCGGAATGAGCGTGAGCGTTCCCGTACCGGTGATGGCACCGCTGAGTGTGAGGCTGGCTGCCGCGATCGAGACGTTCCCGCTTCCGGCAACGATCGAACCGCCGCTGCTGCCCGCTTGCTGCGCGAAAACATACGCCGAGCCCTGGTTCCCGTTCGAACCAACATCGTCAGAGCGTGCCCCGACCACCACCGAGTTGCCGCTGACCGAGACTGAGTCACCGAACAAGTCAAGAGCCGCGCCGTCGCTGGCGATCAGTGTGGCCTGCTGGTTCCAGGTGCTACCGCTCCGCGCGAACGGATACGCCGATCCTTGGTTGCTGTTTGCACCGACATCGTCCTGAAACGCCCCCACGATCGCGGTGTCACCACTGATCGCAACCGAGAATCCGAAAAAGTCATTCTGCGCTCCGTCGCTGGCAGTCAGTTGTGCCTGCTGAGACCAACTGCTTCCGTTTCGCGTAAACACATACGCCGCCCCAAAATCGTTGGCGTCGCCAAATTGGGCTCCCGTCACCACAGTCTCGCCGCTCACAGCAACCGAGACTCCGAACTCGAACGTACTACTGGCCGTCAACTGAGCTTGCTGAGTCCAGGTCGTACCGCTTCGGGTAAATACATAGGCCGAGCCTTGGTCAACACTGGAGCCAACATCGTCGTGGTATGCCCCCACCACCGCCGTGTCACCGCTGATCCCCACCGATTGACCGAACAGGTCATTGCTTGCTCCATCGCTGGCGGTCAGTTGGGCTTGCTGAGTCCAGGTGCTGCCGCTCCGCGTGAAGACATAGGCCGAGCCTTGGTCACCGTTCGCGCCGACATCGTCGTTGTATGCCCCGACCACCGCCGTGTTGCCACTGACCGCGACTGAAATGCCGAAATGGTCATCGCCCGCCCCGTCGCTGGCGACCAATTGGGCTTGCTGAGTCCAAGTGCTGCCGCTCCGGGTAAAGACATAGGCCGAGCCTTGAAAGAAGTTCGAGCCCACTGTGTCCTGCCACGCCCCCACGACAACCGTATCACCGTCAATTGCGACCGAAGCGCCGAAGAAATCAAACGGCCCCCCATCGCTAGCGGTCAGTTGAGCCTGTTGCGTCCAAGTGCTGCCGCTTCGCGTGAACACATACGCGGAGCCTTGCGCGTTGTTCGCCCCGACCTTATCGAAAATCGCCCCCACCACTACCGTGTCGCCGCTCATCGAGACCGAAATGCCGAACGAGTCGCCGATCGCGCCGTCGCTCGCGATCAATTGAGCTTGCTGCGTGAACGCTCCCAGCGTGGCGGTCGAAATCGTGAACGCCCCGGTGCCGTCGGCGTCGCTGTCGGCATTCACATTCAGTCCGCCGGCCCCGGTCGTCAGCACATCGCTGACCGTCACACCGTTGGTCGCGCTCAGGCTGGCCCCCGCCGCCGTCACCGCGACGTTCAGAGCAATCGTGTCGGCCGTGACCGACAGGCTGCCGCTGCCGAGGTTTGTCGCACTGGTCTGGAAGTTGACGGCATCGACACCGTCATCGCCATTGATTGTCAAATTCCCGGCATACGCCGCATCCACTCCTTGCGCGTTGACCGTATCGTCGCCCGTCCCCGAATTGATCGTCAGCGAACTCGTCGGGTTGGCGAACGTCACGCTCTCACCCAGCGTCGAGTCGATCGTCATGTTCGCGCCGGCCGCATCGGTCAGCGTGATCGTCTCGGCCCCGCCGTTGAACGTGAAGACGCGGTTCGTCGCGCTGAGGTTGTCAGTCACCGGTTCCAGGCCAAGGTAGCTGATGAGCGAGTTGCCGGTGACTGCGATTGTCCCGGCCGAGTTGCTCGTGAAGGTGTGCGTCACCGTCGCGAACGTCGAGCCCCCCGTCACCGTCAGCGAGTCGCTCGACGTCTGCGTGCCGCCGTCGTAAGTGATCGTCTTCGAGAGATTGCCCAGCGACAGATCAATCGTCAGCGAATCATTGCCGCCGTCCGCGTTGACAAAAATCTGTGTGCCGGCGACCGACGCGAATGGAATCAGCAGCGTGTTCGTGCCATTCCCACTCGCATTGGCGATGCCCGTACTGAAAGTCGCCCCCGGATCGCTGACCACAAAGCGGTTGTTGGTGGTGTCGGACTTGATCGTCAGCGTATCGCTGCGGGCGAGGGTGTCCGTCAGCACGAGGTTATTGGAAGCATCCAGGCTGAGGGTCGTCGTGGGAGCTGTGCCGGCCGAAACGGCGACATCGAGACCGTAAAGCTGAATCTTGTCGGTCGTCGCACCGGTGATCCTGGCGAAGTACGTCCCCGCCGCGCCCACGTAGAAGTTGCTGATCGCTTCGATCCCGCCCAGGCCCGTCGCGTTCGCGGTGGTCAGTGGTGACGTGCCGTTGGTATCCAGCATCAGCGTCAGGTCGCTTTGCGCCGCCGAATTGAACGACGTCTGCGGAGTCGCCGGATCGGTCTGCGGTCCCTGCATGTACGTCGTGCCGCGCGGCGTCAGTGTGAGCGTGACTGTCGAGGCCGCTGTCACCGTGAACTTGAAGAAGTCCACGTCCGACTCGTCGTCGATACTCACGAAATCCGTGGCGGACGCGGCGACGACCGTCGTCGAACCCAGCGTCCCGCGACTGACCGTCGAGCCGCTGGTGATGGTTCCCAGATTCGTCGCCGTCACCGACGTGTCGTTGCCGCCGCTCTTTTCCAGCACATCCCCATAGCCACGCTGGAGCGCCAGAATGTCATCCAGTTGCGGCCCGTCAAACGCCGTGGTGATGAACGGTTCCATCAGGAAGTTGGCGTCGCTGGACTCGACGTGAGACAGACCCAGGCCGTGCCCCGCCTCGTGCATGATCACGTTTCGCGGCCCAACCGAGTTCAGCGATGTGTCGTTGAAGAACGTCAGGTTGTCCGTGTCGATGACCATGTCCCCCACATTGGGGAAGAAGTTGTAGGCCAGGATGTTCCCGCCGCTTTGCCCGTCAATCGAGTGGCCGCCGATGAGGATGTCGGGCGTGCTGGCGCTCCCGCCGGTTGTCGGGATCGTCTGACTCGTGGTAATGGCCTGGTCAACGAAATCGACCCCGGACAATGCCGCGATGCGGTCGAACGAATTGCTGAAGATCGGATACCAGTTCCGCTGAGTCAGGTCGCTGCCCCCGGTCACGGGAAGATATGCCGACAGACTGTCGAAGAAGGCAATCAGGCTGCTCGTTGCGGACGATTCGCCGGTGATCTGCGGTTCGATCGTCGCCCCATCCAAGACGATGCCCCAGGTGAGCGTCGTCGGCTGCCCCTGCGTGAGCCCGCTACCATTCGTGGTCGTGCTCGACCAGCGGTCTGTATCAGAAAACTGAAACGGCGCGATCGACTCACCGCTGGTGTTCGTACCCGGCTCCAGCACGAAGATGCCGTCCACGCCCGCCACAATCGGATCGTGGGACAACAACGTACGATCTTCCAGTTGCTCCAACGGGGCCACAACGGCGTGAGAAGACAACGCCGCACTCAGCGACGTCCCGCTCACTACGCCGCGACGAGATCGCACCGAGATTCGTTGACGAGCGCCACGCAGGCGACTGAGGGCCGCATTCAACCAGCTTGAAAGTAACACGACAGAACCTCTCGAGGGGAATCGAGGACATCAGCAACTCCTGTGCTGGCCATTTCCTCCGGCCAGCGAACTGCAACCGACAGGCAATGCGAGTTGGCCAGCGTGGCTTGAACAGGGCCTGTCTCCGAGCGAAGGGAGAGTTCGGCCCCGTTGACGGGAAGCGAGCGTTGGATGACTTGCGATTGCTCAGGCATCCATCCCGAATCAACGAGCGCGTCAGGTGATCGGACTCTTTCCCGATGTGCCTGTGAGAGGATGAGGCTTCGGTGAAACCATTCGACGTGAGCGCACGCCACTCCATTGAGCGGCAGCGCGCGGCAATCTATCGACGCGCTGAGACGGCACTAGCTGGAAAAACAACGCGACCTCGCAGATTGAAATTTTGACTATGCGCTGTTTCAGATTCTGAACAAATTGAACTGGTCACTCAGTGGCCGCGGCACCTGCAAGCGTCTGATTGACAGCCTGCGCGCCAATCCTAGAATCGCGAGCCGGTGTGCCGATTGGTTGAATCATCGCCGGCATGAATAGTTACCCCCACGGCACGCTCTTGCTCCCACTGGTCTCCCGATTGGTGGGAGTTTTTTTGTTGGTCACTGACCGGAGCCGCTCGCATGACTCGCATACCCGTGATGGCGGACAACCTCCCGCCGCTGTTTCTCGAATTGCTCGGCGAGGGTTACGAAATCCTGCCGTGGGACACATCCGCCGACTCGGACTCGCTGCGACGAGCGGCCGCGTTCATCACTTACAGCCATCCGCGCGTGGATGGGCCGCTGCTGGATCGCGCTCCGAACGTGAAGGTGGTCAGCAATCACGGCGTCGGCGTCGATCACATCGACGTCGCGGCCGCGGTCGAGCGAAACATTCCGGTCGGGAACACACCCGGCTGTTTGGATGGCGCGACCGCCGACATGACGTTCGCGCTGATTCTGGCGACGGCGCGGAATATCGTGATCGGCGATCACTACGCGCGCAGCCCCGAGTTCACCGTCTACGATCCATCGCTGATGATTGGCAAAGAGGTGCATGGCTCGACGCTGGGAATCGTCGGTCTCGGCCGCATCGGCAAGCAGGTCGCTCGGCGAGCCTGCGCGTTCGACATGTGCGTGCTGTATCACAACCGTCGCCGTGACCCCGCCGCCGAAGCGGAATTCAATGCCGAGTTCCGCTCGCTGGACGACCTCTTGGCCGAGAGCGACTTCGTCGCGCTGAATTGCCCGCTGACCGAAGAGACGACGAATCTCATCTCGACGCCGCAGTTCGAGCGCATGCAGCGTTCGGCCGTACTGATCAACATGTCGCGCGGCGCGGTGGTCGATACCGACGCTTTGTACGTGGCCTTGAGTACCAACCGCATCGCCGCGGCCGGCATCGACGTCACGCAACCGGAACCGCTGCCGCGCGAGCATCCCCTTCTGAAGCTGAGCAATCTCGTGCTCACACCCCATCTGGGCAGTGCCTCGGATCGCACGCGCCGCTGCATGATCGAAATGTCGATCGAAAACCTCCGCGCCGGACTGGCCGGTCTGCCGCTGCCGTATCGCGTCGGATAGTCGCGTTGTCGAATGGCATCACGTCAAACCCGCTATGCGCGACAAGCGGGTGTGCCCAGAGATATTGGCGGTGTTAAGTTTTTGTGGTGTCGCAAGTTGACCAATAGGGTTGCCATTGATTGCTGTCGCGGAGGTTGGTCAGGGCGGAGACGGATTCGGCGTTGCGGAGATTCCAACGAGCACCAGAGCGTT